>SYKU01000326.1 GCA_005808865.1 Acidobacteriota bacterium
CCTTGCCATTGAACAGCGGCTTGAATCCTTTTTCTGGCTTGTCGGCCGCAAGAGCCAACACCGATGAGACAGCAAACAGGGTAAATAGTTGCATAGCGTTCTTTTGATTGTGTCACACAGGGTCGAGCCTTGGCCATGACGGCGCCTTGCTGGCCGTCCGGGGCGGGATCCCCCAAGTCTCGGAAAGCAACTAGCGGTTAACTCGGGCGTATTTTGGTCTGAAAAAGCCGCGCGCGGGTTTAATCTGGTCAGGAGCGCCGGACGTTTTCGTTCGGCATTCGACTTGCGGAATTACGCAAGTGAGGTAGCGCGAAACTAAAACCGTAAGATCTTCTGCCGTCAGTGCCAAAGCCCCATCCGGATACCGTCGCCCGATTGCGGAGTGCGAGACTGCGAAGACCGTCGAACGGCCGTTTACAGCGACACAGCGTTGTCGCGAACGTAAGCGTCAAGAGGATCTTCGTCCGGCCCGATGTAATGGAACAACTCGGCGTACTGTAGTCCGTGCGCTTTCCCGCGTGTCCGGTCACGCGCGAGTGCGAAGTGTTTTGTGTATTGCCGGTTCGCGGTAGCGTCGTCTGAGCCAAGCAGGGGCAAACGCTTTCCCTGCTGTGCGAGCTTCCGGCGAAGTGCCGCGCCGGAATTTCCCGCGGGCCCTTGGGTGACGTTCGCCAGGTTGACGTCAACTTTGCCATCGATGTAGTTGCTGATATCGACCGCCCTGTTCGCCAGTTGCGGACCACGCGAAAAGTAATACTTCTCCCTTATGATCTGGGTCTTAAGGCCCGCGCGGAAATGCTCGGGGTAGTCCCACGAGGATCCCGCGGGTGTATAGGACGATTCCACCGCGCGCGCGACAACGTAGTGGTCAGGGTTCCGCTCATAGAGCGCCGAAGGGTCGTAGCCGATTATCGTATCCACCTTTAGGAGGCGGAACAGAAAGACCAGACGCGAGCGGATTTCCACCAGCGGCCAGGCGTCAATGTTGTGATTGGGGTAGTTCAGGAAGAGCGCCTCCTTGAGGCCGAGCCGCCGCGCTACTTCCACGGTGTCCCGCTCATTCTTGAGCACGATATCGCCGATGGAGCTTCCCGTTCCCGCCATCGAGTCATTCGAGACAGTGATCAGGTAGCCGGTGTAGCCTTCATCGATTAGCTTCAAGACCGTCCCGCCCGCGTAGATTGGGATGTCGTCACAATGAGGTTGAATGGCGGCCAGGACTTTGCCTTGATGTGGTTTCCCTGACCGTCTGCCTTCTATCGTCACCTTGGTCTGGTAATCAAGACTACCTCCGCCACCGGCTTCGTACTCACGGTCGAAAACAGGTCCCTGGGATTGGCCCTGCGCCAGGGCGGGGGCCAGTGAAGTGGTTAGAAAGTTTCGTCTGCGCATGTTGGTACGTCATTGTATCGCGCCAACACCCGCGGGCGGGCTGGCAGGGCTACGGCCTGACACGGTGGAGAGCATCGCACCTGCCTGTCCACAAGGGTAATGAGGCCGTCAAGCCGCCCTACGGCGTTCCGCCTGCACGGCGGCCCCGCTGAGGTGCTCGAAGAACTGTGCGCTATACGATTAACTCAACAGCATCGTAATGCCCTGCAAGGCAGCTGCGAATCGCTTCGCGCAAACAATCAAAGAATCGGATCGGAGGGGCTTGCGAAGGGGGAACGGCTTCTTTCCGCGTCACCCGCCGGCGGCGGATCGATGACGGATCCGAGCTCCTGCCGTTACCGCGTGCCAAAGCAACAAACCGAATACAGGAACGTAAGCATACCAGCGTAACTCGCTCGGACCCTCCCACTCTCCGAGGGCGGTCCATCGAATCACGGATTCGTACGCCAGGGGCACGACCGCAGTCCAGAGCAGGAACCCGGGAAGTGGATAGAAGGCCAGCATCGGCAGCAGCCACGTCAGATACCAAGGGTGACAGTTGGACGAAAAGAGCAGGATTGTGGTGATCACCGCCAGCGTGCCCTTCTCAAGCGGCCAGCGCAGGAGCGTGACTGCGGCGACGGCTGCGGCCATTACAGCGAAAGCCGCCTTTTTTGCGAGGTAGGCGTCGCCCTTTGCCGCCCAAAGCAAGGCGCCATACAGACTATCGTTGTTGCGCCACCCGCTGACGAAACCGGTCGCAAAGCGGGCGTTTTCCCAAATGTTCGTCCAGTACGGCAGTGCGAAAAGAGAGAATATCGGGAGGGCGACCCACCACTGATACCAACGCACGGGCCGCTTGCCATTCCACCCGATGAACAGAGGGAACAGGAGCGCCGGCCACAACTTCGCCGCGGTTGCCAAGGACAGCGCGGCAAATGCCCAGGTCCATCGGTTTCGGGTAGCCGCGAGAAGCGCGAGCAGCACGAACAGGATCTCGACGGAATCGTTATGCCCCGTAGCCCAGAACTCGATTATTGGCAGCGGCGACCAGGCGTACACCAACAACAGTTCGGCTCTCAGGCCCTGCGCCTTGAGAAGCATGGACAATGCCGCAAGGATACCCAGATCAAAAAACGCCGACGGCACTTTGAACCAGAACACCTGACTGCGCGGGTCGGCTTCGAAACGCGAGACCACAATGTACGTTGCGCGCTCGAGGAGTTCCAGGAGGGGACCGTAGACGGCCTTAAAATCCTTCCCGACCACTTGGGGAAACGCCGAATCGCGCAGGCCGGCCCACTCCGGGTCGCGCGGACGCGCTTCATAGGGGTTACCCCCAGCGCTTTGCAGCTTACCTTCCCAACGGTATCGGAACGGATCGTCCGAGAGTGCGGGGTACAGGGGCCAGACCGTGATGCGAAAGGCGAGAGAGGCAAGGATGATCCATCGCAGCCGGAGGCGGCCTCCATCAGAATTCGGCGGGACCGACTTGCCAGGCGCACTGTCCCATAGAAGCCAGCACGAAATGAGGTAAAATAATCCAGCGGAGAATAACAGAATGATCGTCTCGACCAGCCGGCTCTGAAGGCTGGCAAACGAGCGGAGCAAAGCGTAATGCGCTTCAAGTGCGCACGCCAGGAACAGGAACTTCATTCGGTGGATCCAGTGTCGAGTTAAGTCTTATGGTATCAACTGCATTTCCAGTCGGGTTGCTCGCGGCGCCGACCCTCGTCGGACGCGTCATGCGCGATCTCTCCGACAACACGTTTACCGGAATCCATCATCTGAGCGCGTTCGACTGGGCTATGCTCGTGCCGTATTTTTCCGTTCTTGCCGTGTTGTCGCTCTATGGGCTGCACCGGTATGACATCATCCGTACCTACTTCAAGTACAGGCACAAGGCGATCAACCAGCCGCCCGTGCGATTCGAGACACTCCCGCGCGTCACTATTCAGCTCCCGATTTTCAACGAACGCTACGTCGTGGAGCGCCTGATTGACGAAGTCACGAAGATCGAGTATCCGAAGCATCTCCTTCAGATTCAGGTCCTCGACGATTCCACCGACGACACCCATCCCTTTGCCGAAGCCCTTGTCTCGCAATACCACGCCCTGGGCTTTCCTGTCGAATACCACCATCGTACGGATCGCATTGGTTACAAAGCCGGCGCTCTGCAGGCAGGTCTGAAGCATGCGACCGGCGAGGTCGTGGCGATTTTCGACGCCGATTTTGTGCCGCCGAGCGACTTTCTGACCCGCACTGTGCACTTCTTTGCGGATCCGAAAGTGGGCGTCGTGCAGACGCGGTGGAGCTATCTCAACAAGGACTATAATTTCCTGACCGAGGTAGAGGCGATTCTTCTCGATGGGCACTTCATTCTCGAGCACGGAGCGCGTTCCCGGTCCGGGCTGTTTTTCAATTTCAACGGGACCGCTGGAATTCTGCGCCGCGCGATGATCGATGACGCGGGTGGGTGGCAGCACGACACTCTCACCGAAGATTCCGACCTTAGCTACCGGGCACAGTTGAAGGGATGGCGTTTCGTATACTTGCCGGGCCTCGAGTGTCCGTCGGAGCTGCCGGTGGAAATGCATGGTTTCCAGGTGCAGCAGCAGCGATGGGCTAAGGGCCTGACCCAATGCGCGAAAAAGCTTTTGCCCTCCATCTTTCGCGCCGAACTGCCATGGCGGGTAAAGCTCGAAGCGTTTCTCCATCTTACGCCGAACGTTGCCTACCCGCTCATGGTTGTGGTTTCCGCGCTGATGCTGCCCGTGATGATTGTGCGGTTCTACATGGGCTGGCTGCAACTCGTGGTGCTCGACCTGCCGTTAATCATTGCGTCCTTCTGGTCGATTTCCGCGTTCTACGTGATTGCGCAGCGAGAACTGCACCCAGGGAATTGGAAACGGTCGGTGCTCATGCTGCCCATGCTAATGGCTGTGGGAGTCGGGCTGACTGTGATTAATACCCGGGCGTTCTTCGAAGCGATATTCGGCGTGGAGACGAGCTTCGTGCGCACGCCGAAATATGCGATTGACGGCGCCCGGCCGATGAAGCTTGAGAACAAGAAGTACCGGGCGAGGAGCGGTTGGCTTCCGTATATCGAGGTCGCGTTCGGCACCTATTTCCTGGGGATGGTGGCGTTCGCGATCGATTCGGCGAACTACCTGTCGCTACCGTTCCTGTTGCTGTTCGTGGGGGGGTACTATTGGGCGGGATTTGCCACACTTTACCAGGAGCATCAGGGCCGGATGCGGTGGCATCGCGCGCGGGAAATGGCTATGAATGCGCGGTAACTTGCATGAATCGTGGTAGGCCGGCTGCTGCTGCCCTTCCGGGCTGAGAGCAGTGATGAGCGGCTTGATTCTCAAGTTTGCGTCACGGCACTCGCGATTCTTCCGGCGGGTAACCGGCAGTCGGCAACGGAAAGGCGAGGACACCGGGGGCGCGGGCCTCTCGAGCGAACGCAGGTCATGCCTGACATAAGCTACTTTGGCTAGGCGTTGGGTGCGCGTTGGACGCACGATCTTTTGAGTAGCACTCGTAACGATTCTGTAGTACACTACGTCTAGTGGTATATAAGAAGTGCCGCGACGCTCTTAAGCGGGGCCATTGTCCCTCTTAACTCTGGGCACTAGCGGACGAGCCGGTGGGGGCAACCTCCGAGCCCCCGCCGGTTTTTTTGTTTCAATATTTCGGCCTTGTCAGGCTAAGTAACAGCTTTCCCGGTATCAGCGGACCAATCCAATCGGCAACCCCTGACCGAAGGGCCGCGCGAAAAACTGCCGCTACACGATAGGCCCCACCCAGCGCTGCTTCGCATTCGCGGAGGTATTCCCGGGGCGAAATTCCCGTAGCAGCGGCACGGCCAGCTCTGAGGCCGGTGATAAGCGCACCTAACATCCCCGCGCCCGTGAACGGATCGACGAAACCGAGAGCGTCGCCGGTCAGGTACCGGCCAGCGGTGACTTTCCCGTCGAAATGGCAACCAAAAACAAGCGGTCCGGTAATCATCCAATCCATTACGCGCGTAAGTGGCTGAATTCGCGCCGAGAGCCACTCGTTTCCGCCCAATATCGGCTCAACTTCGAAGCCATGCGCGCGCAGTACCCTCTCAGGGGCAAGACCGCAGACGTTCGTTCTGCCACCCTCCACGGAACTTACTCCAACGTAGCAGTTCCGAAAGAAATGGAGCGTGACGGCGTCGTCCGCCGGACCCTCGAAGTGTGCTTTGAATCCGAAGAGCCTTTCTCCGCGTGCGGATTCGCGCCTTCCGTGTGCGATGATCGAGGTGCCCGAGGGTTCGCCGTGTCCGTGAATCACTTCGGCGCCACGCTCGCGAGCCTTGTTGAGAAGGAGATCGTCAAAGCGGTGACGGCTGATCCCGTAGCCAGGCTCGCTCAAGCGCCACTCCTTACGCCGCATCCCGAAAACCAATGCGACGCGGGAAATGGGTGCGGGGCCGGCTTCTTCGAAGGCGTCCCAGACACCCAGGTCTTCGAGTACGGCGCGCGCCCCAGGCGAAACAAACTCACCGCAGACTTTGTGCCTTGGGAACGCCGATTTTTCGAACAGAAGCACTGCTGCGCCCTCGGCACGCGCCGAGAGGGCGGCTGCGGAACCCGCCAAGCCGCCGCCGACAATCGTGATCGGGTTCAAGAACCCGCGTTGACCGGCTTCCCGCCGCGCCTGAGCGCTTCCGCTAAACCGCGGCGCGCGCGGCCGCTCTCCGGATACTGATTCAGTGCGCCGCGGAAAGCCGCTTCGGCTGCTTCGGGTTTCCCTGCCACGAGCGCCGCCGCGCCCAGCACCTCAAGCACGGGGCGGGGGTACGCAGTAGGTTCGGTGTAGCGTAGCGCGAGTTCTTTGTCCGCGGCGGTCTGGAGGATGCGGAGGCCCTTCTCAGTCTTTTCCCGCGCCAACGCCATCTGGCCTGCGAGTTCCAGCCGGGCCACCACGAGCGGGGGCGCAACATCCCCTTTGGTTTTCTTCTTATACTCCCGAAGGGCAGCGTCCATTTCCTTCGCTTCTCTTTCCGCGGCTGCCCGGTCACCCTTCGCGTTGAAGGCTAGTGCGCGCGCCCAATGCCTCCATGACAGCTCGCGCGGTTTGTCGTACACGGGAAGCCTGCTGCCGCCGAGGATTTCGTCCCACTTTTCGTTCTGTACCAGCGTGCGCATCAAGGCGAACCATCCTTGACGATACGTGCTGTAAACGTTGTCGATCGCAGCTGCGTCGCGTGGATTTTCCTTGAACTCAAGCAGCCCCGACGCCGCTTGAACGGCTTTCTCGTATTCGCCGCGGAAGCTGTAGCTCATCGCGAGGAAGTGCACATTGTGGCCGTGATGACCCGTCGAGTAGAGCTTGTCCGCTTTGATGTACCCGAGTTCATTGTTCGATGCGTCGGCGAAAGACTTCACCGCCTCGTCCCACTTTCCCGTCTGCGCCCAGATGTGCCCCGGCATGTGCAAGGCGTGAGGGATGTTTTCCACGAGTTCCGGATACCGCCGGCAGGCCGTCCACGCATCCTTTGCGAACGTGGAGCCTTCAAATCCGTGAATGATGTAGTGATGTACGCCGGCGTGGTTGGGAAATTTTGCTGCCAAGTCCCTGAGGATCTCAGCGGCCTCCATGGAACCGGGCCGCGGCTGCTTGTCAGGCGTCGTGAAGCCGCGCATCAGGTGGAGCGCGAGATAGCTCTTCGCTTCCACTTCATTAGGGTACGCGCCGGCGATCTCCCTGAGGCCCTTGATATAGCCTTGGTCCGCATCTTCACCCGTCCCGCTGCGCCGCGCCGCGATCGCGGCGATATACATCTTTTCCAGTTCAGTCGCCCTGCCCGCGGCCTCCTGGAGCGACACGGCCTTCGTTGCCGCCTCGATGGCGCGCTTTGGCCCGCCGACAGGTTCTAAACGCACTGGGGCCGTCTTCTTCTTTCTTGGCGTATCGCGGTCGAGCTGGAAGCGCGGCCGGTAATCGCCGGCGGCAACCATCGCGATTCCCCAATGTGGCATGGGAGCCGACGGATCGAGAGCGGCGGCTTGCAGGAACGACCGCTCCGCTTCAGTTGCCCAGAACGAGTGCATCTGGTTGACACCCTGATCGAAAAACTCCTGGGCTCTCGGGTTCGATGTCGTGATGGGGAAATGCAGATTCCCCTGGCCAGTCATTAGCTTTGCAGGCAGGGTGGGGGCGGCTCCGCCGGGCGGCGGGGCGCAGAGGTCCTTCGGTTTCGACTGCTGCCCGAAGCCGCTCGCGGCCAGCGACAAGGCCGCTCCAAGAAAAAATGTTGTGCGAATCATCTAATGTCCTCCAATTCGGCGGCGATCAAATCGCCGATTTGAGCCGCCGTAAAACGCGATCCCGAAACCAGCGCGGAAAGCTGTCCACGGCGTCCGATCACGCCCGTTTCTGATGTGTGCGCGACCAACCCTTCCTCGGGCCAGTAAACCATGCCGAACGCTCTGGCAACGCGGCCGATCTCCTCTTCGGAACCTGACAGGAATTTCCATCCCGAATGTTCCGCTCTCCAGATCTTAGCGTAGGCGGCGAGCGTTGCGGTAGTGTCGTACTGTGGGTCGAGCGTGACTGAGAGCAGCACCACGTCCTTTCCCATCAGGTCCCCGAAGCGGCGTTGTACCTGAGCGAAGTGGGCGGAAAGCCTTGGGCAGACCTCCGGCAACGGGCAGCGCGTGTAGATGAAATTAACGGCGACCACTTTTCCCTTAAAGGCGCTGAGGCTCACGGTTTCGCCGGCTTGGTCCATTAGTTGGAAGTCCGGAACCTGCGCGCCGAGGGGAAGTTTTTCGGCCGGCAAGGTAATGCTGATTTTCTCGCCGTCGTCTTCGATTGTGTCCCGCTTTGCGGCCTTGATTCGCTCGACGCGGGACAACTTCCCGCTTACCACCAGATCGAACGTTACAGTTTCGCCGGGTCTGAGATTGGCGAGCTCGCGCGCGTTGGCTGCGCGGAACGGCATCGCCATAGCGTCCATGTAGCCGGGAATGGCTCGGTGGGAAATGACGACGGTCCGCTCCGCCGGATCGACTCGTAGCACCACTCCTTCCGCGTGAAACCGTTTGGCATGACACAGTGCGGCGACGGCGAGAAAGGAAATCGCGACTTTGGCAGGAATCGCTTCAGCACGGATCATTGTGAGGCTCTAATAGGTTTGCATTACCCCTTAAAGAATATCGGATGCGATAAGATCGTAAAACGATGGCTGAGACTACAATGATACGGGAAAAACAGGAGATCGGTTTACCGGTGGCCGATTTCTCATTGCGCCAGGTCGGCGGGGACATGCGGACGCTGGGGGATTTCCTTGAGGGGAAGAAAGGTGCGGTGGCGTGCTTCTGGTCCGGCTTTTGTTCGCACTGTCAGCGCTACGACAGCTACATGAACGAGTTCGCAGCGCGTCATCCCGACTTTGCTTTCTTCGGTATCGCCTCGCGTCACGACGAATCGGCTGAGCAGGTCGCAGCAGCCATCAGGGAGCGCGGTCTGCGCTTCCCGATCCTCCATGATTCTAAAGGTGTGGTGGCCCGGCTGTGGTATGTGCAACAGACCCCACGGGTTTTCTTGATCGATGCGAGCGATCGAAGACTGCTTTATCGAGGCGCCATCGATAATTTCAAGCTCGGCGACGACACGGATTTCCAGTCTTACCTTGAACCTGCGATGGCGCAGTTCCTCGCGGGCGAGCCGATTGTGAAGAACGAGACCGCGAGCTTCGGCTGCGCGATCCAATCCGTGTATTATATTCTGCCGAAGCCGTTGTTATAAACACGTAAACTCGAACCGCCCTTTATTAAACCATGGCTAATTTTTTCGATTCCCTATTCCGCGCTACGGCCGGACTCGCCGAGACCGGGCTGCTGATGGCTAACGCAGCGATGCAGACGGCGCAGAAGACCATTGACGCGATGGCCGGCGTGCCGCCCGCGCCGCCGGTGGTCAAGCCGCCACTCGAAGGTCCCAAGGATGTAGATTCCGCCGTTTCCGAGCTCACCAATCGGGCAGTTCGAATCGGCCGCTTGATGAATCTCAAGGAGGATGGCATTGCCGGGGCATCAAGGGAACTGCTCGAGGCCATCAAATACTGCTTCAATTTCGTGGATGCCAAAGATCCGCGTTCTCTAACCTTGCCGTTGCAGATTCCACTATCCTTCGGGACGCTGATGGCGCAATCAGGGCTGCGCGGCCTCGCCACGTTTCAGGTGGTAGGCGCAAAACGTTTCCCCGAATTCGTCGCGAATGTGGTCGAGATGTTCTCCGAAGTTCACATCTACGTGAGCGTGCAGTACAGAGAAATTATCGACAGGCACGAGGCTCGGCTTAAGACTCACCCGGAGGACTCAAAAACGCGAATGGAGCTCGGCCGCATCCTCATCAAATGCGGGCGATACGTGGATGCCGCGCGCGAGTTGATGGAGGCGTCGAAAAATCCAGCGGTGCGCGCCGAGTCGCTGCATGAAGCCGCGGTTGCCTTTTACCGCGCGGGCAAGTTCAAGGAAGCGGTTGACGCCGCGTCGGATTCGCTCACGCTGAATCCCACGAACGAACGCACTCGCGCCTGGCTGTGGCAGTGCGTACAGAAGGTGGGGGGACGGTATCCGGAATCCGTGCCGGTTTCGAACCGCATGGAGATGAAGGTTGGCTACTCCGCGCCATCGGTCACATTCACCGACATCGCGGCGAAGTGCGGTCTTGACAAGACCAGCGCGGGTCGTGGTCTCGCCGTGTTCGACTACAACAACGACGGGTACCAGGATGTGGTGATCGCGGCGGCGCACGCCGGTTGCAGCCTGTATCGGAACAACGGCGATGGCACGTTCAAGGACGTCTCTGTGGGATCGGGCCTTGACGACTGCGTGAACGGTTTTGCGATCGCGGTCGGCGATTACGACAACGACGGATTGCCCGACCTGTTTGTCACGCGGCTCGGTTTCTTCGTCGGCCAGGGCGAGCTTTACCACAACAACGGCGACGGCACGTTTACGGACGTGACCGCCAAGGCGGGGGTCAACGCCTGGGGTCCGGCGTTTACCGCGAGTTGGGCGGACTACGATGGCGACGGCTACCTCGACCTCTTCATCGCCAACAATCTGGGCGCGCTGTTCGACCGGAAAACACCCAACCGCCTGTTCCACAACAATGGCGACGGCACGTTCACGGAAGTCGCAGAGAAGGCGGGGCTGCGGACAATCTGGCCGACGATCGGCCACTGTTGGGGCGACTACGACAACGACGGGCGTCCGGACCTTTTCCTCAGCAACGCGATGGGCCGCTCCCAGCTCTATCACAACAACGGCGACGGCACGTTCACCGACGTGAGCGCGACGGCGGGCTTTGACGATCATTGCATCGGGAGCACGGCGTTCTGGGTCGACTATGACAACGACGGGTGGCTCGATCTGGTCCAGTTCACGTGGTCCGATCACGAAGACGTGGTGCACACGATGCGTACCGGAAAGGGTCCGGAAGATGGCCATCCGCTCCGCTTGTATCACAATAACCGCAACGGCACGTTCACGCTGGTGAGCGAGAAGATGGGCATTGACGGGTGCTGGGGCACGATGAGCGGCAACGCGGGCGACTTCAACAACGATGGCGTCATCGATCTGGTGCTTGGCAACGGGAGTCCTCGAATGGACCGCGTGGAGCCTCTGGTGCTACTTGAGAATACCGGAGGCAAGTTCAACAACATCACGTTTAGTTCGGGCTTGCCCTTTACAGGCAAGGGACACGGCGGCAATCTGGCGGATCTGTTTGGAGATGGGCGGCTATCGGTGCTTGTCGCGACCGGCGGAGCGTACCCAGGCGAGCTACTGACGTCCGGCGTCTATTACCCGACGAAACTGCCGGGAAACTATCTCAACGTGCGGTTGACGGGGACCACTAGCAATCGCGACGCCATTGGCGCGCGCGTGTGCGTGGAAGCGGGCGGCATGAAGCAATACCGCGAAGTCAGCGGCGGCACCAATTTCGGGTGTCTGCCGTTCGAACAGCATTTCGGGCTGGCGAAGGTCGAGAAGGTGGATGCGCTTGAGATCCGCTGGCCGAGCGGCCGGCGGCAGAGATGGGAAAATCCACCGATCAACGATACGATCCGGGTGAGAGAAGGACAGGACGGATGGGAGACGGTGTATCCGAAGAAGGTGGAGCAGGCGAACGCGGCGGATTGAGCGGGGAAGCCGCTGCGTGATGTTCGATATTAGCGCCGTGTGAACTCGACGGCGGGCGATGTGGCGGCCGGCAAAGCCAGCGGCGTCTGTGAAGATGCGGCTTACTTCGGAATCGCGGATCGGAGCTTCCACCCAAGGTCTAGGACCAACTCCGAGGGGCGGATCACTGCGTGATCGTTCGTAACAACCCGTTGCCTCCCAAGGGATCCTTCCAGAGCCGCGACGACTCGGCCCCCAAATACGGGTTTCTTCAATTGATCGTTGGCGGCCGGAATTCATGGGTTTGCTGAATACCCACATCGTCCGGGTGGAGCAAACTGGAGCGCAGTCTCTATGTCTTACGACGGCGCCAGTGCCATCTTCATGTTGGTAACAGCGGCGCCCACATACCACTTCCGATCATGAACCCCAGGCTCATGGTGCATCTCGTTTGCGCGCCTACGGAGCGGGACTCTCGGGCTGTAAATCTACTTCCTTGAACGACTATGAAAGTTCTCGGATCTGCCCCCTGGTCCATGAGTCCTCGCCATTGAGGCGCTTCGGAGGGAGGAGAAAACTGATGGATCCCCGCAATAGACTCGATATCCCCGGAAACCGCGAGAGACGACGGCGCTGTGCCGCTCCCAACGTAGTATGATTGGCATCCGTGACTCCCGCCTCTCGCGATCTTCCACGTAAGCTCGGCCTGTTCGACGCCACCATGATTGTCGGCGGAACCGTAATGGGTTCGGCTATCTTCCTGGTGCCGAGTAGTGTAGCGAGCACGTTGCCAAACCCGATCCTGATCGCCACCGTGTGGATCTTCGCAGGCTTGCTCACCTATTTCGGAGCGCTCGCGTTCGCCGAACTCGGTGCTATGTATCCGGCGAGCGGCGGGCAATACGTCTACCTCCGAGAAAGTTGGGGAAAGCTTACGGCGTTTCTTTTCGGATGGGCATTTCTGCTTGTGATTCGCTCTGGAGGTACGGCGACGCTTGCTGTCGCCTTCGCGATCTATGTTGGGCACTTCGTCCCGCTCACGCCGGTCGCCGCAAAGATTGTAGCCGTGGCCGTGATTCTTATTCTTACCCTTGTGAATTGCCGCGGAGTACGGTTGGGGGCAGCCGTTCAAAACGTATTCACCGTGGCGAAAGTCCTGGGAGTCACGGTGCTGATCGGAAGCGCCCTTGTGAGCCCGTGTGTATCCGTTCTCGAATGGTCCCCCCCAACTGTGTTTTCATGGAGCGATTTCGGTGTTGCCACCATCGCCTGTCTCTGGGCATACCAAGGCTGGTTCATGGGCGGGATGGTGGCTGGCGAAATCAAGCGGCCCGAGCGAAATCTGCCGCTCGCTCTTTCGCTTGGCGTCGGCGGAATTATCGTGATCTATCTGAGCGCCAATCTTGCCTACCTGCACGTTCTTACTGTTCCTGAGATTGCTGGGGCAGAGCGGGTGGCGGCCATGATGGCGAACCGCACGATGGGAGAGGCCGGGGCATCGGTGGTCTCGCTGGTCATTCTCGTCTCCATCTTCGGCGCGCTCAACGGCGGCATTCTTGCCGGACCGCGCGTCTACTTCGCGATGGCGCGAGACGGCCTGTTCTTCAGGAAGATCGCCGAAGTGCATCCGAAGTACGAGACCCCGGCGCTCGCGATTCTGGTTCAAGGCGGTTGGGCGTCGGTTCTGGCCATAAGTGGATCGTACGAGAAGCTGTTCTCCTACGTGATCTTTTCTTCCTGGATCTTCTATGGTTTAGCCGTCGGCGGCGTGATCGTCCTGCGGCGCAGGCATCCTGATTTCCCGCGCCCTTACAAGATGTGGGGGTATCCGGTAACGCCGGCTCTGTTCGTTGTCACGTCGATGCTCTTCGTCGCCAACACGCTTGTGACGAAGCCCGTGCCGTCTCTCATGGGTCTCCTGTGTGTGGCGAGCGGGATACCCGCATACCTGCTCTTTAGGCGCTCGCGGTAATATCTAGAGAGGGTGCGATCGCATCCGGAAAGCATTACATGCAAGCGGCGGATACATTTCGAGGGACGGACAGGTTCGAAATCGAAGAACGCCTTGGCTCCGGCGCGTTCGGGGTGGTCTATCGCGCGTATGACCGGAAGATGAAATCGGTCGTCGCATTGAAGGCCCTGCGGAAAGCCGATCCGTCCCGCCTCTATCGTTTCAAACAGGAGTTCCGTTCGCTCGCCGACATCACCCATCCAAATCTCGTCACTCTTTACGAACTCCAGGCCACGGACGAGGAATGGTTCTTCACCATGGAGTTGATCCATGGCGTGAGTTTCCTCGACTACGTTCGCGGCGGCGACTCGCGAGTGGATACAGAGGCGGCATTCACGGTTACACTCGACACGACTCAGTTATCAGGCACGCAGGATCAAGAGACAGTTAGGGATTCCCGCGCCATAAGCCCGCTGACCGAAGGGGCGCTGGGCAGGCTTCGAGCGGCGTTCCAGCAATTGGCCGAAGGACTGGTCGCCATTCACGCGGCAGGCATCCTTCATCGGGACATCAAACCTTCGAATGTTCTGGTGACGCCGGAGGGAAGGGCAGTCGTACTCGATTTCGGCCTGGTAACGGAACTCGCGGGAGGCGTCGCGCAAGAAGAGGGCGTCGCGGGGACGCCCGCGTACATGTCACCGGAGCAGTCGACCGGGCAAGCCGTTGGAAAGCCGAGCGACTGGTTCGGAGCCGGCGTAATGCTTTACGAGGCCCTGGCCGGGCGTCTTCCATTTCCCCGGTTGGGGCGCGGGGCGCAAACCCGCGCCCGTTACGAGAACCTCGCGCCTCCTTCCCACTGGGACCCCGGCCTGCCTTCCGACTTGTGCGGCTTGTGCATGGACCTTCTCCACGTCGACGCTGGCCAACGCCCATCCGGGCGTGACGTACTGAAGCGACTGCAGGGCGCCGAGCCGTTTGTTTCGGGCTTCGTTCCCCTTGAGGCAACCCGGAGAAGCAGGGTCTTCGTCGGGCGCTCGAGCCACTTGGCCTCGCTTCGGGGAGCGTTCGCCGCGACGCATGAAGGGCATGCCGTTGCCGTGCGGGTTTTCGGCCGGTCCGGCATGGGAAAGAGCGCGTTGATTCGCTATTTTCTCGATGAGCTTCGCCATGCCGAACCTGGCATCGTGATTCTCTCGGGGCGCTGCTATGAGCGCGAATCGGTGCCTTATAAGGCGCTGGACAGCCTTGTCGATACGCTCAGCCAATACTTGCAAAAGCTTCCACACCGCGACGCGGAGCGGCTGATGCCTCGGGACGTAGCATCGCTCGCGAGGCTCTTTCCCGTTTTGCGGCGCGTCGAAGCGGTAATCGAGGCTCGTAACCGGAGTCAGGAAATATTCGACTCGCAGGAGCTTCGGCGCCGTGCGTTTTCGGCGCTCAAGGACTTGCTCGGCAAGATTGGGGAATCGAGACCGCTTGTGCTCTTCATCGACGACCTTCAATGGGGCGACCTGGACAGCGCCGGCCCCCTGGAGGAAATTCTTCGGGAACCCGGCTCACCCGCCTTCCTGCTGATTGCTTCCTACCGCAGCGAGGAAGCGGCGAGCAGCCCCCTGCTGCGGGCGCTGGAACCTGCGCTTTCCGCCCAGTCCGTTCGCGGCATCGAAGTGGGCGAGTTATCGGGAGAGGAAGCGCGTTCGCTCGCGGCGGCGCTCACGGGCGGTGGCTTCTCCGGCGGCGCGGCGTCAATCGCGGCGGAAGCGGGCGGCAGCCCGTTCTTTATCGAATTGCTGCGGAGCCCCAGGGCGCGAACCGGCGACCAACACCTCACGCTGGACGATGTGATTCATCAGCGCGTGTCCGAGTTGCCGGAACGGGCGAGGACCCTGCTTGAAGTTGTGGCCGTAGCCGGGAAGCCAGTCGCTGAAGATATGGCGCGCCGCGCGGCGGACTTCGGAGGCGAGGATCTCTCCCTTCTCCACCTGCTCCGGACCGAGCGCATGCTGCGCGGGCGCGATGTGGGCGACCGCGACGAAATTGAAACCTACCACGACCGCATCCGCGAAACCATCCTCGCTCGCCTGGAACCGGCGAAAGCCGCGGTCCACCACTTGCGGCTCGCCCATGGCTATGAATCAAGCGGGCGCGAGACCGATCCGGAGACCATTGCTGTCCATTACGAGCGTGGCGGCGACAAAACGAAGGCCGCAGTCTACGCGGTAGCCGCCGCACGCCAGGCGGCCGACGCGCTCGCCTTCGACAGGGCTGCGCGCCTCTACAGGCTCTCGCTCGATCTGGATCCGGGCGAGATCGAACACTCCCGCGCACTGAACATCAAATTGGGCGGGGCACTCGCAAACGCCGGGCGCGGGGATCAGGCCGCGCGGGCGTATCTCGAAGCCGCGAAGGGCGCGTCCGCCGCCGAAGCGCTGGACCTCCGCCGCAGGGCGTCAGAGCAACTCTTGTTAAGTGGGCACATCGACGAAGGCATGAAAGCAATGCGCGGCGTCCTCGAGTCGGTGGGACTCAGAATGGCGAAAACGCCGCGGGGCGCGCTCGCCTCGCTGCTGTTGCGCCGCGCGCTTGTGAGGCTTCGGGGGATCAAATTCAAGGAGCGCGACTTCAGTGAGGTGGTGCCGGCGGACTTGGTCCGCATCGACGCGTGCTGGAGCGTAGGCGCCGGGCTGGCCGTAGTCGACAACATTTACGCCGCCGATTTTCAGTCCCGCCACCTGCTGCTCGCCCTCAGAGCCGGCGAACCGTACCGGATCGCCCGCGCTCTCGCCATGGAGGCCGGACATGCGGGAACCGCCGGGCGGCCGGCTATCGCGCGCTGCGAAGAACTGCTTACGGCCGCGCGCACGGTGGCCGCACGGGTCAGGCATCCGTATGTACAGGCCCACATCGGGTTCATGACCGGGATGGTCCGCTTTTCCCAAGGCCGCTGGCAGGCGGCGCGCGAGTACCTCGACAGCTCGGAGGCGCTACGCGCGGGCCAGGACATTCCCACAACGTGGGAATCCACGACGGCGCGTTTGCTATCGCTGATCACGTGGTGTTTTCAGGGAAATCTGACCGAAGTCGCCGCACGCTATCCAGTCGTGCTGAAAGACGTGCGCGATCGGGGCGATCTCTACACCGAAACCGGCGTGCTCAATCGCATTTCGCATATGCTCTGGCTCGCGGCCGACGACCCTGCCCGGGCGACGCAGGAATTGAAACTGGCTATTGCTCGTTGGTCCCATAGTGGCTTCCATTTTCAGCACTACTGGAATCTTTTCTCACAAGGTGAAGTTCTTCTCTACCAGGGCGACGCGGCATCGGCCCGGAAACTGTTGCGCGAGCGAGAGCCGGACGTTAAGCGTTCCATGATGCTGCGCGTACAAGTCATTCGAGCGGAATGGATGCATGCCACGGCGCGATGCGCCATCGCAATGGGGGATCTAGGCGACGCCGCGCGGGCGGCCAAGCGCATCGAGCGCGAAGGTATGCAGTGGACGGACGGGCTTGCCTGGCTCCTGCGTGCCGGGATCGCGGCATCGCGCCGGCATGCCGATGAGGCGGTCATGCATCTCGACGGTGCAGCGCAGGCCTTCGACGCCACAGGCATGCTTCTCCACGCGTCGGTGGCCCGGCGGGTGCGAGGACTTATCCGCGGCGGAGACGAGGGAGCCGCGGAAGTGGCCGCGATGGACTTATGGATGGCGACCCAGGGCATCCGGAATCCGGCCCGTATGACCCTTATGCTCGCCCCGGGAAAGTGGCACGGGGATCTTCCGGGTATCCACTCCTGAAATCGCACGGAGGTGGATTTGCATCACGATGTCACGCCATGGCCTGGCAGAACCCCGAACTCAGGTCATGTCCACAGAGGAAATCCTCGTGATGGCCACACGGCTTCTTCGCAGTGAACAGCCCGCCTCGCGGAGAAGGTTCTGACGAGGCTGGAAGAACTGCTGGCGGAGGTCCTGGGGGCGTGGACCCCCAGGCTGGAACGCCGCTCAGTGGCAATCCCCGAGGGCACTGTCCAAGCCGTCGATCGGCATACCTCGCGAGAGCATGTTCTCAAGCAACTCGCGGCTTGCGAATCGATTTTTCATCCTGGCGCCGAGGCTGATGTCGTGAGCGCGGTCCTTGCTACGACGAATAGAGTACTGGCATCGGAGGCGAGTTCACTTCCGCGCCGGCCGTGGCGCGCAAAGGAACGAACCAGTTCCTCGCATGTCTGCGTTCTTGCCGGGAGCAACTGGAGCGGTTGAACCCATTCGTCATCCCGCGGCTTTCGAGGACCATCCTGACCGAATTTCTATCCTGACCATCGTGCAAGCGGCGTCCCCTTTATTGGCCGGCGCGAGCGATACGTGTCCGGCGTAACTTCGAGTGTCCTGCCGCGCGGTCGAAAAACAGATAGAATCTAGAAAGTATTCTAGATGGCTGCATTCCTCCTATCCGCCGCGCTTGCGCTCGCTGCCGGACTTTCCTCGTCGGTGGCCGCCACGAAATCGTTCGACTCGGCGGTGAAACCGTTCCTGGGCGCTCATTGTGTCAAATGCCATAACGCACAGCTGCAATCCGGCGGCTTGAACCTGGAGCGGTTTCGCGACCTCGAGGACCGGGACCACTGGGAAAAGGTGCTCGAAAGGTTGCGGGCTGGGCAGATGCCGCCGAAGGGCGCGAAGAAACCCCCGGCAACTCAGGTCGCTGCCGTTACAGCATGGATCGAAGGCGAATATGCGCGCATGGATCGCACGGCCGAACCGAATCCGGGCCGTGTCACCGCGCGGCGGTTGAATCGCTACGAGTACAATGCAACGATTCGCGACCTGCTCGGGATCCATTTCAAGCCCGCGGCTGATTTTCCCGCCGACGACTCGGGCTATGGCTTCGACAATATCGGTGACGTGCTATCGCTTTCACCCGTGTTGATGGAAAAATACCTCAAAGTTGCGGAGAAGATTGCAGGCGCAGTGATCGTGGTGGAAAACACGCCGGCGGATCTCGAGAAAAAGCCCACCGTAGAGCGCTACATGGCCGAACGCCTCAACCAGATGGAGCGGTTGCACATCGAGATCTTTCACGATTTTCCAGCGGATGCGGACTACAACCTGCGTGCTGCATGGGGCAACCGGGTACCGGTCGGCCTCCAGATGAAAGGCAAGTTGCTGGTCGATGGCGAGGTACTGCTCGATGTACCGGCAAGCTTTGAGGAGACGCGTCCCCGGTCTTTCGAAGGACGGTTTCCTATCAAGGCCGGTCCGCACCAGATCGAAGCCGATCTCGACGTGGGCGCGTACGATGGGAAAGTGATGCCGTGGCTCGAGTACATCGAGATCCGCGGCCCCTTCGACCCGAAGCCTTCGTCGCCCGGCGAACCGCACAGGCGCATCATGGTTTGCGGGCATCCGCTCGGACAACATCAGCCCGAGTGCGCGCGGCGGATCGTGGCTCCACTGGCGCGGAGAGCCTTCCGGCGGCCAGTTTCGGATAAGGAGGTCGACGCGCTTGCCGGCTTTGTCGCGCTCGCTCAGCAACGCGGCGACTCCCTGGAGCGCGGCGTTCGCGTAGCGCTCACGGCTATCCTGGTATCGCCGCATTTCCTGTTTCGGATAGAGCGCGATCCCGCAGCCGCTGGGGCGCATCGCATTTCCGAACATGAGCTCGCCTCGCGGCTGTCTTACTTCCTTTGGAGCAGCATGCCTGACGAAGAACTCCTTGCCGCGGCCGATCTCAACCGGCTGCGAGCGCCAGGCGTCCTTGAGGCTCAGGTACGGCGAATGCTCGCGGATCCCCGATCGCGGGCATTGACGGAAAACTTCGCGGGCCAGTGGCTTCAATTCCGAAATCTTGAGACGCTGAAGCCCGACGTGGGTAAGTTCCCGGAGTTCGACGGCGAGCTTCGCATCGCCATGCAACGGGAAACCGAATTGTTTTTCGGGAACCTGATAAAGGAAGACGGTAATGTGCTCGACTTCATCGACGGCCGCTACACGTTCGTCAATGAGCGCCTTGCCAGGCACTACGGTATGGAGGGCGTCAAAGGCCGGGAGTTCAGAAAGGTTCCCCTCGACGGGACTCAAAGGAGCGGTGTGCTCACTCAGGCGAGCGTCCTCACCGTCTCTTCCTATCCGACGCGGACTTCGCCGGTCATTCGTGGGAAGTGGATTCTCGAGAATATTCTGAATACGCCGCCTCCGCCACCCCCGCCCGACGTCCCGAATCTCGACGAGAAGGCGGCCGGCACTACGGGTACCTTGCGGCAGCAACTCGAAGCGCACAGGTCGAATGCAATGTGCGCCTCCTGCCACTCGCGGATGGACCCGCTCGGATTCGGGCTTGAGAATTACGATGCAATTGGCCGTTGGCGAACACAGGAAGGAAGTTTCCCGCTTGATGTCGCTGGTGTTTTGCCCGACGGAAAGTCATTCCAGACACCAGCCGAACTGAAGGCGGTGCTAAAGGACGGCCGTGATGCCTTCGTGCGCTGCCTCTCGGAGAAACTGCTGACTTATGGGCTTGGCCGGGGACTGGAACGCTACGACCGTCCTGCGGTAGACTCAATTTCGAGAGAAGTTTCGCGGGATGGATACCGGTTTTTCCGGCTGATTCTGGGAGTTGTCGACAGCTTTCCGTTTCAGATGCGAAGAGGAACGTAAAATGAAACAGTTACAACGCAGAACGTTTTTACGGGGATTGGGCGCTTCGGTTGCGCTTCCGTTCCTGGATGCGATGTCCCCGGCGTTTGGCGCGCCAGGCCGGCTGTCCGCGGAGACGCCCTGCCGCATGGTGTTCGTGTATGCACCGACCGGGATGGACATGCGGTACTGGACTCCAGAATCGACGGGCTCGAACTTCGAGTTTGGGCGCATCCTGAAGCCCGTCGAGGATTTCCGCCAGGATTTGCTGGTGCTTAGCGGTCTCGGCCAGAACAACGGTCGCGCACTCGGCGACGGACCAGGCGATCACGCGCGCGCAGCAGGAAGCTATCTTACGGGTGTCCACCCCAAGAAGACGGCGGGAGCGGACATCCGCTGCGGAATTTCGGTCGACCAGATTGCAGCCGCGAAGATCGGCAAGCAAACGAAGTTCTCTTCGATCGAGCTTGGCTGCGAAGACGGGAGGCAGGTGGGCAACTGCGATTCCGGTTACAGTTGCGCCTACTCGAACAACATCGCCTGGCGCTCGGAAACCGCCCCTCTTCCGCCGGAAGTAAATCCCCGCACCGTCTTTGAACGGCTCTTTGGCGACGCGGACCTTACCGCCGGCCAACGGTTCTACCGCAAGAGCATTCTCGATTACGTGCGCGAAGACGCCGGGCGGTTGCGCGGCTCGCTTGGGAATTCCGACCGCCGCAAGCTGAGCGAATACCTGGACGCGGTGCGCGAGATCGAGACCCGCATTGAGAACTCCGAAAAACAGGCCAAAGATGCCCCACCCCAATTGGACAAGCCCGCGGGCGTACCGTTGATGTACGCCGAACATGCGCGCCTGATGTTCGACTTGATGGTGGTCGCGATGCAAACCGATTCGACGCGCGTGCTCACCTTCATGATGGGTCGCGAAGGTTCCACGCGCACCTATCCCGAGATTGGCGTACCGGAGGCGCATCATCCGTTAACGCATCATCGCAACGATCCCGTCATGATGGAGAAGGCCGCGAAGATCAATTGCCATCACCTCGAGCAGTTCGCCTATTTCGTGCGCAAGTTGAAGAGCACAGCAGACGGCGCCGGATCGCTGCTCGACCACTCGATGGTTGTTTACGGTAGCGGCCTAGCCGATCCGAACCGGCACCAGCACGACGATCTGCCCGTTCTGCTGGCGGGCCGGGCCAAGGGCCGGATCTCGACGGGCCGCCACGTCCGTTACGCGAAGGACACGCCGCTGGCGAACCTTCACATGGCTATGCTCGACACGATGGGCGTTCACACGGAGCACTTCGCCGACGCAAGCGGGAAGCTCGAACACCTTACGGAACTCTAGAGGCCCCGGGCAGAAGGAGCACCTCCATGCGCTGGCTCGTCTCACTGGCCTTCGTGAGCGCGGCACTCGCCGCGGAAGACAATTCGATGAAGGCCGGAATGGTGATCAAACTTTGGTCAGATCCGCCCGCCTCCACGGAAAGCGAAGTATGGACGGAGCGCGGTAAGGAAGGCGTGACCGACCGTTCGGTCGCCAGGGTCCACGAGCCATCCATCACCGTTTACCTGCCGGAGAGATCAGTGGCGAACGGCGCATCGGTCATTATCTGTCCTGGCGGCGGATTCGTCCATTTGGCGATCGACAAGGAGGGCCACGACGTGGCGCGGTGGTTGAATACCCTCGGCGTTGCGGGCATTGTGCTGAAGTATCGCCTTCCGAAAACGGAGGGAGCTTCCTATACGATCGATACGGCGCTGGCGGATGCGCAGCGGGCGGTTCGTCTCGTACGCAGCCGCGCCTCCGAATGGAATCTCGATTCAGCGCGTGTCGGCATGATGGGCTTTTCCGCAGGCGGGGCGATCACGGCGCTGGCAGGCACTCGTTTTGATGCCGGAAACGCATCGGCCTCCCTTCCCGTGGAACGCCAAAGCTCCAGGCCCGGCTTTCTTGTGCTCGGCTATATGGGGGGCGGGTCGAGCGAGATCAATGTAACGAAGGAGACGCCACCCGCATTTCTGGTCCACGCGGACGACGACCGTGTTCCTTCCGAGCGCAGCGTGGCCTTCTATCTGGCGTTGAAGAAGGCAGGCGTGCCCGCTGAGATTCACATCTACGCGAAGGGCGGGCATGGCTACGGCGTGATCGATAACCGTCTGCCGATTTCCAACTGGCCGCAACGCTGCGCCGAATGGATGACGGAGCGCGGCCTGCTTCGAAAGCCGTAGGTGTTGTTCGGCGGTCGCTTTCGAGTGTTTGCGGCGCGAAGGGCGATTTGGCAGGCGGGAGATCGATCAGACTTAGTTTATGGTAAGGAAGGCGGCGTTGCTCTCGTTGTCATCCGCGAAGAACTTCAGTTCATAGGTCCCTGGCGGGAGCGACGGCGACTGAAAGTTCACCTGCAGAATACCGACAAGGCCCGGAGCCATCCCGGCGTATAGCACCCTTGCTTCCGTGCCCGCGAGCGTGGCGGTGATTTTCCTCCTGGGCGTGGCTCCCGGCTGCACTGGGGACGCACCGCCATCGGGTATCGAAACCAGGAGCTCGCCTTGCCCCGTAAGGTAGGCCGTCAGAATCGAGCCGCCCGGCGCGGGATTCGCCGCGTCGTTCGCGGTGCCGTCGGCATTCTGTACGACCGCCTTGCGGGTCCCGCGCGTGAATAGGCCAAGTGAGGCGGGAACCGTCTGAAACAATCTGATAATCGAATGTTCGGACTTCCAATCCACCACTTCGAGCGTGGTTTGCCCGATAGGGAGATTCCAAGGCAACTGAGCGTTGATCTGCGTTGGGCTGACGTAGGCAAGCGGCACGGCCTGGCCTCCCGCGAAGACGCGCGTTCCCGCTAGAGCCGTGGGAAGGGGCAGGGTTGTCGCGATCTCGGCTTTCTGTCCCAGATTCTCGCCGAAGACGGCGAAAAGGGAACCCGGCGCGATTGGACCCGGCTGAAGACTCGCCGAGTTCACGATCCCGCTCTGGTAGATCTGGGGCCCTAGTCCGATTCCGCAGCCTGCCGCGTTGACGTCTACCTGGTGTACCGCGAGGACCGAGTCCGGGTTCACTCCAGGGCTCAGGTTGATCAAGTAAAAGAGCAGTCCGCTCGAAACCCATTTATCCGTCTGATAGGAGCCCGCGGGGCCAAAAATTCCGAGGAGCCCCCCCGTCGGTGAACCCACTCGCAGCGCCACCTCCGTTACGTTTTGCGTCTGCCACGTAAGCGTGGTGCTCCCTCGGCCGGTACCGTCGCAGACTTTGACGGGGTTCGGCGTGGCGGCAAACTGTGCCGAGACACCCTCCTGTTTCACAGTCAGGCTCTTGCCGGCGACGGAAAGGCGTCCGGAGCGACCAGGTTCGCGGCCATTCGCCGCAACGGCGAAGACGACTTCGGCGTTTCCCCGGCCTGATGAAATCTCGGGCAACGAAAGCCACGGAGCATCGGGAGTAACGGACCACTGGCAGTCGTTCGTCGTCGTGACCGAGAGACGGCCACGGCCTCCGATGACGGGAAACGAGTCGCTCGCCAGCCGGGCGTCAAATTCGCACAGACTCATGGTAGCCAGAAAGACGTCCGCCGATCCGCCTCCGAACCCGTTCACGAGGGGGTTTCCCAACGAAGGAAAATTTCCGGAGGAGGTTTTGCCTGCGACCGTAATCGCACCGGTGTCATCGGCCGACAACGCCGAGATTTCATCGCTCGCGTTGCCGCCGAGAAGCGTGGAAAAAAGAAGCCCGGACTGACGGTGGGCTACGGCGCCAAACTTGGCCAAAAAGCCATCGGTGTTGCCGCCGCCGAAACCGGACTGGACCGCCTTCTGTAAAGGAAAATCGGCGGAACCCGTGAACCCGGCGACGTAGATATTTCCGACGGAATCGACTGACACGACCGCGACGTCGTCGTTGTTCCTCCCGCCAAGATAGGATGCGTACAAGAGAGACGCCGCGCCGTTCGCAGCGGGGTTGAAGACGGCCAGAAATGCGTCCTGCCCGCCCGAAAGCGCCGGCTGAAATGCGTCCTTGAGCGGCAGGTTCGAGGACGACGTACTTCCGGCGATGTACACATTCCCCGCGGCGTCGCTCGCCATGGCCCTGATTTCGTCCGAGGCAGTGCCTCCATAGTAAGTGGAATATTCGAGCGAGTCGACACCACGCGTGAGGGGGGTGACCTTGGCCAGGAACACGTCGACAGCTCCCCCGTAGGCGGAGCGAAAGGCTTTCTCCCCGATGAAGTTCGTCGATGTCGTTCTTCCCGCGATATACACCGCTCCCGCCTGATCGAGCGCCATGTGTGTTATCTCGTCGTGCTTGTTCCCCCCGGTAACGGTTGAGAAGAGTAGTGAAGACCCTCCAGATGCGAAGGGGTTTATTACGGCAAGGAAGCCGTCGTACACTCCGCCAAGAACGGAACGGTACCCGTTGATCATCGGGAAATTGACGGAACTGGTCTTTCCGGAAACGTAGATCATTCCCGCCCGGTCCACCTGCATCGCCGCGGGTTCGTCGCTATTCGAGCCGCCCAGGAAAGTGGAATAGAGGAGAGACAATGGGCCATCTAATTCGGGGTTCAACTTACAAACGAATACGTCGTAGGATCCTGGTGCGGGAGTGTTGCCGGCTCCACTTCCGCTGCTGCTGCTGCCCGTGCCGGCAACCGGGAGACCGAGGGCGAATGTGGCCTGAACGGCGTTCTTCAAGGGGAAGGCTGATGAAATGGTACGCCCCGCGAGGAAGACATTTCCATTCGCGTCAATGCTCAGAACACGCGCTTCATCAATGTCGGCGCCACCCAGATAGGTGGAGTACTTCAGCGCGCTCGAGCCGCTAAGCGTCGGATCCAAGACGGAAACAAAGGCGTCCTGCGCTCCTCCGAACGTTCGCTGGTACGCATTGGCGGTGGTGGGAAATGTCTTCGACGCCGTAAGCCCGGCAACGTAGATGCGTCCGCGGTCGTCGACTGCGATCGCGTTCGGTTCGTCCGCGTCTTCACCGCCCAGCAGGAAGGCATAGATAAGCGAGGCCGGACCTTGCAGCGCCGGATCGATCACCAGCACAAACACGTCGGCGCCCTTCATCGCACCCAGTCTGTTGGTCGCGTTGCGGTATGGATCCATGAAGTTCCAGGAACTGGTTACGCCCGCAAGGTAGAGACGTCCGGACTTGTCGCGCGCCGTCGCGCGAATTTCATCCAGGCTCGCCCCTCCGGCGTAGGTTCCGTACACGAGTACCGGATCGATGACCACGGGTTGCGATCGATCGTAATCACCCAGGACGAATCCGGCCGTCGAGTTGCCGGCAAGCCGGTAGCGGACATCCACAGGGGCCCGGGTGCCGCCCCGGAGCTGCCATGCTAACGGTCTGCGCTGAAGCGCGCGTTGGCGGCCGAACTCCACTGCAAGACTGCCTTCCTTTCGGATCGACAGCTGTCGCGCTCCCGGAAACTGGACGCGGACCAGCGAGACGTCCGCTCCCGGAGCAAGAATGAAATCGTACTCGATGTCGTCCCCATTGCCGTAAAAGACGACGTCTATTCCCGGATACACTTCTCTATAACGGATTTTTCGGAACTCGCGAATGCCGGTTCGCCACAACTCGGAGAGATTGCCGGAGAAGCTGCCCCGCAACACCGGCAGCGGATCTTCAGCAATCATTTCCGCTCGCGCGTTTCCGGCCAGCTTGATCTTAAGCGGCACGCAGCCGGCGGGCGCGATGAGCGCCTGATCGGGTGTAAGTTCGATGCGAAGACCCTGGCGCGCACTAACGAACGCCCCTCCCTGTTCATGAAAGAGCAGTGGTGCCGGACGTCGCGCCGGTTTCGCCACGGTCGCGGCCCCGAGATGCGCGAAAACGATGCCGGTGACGATCAGCCGAACAGAGCGTATTCTTCGAACGGCGCGAGATTGCATGATCACCCGTGCCACTCGTTGCAAGCCGGTGACCAAAATGCCAAACGCCTGTTATCTGTGACTTTCGCTGCCCGGCGCGGGGCAGTGAGTCAAAAATTCGCCGCCAACGGCAAGGAATTGGCGTAGGCGTCAGACAGCAGCACCGTCAGAGCGTCAGGCAAAATTTCGACGGAAGCGGGGAGCAGGCCGGCCGGTTCACCATCCAGCTGCACGCGAACTCGGGCATGGGGCGCAGTGAGATGAACGCGGCTCGCCCGGAACATGGTTACACCGCTCATCCCGGCCAGCCGGTTTACCAGCGCGCCGCCCAGGTATCTTAGATAACCGGTGGAGTTCTGCCCTTCAAACAACACGACTTCAAACTGCCCTTGAAGGAGGTGGGCGTGGGCCGCAATAGTGATATCGCCGCCATAGTTCGCAACCCGGCTGATCAGGGCAAAGGTGCATTTGTAAGAGCCCCTATCGGCGCGGACTTCAAATTCGTCGAGTTTGCTGCCAAGCACGCTCAGTCCCGCCAGCCAGTAGGCTGCGCGGCCCGCTCTCCTCTTGAGTCCCTGATCGAGGCGGCCGAGCACCCGCGCGTCAAGCCCGGCGCCTGCCATCAGGAGAAAGTGCCGGGTTCTCCCTCCCGCCGAAGTCAGACGGCCGAGCGCGATTCGATGTGGCCTTAGCGCGGATATCTGAGCGGCCGCCGAAACCAGATTGCGTTTCAGCCGGACTTCCCGCGCGAACACGTTCGCGGTTCCGGCTGGGAGGACGGCGAGAGGAACGTGCGAATAGGCCATGCCGCCGGCGACTTCGTTAACGGTTCCGTCGCCACCGGCGGCCAGAATAAGTCCGGCGCCACGGCGAATGCTGTCCGCGGCGAGCGCGCCCGCGGTGCCTGGGCCGGACGTCGACACGCACTCAACGTCGTACCCGGCGGAGGCAAGAACTTTCGCTGCTTCACGCGCGCGCGATTCCCCCCGGCCGTGAAGCCCTCGGGCCGCTGGGTTGAAGATGAGAACGGCGCTTGTGGAGCACGTCAAGGAATTACTTCGGTTGGGGCACAATCCGAAGATAGGGTTTCGGCGCTTTCCATCCCTCAGGATACTTCTGTCTCGCTTCTTCGTCGCCAACCGCCGGAAGGATGATCACATCGCCGCCAGGCTGCCAGTTCACCGGGGTTGCAACTTTGTGCTTCGCCGTTAGCTGCATCGAATCGAGGACGCGCAGGACTTCGTCAAAGTTGCGGCCAGTGCTCATCGGGTAGCTCAGCATCAGCTTGATCTTCTTATCCGGACCGACGATGAACACCGTGCGAACCGTCGCGTTGTTGGCGGCGGTGCGGCCTTCGGAGGTGGTTCCGGCTCCCGCTGGGAGCATGTCATAGAGCATGGCGACCTTGAGTTCGGGATCGCCGATCATCGGGTAGGTCACCTTGTGGCCTTGAGTCTCTTCGATATCGCCCGCCCACTTGCCATGGCTGCTCACCGGGTCCACGCTCAGGCCGATGACCTTGCAATTTCGCTGCGCGAATTCCGGATGCAGTCCAGCCATATAACCCAGCTCGGTGGTACACA
>SYKU01000029.1 GCA_005808865.1 Acidobacteriota bacterium
TGCGACGAAACGATTCGCGGGCAGGTGTTTTGCTCATTCCTGGCGCTGCTGTTGCGGAAGGAACTGCAAGACCGTTTGGCGCGGAAGGAATGGAAGTTGGAATGGGCGGACGTGATCCGGGATCTGGACAACCTGATCGAGATGGAAGTCATGATCGACGGCAAGGGCTTCGTCTTTCGCGGCCAGACGTCCGGCGTGACAGGCAAGGTTTTCCAAGCGTGCGGCGTGGCCCTGCCACCGGTGCTGCGATCATACTGAACCTCTCTCCAGCTCAGCACGGGCGGAGAGAAAGCGTGTCACTACAACATTTCTGCGTCCGTAAGCCTTTGATACCGGGCCACTTCCGAAACTATGGTGTTGAAGATGGGCTTGGTTGGCCTTGGGATTCGGCGGATCGAGTTTCCGGGCCATACGGGGCCGTCGCCGGTAGTGTCGTGTGGCTGCCTTACGTGTCCCAGAACGGCAGCGATCTGTTGAAGGCCGGCGGCGCGCGTCTGCTGTGTTTCGATTTGCGCGGAAGATCAGAACTTAAAGTGCAGGCCGAATTGGATGATGCGCGCCTGATTACCTTCGATCAGAGACGTGATGCGTCCGAAGGCCGCCTGGCCGCGGCTGAGGTTGGGCACGTTGAAGTTTGGGTTGTTAATGAAGTTCAGCATTTCGGAGCGGAACTGCACGTTGTACCGCTCGGCGAACTTGAAGTCCTTCATGATCGAGAGATCCATCGCGATCGCGCCGGGTCCGTAGCCCGTCGTGCGGCCCGCGTTGCCAAAGGTGTAAAGCGGTGGCGCGGCGAAGGCGGCGGTGTTGAACCACGCGTCCAGCTGTTGCGTGCGCGGGCGGCTGGCGTTGATCTTCGGATCACCGGCGACGTTAGGGCGATTGGCGGGCGAGAACGAATTCGTCAGATTCACCTGCTCGTTCACGCCGATTGGCGGGCCCGTTCGGAACTCACCAATGTATCCAATGGTCCATCCCTTGAACGCGGTCCAGGGCGAAGGGATTTCGTAGACAACACTCGAGATTAGGCGGTGCTTGATCGAGTTGCCGGATAGACCGCGATCGGCGCGGCGGTTGTAGACGTTGGCAAACGCGGAGCCGGGATTGCCGCCGAGTTCGCCGCGCGATTCGACGTCGTCGATGCCGCGAGACGTTGTATAGTTCGCTTGGAATTGCAGGCCCTTCGCGTAGCGCTTGTCGACCTTCAGATTCACGGCGTGATAGTTCGAATTGCCGATCGGCTGCGCGATCTGCAAGACGTCGGTGTACTGCGGGAATGGACGGCGCGATTGCGCGTTGCCGGGGCCAAGCAGCTCCGGCCGAACTTGATTCAACGTGAGATTGGCCGGCGAGGCGAGTCTGTGACCGACGGTGCCGAGATAGCCGAGCTCGACGGCGATCCGTGCCGGCAGTTGATACTGCACGTTGAAGTTTGTGCTCATCATGTATGGCGTCGCGCGCGGGCCGGGCTGGAAGAACTCGATAGTCTCGACCGGATTCTGTCCGGCACGAACAGCACCGAAGGCGGGCGTCAAATCCGCCTCGCTTGGCGTCGGAATCGGGGGCATTCCCGACCGCAGACGGAACGGTGAAGTGAGGCCGTTGTCGGGCGAGACGAAGTTGCCGCGATAGCTGAATCCGATCGAAGCGCTGACGACGGTGGCTTGATCGTAGTTGCCCATGTAGAGCACCGCGCCGCCGCCGCGAATCACCAGCTTGTTGGTCGCGCGATAAGCAAAGCCAAGGCGCGGCGCGAAGTTGTTGCGGTCGAAGTTGTGCGCCCATTGCGAGAGTCCATTGCGGCCCGCAAAGGTGATGGTTCCGGGTGTACCTGAGACGGGATTAATGGCGTTGAGGTCGAACGAGTTCATGCGGTTGCCAAACAACTCGCGGCGCGGCGTGTCCATATCCCAACGAAGGCCGATGTTGAACGTCAGCTTTTGCGAAAACTTCCAATCGTCCTGCACGAAACCGCCATAGGCATCGATGCGGCTGCGGATGGGAATAACTTCGTTGACGCTGGCGCTCTGTACCCAGCCGAGCAACAGCGCGGCGACGCCGTGGCCGGTGGCAACATTGTTGAAACCGAACAGTCCGCCGGCGGTGTTGCGATTGAGGTCATCATTCATCGAACTGCGGCGTTCGAAGCCGATCTTGATGCTGTGATCGCCTTTGAGCAAAAGCAGGTTGTCGGCAAGATGCGTGCCTTTGATCGGCGATTGAATCCGCTCATTGTTGGAGCTTTCGCCCAGCGCCGTATACCCGGTAACAGTGATGCGCGGCCCGAACTCCGGTTTGACGCCGCGGAGTCCGATTTGCTGATTGAAGTTGGTGTAGGCGCCAGAGTTGAGATTGATGAACTCGCGCCAGTCGTAGTTGAAGCGGAACTCGTTAATCAAAGCCGGCTTGAAGTTATGGAACCAGGTAATGCCGCCGTTGAAGAACTTGTTCTTGCGGCTGCGGAAGACCGGATCCATCGCGGGTACGGTTCCCCAAACGGGCGTGTCTGTTTGGCCGCCGTTGCTGGCGAGGAAGCGCCCGTAGACGCGGTCATTGTCGGAGAAAGCGTGATCGACCCGGCTCACGTAGTTGTTGGGCGGGTCGTTGTTCTGGCCGTTGGCGCGGAAGTTGGCGTTGCCTGTCGTGGCGCCGGCAACGTTGGGATCGGGATAAGCGGCGGCGATGCTGGCGCCGATGGGATCGAGGCGGCTGGCTGGAATGCGGTTGCCGGGGAACGGCGGACGTCCGGCGGCTTCGGGATCGCGAACGACGATTGGATTGGCGGAGAAGTCGCCCGTCTTTTCAGCGGCGGTAGGAACGTTGTGAATAAACGTCGAGCCGCTTTTTGTGCGACGGCCTTCGTAATTGAAGAAGAAGTGGGTCTTGTCTTTTCGAATGGGGCCGGAGAAGCTTGCGCCAAAGAGGTTGTAGCGCAACGGCGTTTTCGTCGCCGCGAAAAACGTGCGGGCGTCAAACGCGTCGTTGCGGAGGTATTCGTACGCCGAACCGTGGAACTGATTCGTCCCGCTCTTGGTGGTCATCTGCACAACACCACCGCCCGTGCGGCCGAGTTCCGCGGAGTAGTTTGAGATCGACACGCTGAACTCTTGCAGCGATTCGATGGGCGGATCGAAGTTCAGGCCTTGATCTCCGACGAGCACGTTCTGCACATTGCTGCCGTCGATACGCCAGTTGGTGTTGTTGCCGCGCCCGCCGCCCATGGCGAAGTTCGAACCGGTGCCGACTTGCACGACGAAGCCGGTCAAGCGCGCGAGCTGGGCCGCTCGGCGATTGATCAGCGGCATATTGACGATGGTGCGGTTTTCGACGACGGCGCCGACAGTCGCCGATTCGGTTTGCAACTGCGACGCGGAGGCTTCGACAGTAATGCGCTCGGCCTGCGAGCCGACTTCAAGGCGCGCGTCGACGCGCTGCTGGCCGCCGGTTTCGAGAACGAGGCCGGTCTGCGCGTAGGGCTTGAAGCCGGTCTTGTCGACTTCGAGCCGATACCGGCCAGGCTTAACGAGCGGTACGGTGAACGAGCCGCTTTCGTTGGTCGCGGCGTTCCAGGCTTCGCCGGTTTCGGTATTGACCAGCTTGATGGCGGCGGCAGGTATCGCCGCGGCCGTGGTGTCGACGACCGTCCCGCTGAGGGTCGCGAGCTGACTTTGCGCGAACAGACCGGCACACGCGCAAGAAAGAAACAGTAAACGCATGAAGCCTCCCGATGGCGTAATTCTATACCATCGGGAGGCTTCAAGAATAGTGGCTCTCGTGCAAACTCGTTCCGAATCGCGTCTCCCGGCGTGGTGCCGGTTGCTAATCAATTGAAGACAAGGGGGCGATGGTAAGGCATGTTAGGCAAAACATAGGCAAAACATGTAGTTTGCACCAGAGCCATTCGATCTGATATGCTCACTTGCGTTCCCGCGGAAATCAACTCGAATGTCTGCCATTGTGATAGGCTCGCTCGTTTCGCATCGCGTGGTTCGCCATGGCGCCGTGGAAAATTTCGCAACAGGGGTTCCCGCTGCGAGTGCGGCCCATGCGCGTTAAACTGCTTATTGCCTTGCTCACGGTGGATGCTTCCGCGGCGGTCGACTTCGTCCGCCAGATCGAACCTCTGCTGCGCAAGAACTGCCAGGGCTGCCATGGGGCCAGGCAGCAGACCAGCGGGCTGCGGTTAGATCACGGCGAGTCCGCTCTCTCGGGTGGATACTCAGGCAAAGTCATCGTTCCCGGCAACAGCGGCGAAAGCAAACTCGCCGATCTGATTTCGGCCACCAGGAGCGCCAGGAACCCGAAGGGATTGCGCATGCCGCCGGCCGGCGGAGGCTTGAGCGCAGCCGAAATCGCGTCCGTGAAGGCCTGGATCGATGAGGGCGCAAAGTGGCCCGGCTCGGCAGGTCCTCTGACAACCACACCTCGCCCCCAACTGCGCCACTGGGCCTTTCAGCCCCTGCGCAAGCCGCCGATTCCCGCGGTGAAAAGCGGTCCGCCACGAAATGCCGTCGACGCCTTCATTTACTCCCGCATCGAGCAGGAAGGCATCGCACCCTCGCCGGAGGCCGACAAGGTCACGCTTTTGCGAAGAGTGACTCTCGATCTCACCGGGCTCCCGCCCACTCTCGAAGACGTAGATCGCTTTGTTGCCGACACCCGTGCCGACGCCTATCAGACCGTTGTCGACCGGCTTCTTCGCTCGCCGCACTACGGCGAAAAGTGGGCAAGACACTGGCTCGATCTGGCGCGATATGCAGATAGCGACGGGCATGAGAATGACCGTGTGCGGCCCCATGCCTGGCGCTACCGCCAGTGGGTGATTGATGCGCTCAATCGCGACATGGGATTCGATGAATTTACCATCGCCCAAATCGCCGGCGATCTGCTGCCCGGCGCCGGCCAGGCGTTCGTTGGCACGGGCTTCCATCGAAATACGCTGATCAATCGCGAGGCCGGCACCAGCCTCGCGCAGGTGCGCTTCGAACAGATCCTCGATCGGACGAACACGGTGGCCACGGTTTGGCTGGGTTTGGGGTTCGGCTGCGCGCAGTGCCATGACCACAAATACGATCCGATCACGCAGAAGGACTACTACCGGCTGTTTGCGTTTTTCAACGCAACCGCGAACGTCGATCTCGATGCCCCCTTGCCTGGCGAGTTCGGCCCTTATTTGCAAAGGCGCGCCGAGTACGAGAACAAGCGCCAGGCGCTGCTGGAAGAATACCGGATTGCCGAGCGGCAGAAGGCATGGGAACAGCGCTTGCTCGATGCCAAGGCCAATCCCGGCAAGTGGACCGACTGGGACCATCACTACAGCCGTGTCACGCTGTGGGTGGATAACGGGGAGACGATTCTGGTTACGCCAGCGGCTCAACGGCTTCCCCAACAAGCCGAGGATCTCACCGCATTTTTCATCGCGCAGTATGGCGAAGTGGTGTCCAAGAAAGAGTACGACGATCTGAAGTTCAAGGAACTCGCAGGGAAGCTCGGCAAACTGAAGGAAGCGTTTCCGGCCTTGAGCCGTGCGCAGGCGATTCGCCAGGATCCTGTTCCCCGCAAGACCCATGTCTACATCCGCGGAGAGGCCGATGCTCCTGGCATTGAGGTTGAGCCCGGCTTCCCTTCGTTTCTCACTTCCGGGAGCGATGGGAAAAAGGCAGACCGGCTGTCGTTGGCGCGATGGCTGGTATCGAGAGAGAATCCCCTCACCGCGCGGGTGTTCGTCAACCGAGCATGGCAGGAGATGTTTGGACGCGGCATCGTCAGGACGGCGGAAGACTTCGGAACGCAGGGTGAGAAGCCTTCGCACCCGGAACTGCTCGACTGGTTGGCGGCGCAATTTGTCGAGAGCGGATGGAGCATGAAGGAACTGCACCGCATCATTGTTACCTCCGCTACTTACGGTCAGGCCTCCAGGGTGAGGCCGGAACTGGAGACGCGAGATCCGGAAAACCGGCTGCTTGCCCGCCAGTCGAGGCTGCGCCTTCCGGCAGAACTGATCCGCGACGCCGCGTTGGCCACCAGCGGCTTGCTTGACCCGGCGATCGGCGGCCGGAGCGTTCGGCCGTTTCAGCCTTCCGGCGCCATCATCTATAACACCGCGCTCACCTGGAAAGAAAGCGAAGGCCGCGACCGCTACCGGCGCGGGCTCTACGTTCATCTGCAGAGGTCACTGCCGTATCCGCAGTTGATCAACTTCGATGCCCCGGACTCGAAGATGGCTTCGTGCCGAAGGACCCGGTCCAATACGCCGCTTCAGGCTTTGAATCTGCTCAATGATCCGGTGTTCTCCGAAGCGGCACAGTCACTGGCGGCGCGGACGCTCATGGAATCCCCAACCGGCGCCTTCGCCGACCGCATGGAATACGCTTTCCGGCTCTGTCTGGCGCGCAAACCTACCGGCCGGGAGTCCGAACGCCTGCTGACCGCCTATCAGCAACAGCGGGAGTTGTTCCGTGCAGACCCGTCGGCGGCCGCGAAAGCAGCTCCGGCGGTGGCCGGCCAGATGGATCCGGTCGAAGCAGCAGCGTGGGCCGGTGTGGCGAGCGTGCTTCTCAACCTTGACGAGTTCATCACCAGGGAGTGACCATGATGCCGCGCTCTTTACCAAACCTTCCTCTACGAAGCCTTCCGTCGCGGCGACGGTTCCTGAACCAAACCCTGGGTGGCATTGGCGCCATCGCACTCGCGGAGTTGATGGCGTCGGAAGGCTGGGCCGCGGACTCCGCGGTTGGTGCGCCCAAGCAGTCACATTTCCCCGGTAAGGCGAAGAACGTCATCCTGCTGTTCATGGCCGGCGCACCCAGCCAGATGGATCTGTTTTATCCCAAGCCGGTCTTGCAGAAGTTGCATGGCCAGCCGCTGCCGGAGTCGCTGACCAGGGATCTGAAACTGGCGTTCCTCAAGCCCAACGCGACGGTGATGGGCAGCCCTCGGACGTTTCAGCGGCATGGGCAAGCCGGCATGTACTTCTCCGACTACGTGCCGCGGATGGCCACCATCGCCGACGACATCACGTTCGTTCATTCGATGGTCACCGACGTTGTGAACCACACTCCAGGCCAGAGTCTCATGATGACCGGCAGCCCCATCGCCGGCCGCCCAACGATCGGCGCCTGGACCGTTTACGGGCTGGGCAGCGAATCGAAAGACCTGCCCGGTTTCGTCGTGCTCAGCGCGGGCAGGGGCACGGTTAACGGCGCCGAGAACTGGTCAAGTGGATTCCTGCCATCCACGTATCGTGGTGTCGAATTTCGCAGTTCCGGAGATCCGATTCTATTCCTCTCGAATCCGGCCGGAGTCTCCAGGGAAATGCAGCGCGCCAAGCTCGATGCGATCCGCGACATGAATCAGGAGCGCGTGGCGGCCACGGGCGACCACGAGATCGAGGCGCGAATCGCGTCGTATGAACTGGCCTTCCGGATGCAGGCCTCCGCGCCCGAACTACTGGACTTCACCAGGGAAACGGCCCAGGTGAAGGAGTCCTATGGAGTCGAAAACGAGACCACGAGAGCTTTCGGAACCAACTGCCTGCTGGCACGCCGTATGGTGGAGCGCGGCGTGCGTTTCGTCATGCTGACCCATTCCAATTGGGATGACCACTCGAACCTGAACGCGAATCTGAAGAAGAACTGCGCCGCCACAGACCAGCCCGTCGCCGCTCTCATCAGGGACCTGAAGCAGCGTGGCCTGCTTGATAGCACATTGGTCATATGGGGCGGCGAATTCGGCCGCACCTCTCTGGCCGAGATCCGCCGGCCCGACGAACCCGAAACGGCGGGCCGCGATCATCATCCCGACGGATTCACCATCTGGATGGCCGGCGGCGGCATCAAGCCTGGCATTCAGATCGGCAAAACGGATGATCTGGCTTTGCATGTGGTCGAAGATAAGGTCCACATGCATGACCTTCAGGCAACCATACTGCATTGCCTCGGAATGGATCATCGCCGGCTTACTTACAAGTATCAAGGCCGGGAGTTCCGCCTCACCGATGTAGGCGGCAATCCGGTAACGAGACTGCTGGCATAGAGGAGCGGCTTGGGAAAATGACGCGAATACGAATTGCGCTTTGCATGCTGTGGGGAGCGACCTTGCTGAGGGCCGACAGCTCATCGGAAGTGAAGGCAGCGGCGGTGGCCTGGACCCAGGCCGCGGTCAGGCAGGATAAGGCCGCGCTCGAACGGCTTCTGACCGCCGACCTGGGTTACGCCCACTCTAACGGCAGGCTCGAATCCAAACAGGAGTACATCAATGCCGTCACCGGCGGTCCCGCGCGGTACGAGTCGATGGAATACCAGGATGTGGCGGTTCGGGTTATGGGGGGCACGGCGGTGCTGACGGCGCTGATCGACGTCAAGATCGTAAACCGCGACAAATTCCGGGTCCGCTCTCTGCAGGTGTTTCTGCGCCAGGACGGCCGATGGCAATTGACCGCGCATCAGTCGGCGCGCGTCGCCGCTCAATAGTCCGCTGAATCTTTGGAGAAACTTATGACCTTAGCCAGAATTGCCTTTCTGATTGTAACCGGCGTGAGTGGCTTGCTCGGGCAAAAACCATATATGGCGGTGGTGGAGAAGAAAGCCGGAATGCTCGCCTTCTATAGCGAGGAAGGAAAACGTCTCAGTGAAGTCAAGGTCGGCGCCAATCCGCACGAGATGGCCTTTTCGCTGGACCGGAAGCTGCTCTACGTAACCGATAACGGCTTGGTGTGGATGACCGACAAAGGCGAGGGCGACAAGACCATCTCTATTATTGATGTCGCGGCCCGCAAGAAAGCCAACGTGATCGATCTCGGCAACTATCGCCGTCCGCACGGCATGCTGGTGCATCCCAAAACCGGTAAACTGGTTGTCACCATCGAGAACCCTTACGGGTTGTTGCTCGTTGATCCCGCCGCACGCAAGGTCGATCGGAAATACGACACCAAGGGCGAGAGCCCGCATATGGTTCTATTCGGACCGCGCGCCGAAACCGCCTTTGTCAGCAACTCAAACTCCGGCACCGTCGCCATCGTGAACCTTTCATCGGGCGACGTGGAAAAGATTCTCAACACCGGCAAGAACCCGCAGGGAGGCGTGATGACCCGTGATGGCAAGACGATCTTCCTCACCAACACCGCCAGCAACAAAATCTCCGTCATTGATACGGCAAAGCGCGAGGTTGTGGACGAAATCCAAACCGGCAACGGACCGGCGCGCATCCTGCTGACTCCTGACGAAAGCACTTTGGTTTATAACCTCCAGCTCGGCGAGGGAGTTGGTTTCGCCGACGTCAAGACGCGAAAGCAAACGGGCGAAGTCCGGATTCCGGGGCGGCCCCTGTCGCTTTCCTGTTCCCGCAACGGACAGATTGCTTTCCTCGGCCTGCAGGATGCCGACAAGATCGCCGTGGTTTCGGTGCCCGGCCGCAAGGTGTTGCGGGTCATCACGACCCCGGCGGGAGCGGGTCCCGACACCATCATGCATCTGGACTAGCCATGACTCGAATGACGGCGCTGCTTCTACTCGCGGCTTGGGTCGAAGAGGTGTCCGCGCAGGTGGCGTTCAAAGCCAACCAGGAGTACCGCACCGCCCAGGCCCGGGAGCGGGCGGTGACCGAGATGCTACATCCGGTGCGCCCCCAGGTGGAGCGCACCGCTGACCTCGTGCGGTCCCTCAGTGTAAAGCCAGGCAGCGTCGTGGCCGACATTGGCAGCGGAGCCGGTTACCTCATTCCTTATCTGCTAGCCGAGGTCGGACCCGCCGGCTCGGTCATTGCCGTGGATATCCACGCGGACTTTGTAGCAGTGATTTCCCGCACGATTGCCGGCCAGGGATGGAACAATGTGCGCGCCGTGCGCGCAACCGAGCGCGACCCACGCCTGACCGGCGCCAGCGTTGATACGGCAATCATGCTTGATACTTATCATCATCTGAATTACCCGCTGGACGTCCTGGATAAGCTCTGCGCCGCGCTAAAGCCTGGCGGGCGCATGTACGTAGTCGACTACTACCGCAGCCGGAAACATCCCGGAGCCAGCGATGCCGACCTGCGTTCGCATATTCGCCTCGATCGCGCCGAGGTCATCCGGGAAGTGGAGGCAAAACCGTTCCGTCTCATCCGCGGTTGGGATCACCTGCCCCATGAATATGTACTCGAATTCGTTCGCCGCGACTGACTCTGGAGGGATGAGAAACCCTAATTAAAGGAGACGCCGTATGTTTGAAACCACACCGCGGCTTGGTGCCGCACTCTTGGCTGCAGCCCTATGCTGCCCATTTTCCACCGCGCTTGAGGCGCAGGTAACTAGCGGCACCATGAACGTGGCGGTTCAAGACCCCTCCGGCGCCGGCATCGAAGGCGCCACCATCAGGATTCGCCACGTTTCGAGCGGCCAGGAACGGTCGGGCGCTACCGGCGCCGCCGGCACATTCCGGGCGGCATTCATGCCGGTGGGAGAATATTCCATCAGGGTGGAATCCTCCGGCTTTAAATCCAAGACCATCGCTGGCATTGTCCTTCAGGTCGACCAAAACACGACGCTCCCGGTCACCCTCGAAATCGGCTCGGTGCAGGAGGTCGTCGAGATCAGCGCGACGACGCCTCTGCTGGAATCCAATACCTCCTCGATCGGGCAGGTCATCGACAACAAGAGAATCGTAGACTTGCCGCTCAGCGGCCGCAATCCTTTCGCCCTCGGATTGCTGGCCGGCAACACCGTGCCCGTATTCGGCCTCGGCACCAACCTGCCGTTCGTCGGCGGCGGCGGACGCGCCTCATCGAACGAGATCATGATTGACGGACTCGAGAACAACACCACCCAGAACGGCAACAACATCGGACGCGCCGGGGCCGCCTATGTTCCTTCCGTCGACGCAGTTCAGGAGTTCAAAGTTCTTACGAACAACTTCTCGGCCGAGTTTGGCGCATCGGCTGGAATGGTGATGAACGTCACCATGAAGTCGGGTTCCAACGAAATTCATGGCGGCGTTTTCGAGTTCGTGCGCAACGACAAGTTCGATGCCAACAATTTCTTCAGCAACAAGGCCGGGCGGAAGAAGGCTGCGTTCCGGCAGAATCAGTTCGGCGGCACCCTCGGCGGACCCATTGTGAAGAACCGGCTCTTCTATTTCGGCAGCTACGAGGCCACCATTCAGCGCACCGCTGCTTCGTCTTCCATCTCAGACCTTCCACCGCAGAGCTACCGCGCCGGGAACTTCGCCTCTTACCGCCAGACTATCTTCGATCCGAGGGCGCGCGTCATCGGCCCGGCTGGTGCGGTGATCAGCACGCCGTTCCCCGGAAACCTCATTCCCTCCGCGCAACTAAACAAGGCTGCTACCGCCATCATGGCCGAACTCCCGGCCCCCAATTTCGGCGCTCCTAACGCTGAGTCGCAGAACTACTTTCTCCAGGTTCCGCGAGGCTTCGACGTGAGGAAATATGACGTGAAGGGCGACTACGTGCTCGGCCCCAAGAATGCTTTGTTCGGGCGATATTCCCGCAACGATCAATCGATTCCCAATCCCGGCCGCTTCGGGGCGGACCACCCTCTAGGCGCCGGCAACGTTCAGATTCTCGATTCCCGGCAGTTGGTGTTAAACGACACTCACGTATTCAGCCCGAGCGCGGTCAACGAGTTCCGGTTTGGCTACACCCACTACGACGGCAGCATCATCGGGCTCAAGGCGAAAGAAGGGGCGGACCTGGCCAAACGGGCAGGACTCGCGTTGTTCGAACTCCCGTTTGAGACCTTCACCGGTCTCACGTTCCCGTTCTCCGGCGGCTCCCAAGGCGCCGCGCAGTTCAGCAACATAGGCGGAGGTGGTAACTCCACGCCCAGTTTCGAGGATCGCTTCCAATGGGCGGATAATCTCAACATCATCCGTGGAAATCACACGCTCAAGATCGGCACGGACCTGCGCCGGCTCCGCATCGATGTCCTGCGGGCAGGAGGCGGATCGTTCATCTTCGGATCGACTTTTACGGCCAGTTCTAATGTTTCCGGATCGGGGGCGCCTTTTGCCGACTTCATGCTCGGATTCCCAACAGGCATCAGCGCCGCCAACAATATGCTGCAGTTCGGCCGGGCGCGGGAAATCTACTCGGGAACCTATTTTCAGGACGATTGGAAGGTGTCGCGCAAACTGTCGTTGAACCTGGGCATCCGCTACGACTTGTTCAGCCAGCCGGTTGAAGCCAGTAACCTCGGCAGTATGTTCAATCCGCGTACCGGGGTTTTCGTCCGGCCCAACGAAGACGGCTTCTCACGTGCGCTGGTCAAGGGCGATCACAACAACATCGCTCCCCGCGCCGGCTTCTCTTATCAAGTGACACCCAAGCTCGTGGTCCGCGGCGGCTACGGCGCGTTCTTCGGCATGCGGGAACGCAACACCGAAACCACACAGTTTTCCATGAACCCGCCGAATCGCGCCCTCTTCGGAGCCCCGATCGTGACTCCTCAGACCCTGGCCCCTCCCTTCACGATTAACGATCCCATCAGAGCTCAAGCGTCGGATCATAAGCTTTCCGGCTTCACTGCGGCGCGTCCGTTTCAGGCCGACTTCCGCTTTACCAATTTCGACAATTCCAATATGCCGGTGTTGCATCAGTCCAACATCAGCATCCAATACGAACCGGTCGGCAACTGGCTTCTGGCAATGACGGTGACCAAGGCCCTGGGCAGGGATCTGGCCAGCGGCTGGTTCAATCGAAACTCCCTGCCCTTCCAGGCAGCCTTGGATGGCCGGAATCGGCAAACCGACCGGCCGTTCCCCCATGTCAATGGCTGGACCATCGAATCCGGTTCCTGGGGCGCTTCCGACTACAGCTCCGTCAGCTTCAAGCTGGAGAGGCGCTTTGCCAAGGGCTTCACCGTGCTGGCAAACTATACGGTCGCAAAGAACATTGAGAACCTTGGATCCGGCGTTTGCAACTTCTCCCAATACACCACCACGATTATGCTCGATAATTACAGTCCTCAGCGGGAGAAGACCGTTGCTCCGCTTGATGTTCCCCAGGTTCTGAATTTCAGCTACCTATATGAGTTGCCCTGGGGTGTCGGAAAGCGATGGCTGAACCAGGGAATCCTGGCGCGAGCTCTTGGGAACTGGCAGGTGAACGGCATCACCACACTCCGCAGCGGCTTTCCGGGAGAAGTCTTGACGAATGTGCAGCCGCCGGTGTTCAGCAATTTCAACGTTCCCGATCGTGTCTCGGGCGTTGACATGTACCTGAGGCGCGGTCCCGATGGCTACCTCAACCCGGCAGCGTTTCGAGTGCCTGGGACAGCGCTCAGCGTGAGCGGCAGTCCCGTTCAGATGTACGGTAATTCCGCGCGGGGACCGGTTCGCGGCCCGGGATCGATCAACAGCGATTTTTCCGTCTTCAAGGATCTGGCGGTTTCCGAGCGCATGCGGGCGCAGTTCCGGTTCGAGTTCTTCAACCTCACCAACACGCCGACGTTCTTCCTCGGCGCACCCAGCAGTTCTCCGATGACCTGCCGGGGCGTCTCGGGCGCGCCCTGCGGCAATACGGACTTCGGTACACTCAACAGCGGTACCGCCACGGGACGGCAAATCCAGTTCGGCGCGAAGCTTCGTTTCTGAGTAGTTCGGCGGAAGCGCCCATACGCATACCGGGTCAAGGCTTGGGCGCCGGAGCCGCCCCGATTGAGGCGAGTGGCGACTTCGAAGCACTTCTGTGCGGCTAAGGCCGGGGAGAAGATGATACGACCATTCCGACGGCGCGATCTCGATGGCCTGTTCGACCAGTGGCAAAGGGAGGAGTCGTTCCGGAAAATCTCGTCGGACCACCGGGAGGGAAGCTGCGATAGTCGGCGAACCAGACAAGGTCGGTAGCGAACGACGTGAAGTAGACGATGCGAGTTTTGGAGATAGCGGATAAATACGGATTTGTTGCAACGGCGGGACGGCCTGCTCGTAGTCTGGAGCGATGGTGAAGAAGCCCGCTCGACCGGCGATTTTCAAAGGGCGGGAGACCGAACCCGAGTTCACCCTGTGGGCGGTTCGTTGGTGCCGGCGGTATTCGCTTTCCCTGCGCGATGTCGAGGAACTGTTGGTGGATCGCGGCTTGGAGGCCGGCCACACCACCATCTGGCCCTTGGGTTCAGCACTACGGTACAGAACCGGACCAGCGGCTGCGCAGCCATCTCAAGCCGACCCACAAATCGTGGCGGGGCGATGTGGGCGATGTGACCTACATCCGCGTGAGCGGGCGGTGGTGCTACCTTATATCGAGGCTGAACTACTACTACCGCGCCGCTGCCTGACCCCGCGTAGTCATGACCGCAGCCACGCTGGCATCAGTCATGAACGGCTGGCACGCCGGAGGCATGCCCCGTGTCCACACTCTTGGCGTCTCCTGCTTGATCCGCGGAGTTTCCGTGGCACTCGCCGGCTCAAGTTCGGAAGTTTCGGACGCAGATGCTACCCTTGGTTGGCCTTGGGATTCAGCGGATCGGGTTTCCGGCCATACGAGGAGGAAGAGGAGGGTTTTCATGCGGACGCCTCGATAGCATTTCACCGTGCGGGGCGGAGGTCGTCTCAGTGGTGGAGGCAAGAAAAAACCCACTGGTCTTGAGGGACCAGTGGGCCGAGGAGGTTGAGCGCCGGTTGCGCGCGGCCGGTCTACCGGCGGCGGCGCCGGAGGCGCAGGGAGCCGATGGCCATGAGGCCTCCACCGAGGAGGGTCCAAGCGCCGGGTTCGGGAACGACGCCGCCGGCGTTTGTTTCAACATGCACGTTGTCGATTCCCCACGACTCGTCAAAGCCGCTCTGCCACCCCGCTCCACTGGCGAAGAAGCGAATGGTAGCGGTACCAGAGGAATGGGAGAGACCTGTGAGGGCAATGCGAAAGCCGGAGTCCCCCCAAAGGTTTAGCCCGTGGTCAGCCAGCAGGCCAGGCGTCAATTCGATCACCGCTGGTCCAACGACGACGTTGGGATTGCTGAAGCCGTCAACATTCCTGAAGTCGGCCTGGAACACGAGGGCGCCGTCCACCTCGACATTGAAAAGGTCAGGGTTGCAGCAACCGGCATGGCCATCCCAGGAGTCCCAGGCGATCATGTCGAGGTGCAGGTTCAGCAGTGTGTGGGCTCCCAGCCCCGCCAGACTCAAGACAGACGCGGCAGCCGGATTGCCCGCGGAGTCGTTGCGCAAATGGTCTGAACCAAACCCGAGGCCTGAAAACCCACCAGTAGCTTGAACACTACCTGCGCCCGAGAACGCCGCAGGAAGTCCTGCTTCAAAATCGGTCGTGAAAACCGTGATACCGAACGCGCTCGAAACCAACAGCAACAGGCTGGTCAGCGCCAAGACTACATTTCTCATAGATAGGTCACCCTCCGAGTAAAGTCTGCATGGCCACCAAGACACAAGGCCACACAAGTCAAGGGTATCCTACGGCAATCTGATTCACAGGGCAAATCATGGAGCGCTGCGGGAAACGGCCCTCGATGTGCACTAGTACTTCCACGGCAGTTGGCGGGGACGCAGCATTTCGGGGGACGGAGCCTGAGGCGGATCTGACGACGCCGGGGGGGTGAGGGTACCAGCGTACCTCGTAGGGCCCAGGAACTCGATCTATCTGAAACAGCGGGAGATGATCCCTGGCGTCGTCGATAATGAGACGACCCGATGTCAAAGTGCCTGGACCCGTTCCGCTTCCCGCTGATCTCCCCGGCGGGCTGGATGAACCAGCGCAAGGAGCATTTTCATATAAAGTAGGTTCGCAGTCTGATTGCCGGCAATAGTCGATGAACTTCGGAGCAGCCTCAATTGATATGAAAATGCTCTAAGTACTTGCGCGAGGAAAATCGAGTGCTCCGGGAACAACTCGGCGGCAAGCGACCTCGCTTGAACGACGATCAGCGCCGCCGGTTGGCCGCCAAGGCCAAGGGGCTGGGGCGGACCACCCTGGCGGAAGTGGCTACTATCGTGACACCGGAGACCCTGCTGTCCTGGCGCCGCCAGTTGATCGCTCAGCAGTACGACGGCAGAAAACGCGGTTCTGCCGGCCGCGGACCGCCGGCGAACTCGAAGCCCTGGTCTCGGCCTCCGACGGGGAAGATTTCAGTCGGCCGGACGCATATACATCACATCCGTGCGACTTCGTTCTGGCCGCCAAGATTGCCCGCGAGTCTTCCCGGTAGACCAGGTCAGCTCGTCACTCACCCCGGCCGGTTAACGATCGAGGAACTTGTACAGTTCCTGCGTGGCTGGGTCGTCGGGCTTGCCGAGGTCGTCATTCAAGCGGCTGTGGTTGCTGTCACCCTTTCCGTACACCTTGACCGGGATCTCCGCCGCCATCAGCACGGCCCCAAGACGCTCCGCCTGGGCTCGCGTGTCCGGATTGCCGGAGAAATACAGGAGGAGGAACGGAGGGATCCCCTTGCCCTTCGCCACGTGAGTCACGGCCGAGAAATCGACGTGCTTCTCTGGGTCGTTTCCGAATTTCTGGCGATGGCCGAAGGTGAACATCTTGCCGCCGTAGAGCGCCTGCCGGTGCTCCGCCGTCAGAATGATCTTGGGAATGTCGTAAGTGTCGCCGTCCACCGGGACACAGCCCTTGAGCACGTCGAACGGCACGCCTTCCTTCTTCAGGTAGCGCTCGTCGGTCGAGAGCAGCGCCGCCACCTGAGCGCCGGAGGAGTGCCCACCCACGAAGATCCGCCTCGGGTCGCCCCCATGCTTGGCGATGTTCCGGTACACCCAGCCGAGCGACTTCGCGACATCGCCCAGCAACTCGGCCATGCCCACCTCCGGCAAAAGCCGGTGGTTTGTCGAGACAAAAACGAATCCGCGCTCCGCGAGCACCTTGGGCTTCAGCGCGACACGGCTCTTGTCCCCGGTCTGCCAACCGCCCCCGTGGATCCAGAACATGACGGGCAAGCTCCTCCCGGCCGGTTTCTCCGGCGTGTAGATGTCGAGAACGTGGCGCTTGTGGCCGTTCTCCACGTAGGGAATGTCAGGCGCCAGCTTCTGGGCCAGGGCGGCGCCGGAGAAGAGCAACGGGAAAACGAGGACGAAGACAGACCTGCGATTCATGGCATGGAACCTTGTCGGCGACCCTCGATTATAACTGATCCTCCGTCGCGGCGGCGGACAAGTTCACCAATCTCGTCCACCAGGTTCGCGCGAAGGAGCGCATCGGTGTCCTGCGGGCCAGGGGTCGCTGCTCCTCGTAAAACGCAGTCGGAGAGAGCCCGGCGGATCTGTTCCCAATCACGGCCAGGCGTCGTGCCCGGCTACCTGTAGCAATTCCTTGAGTTGATTCTCTGTCGTTTGCCGATCGCTCCGAAACCCGAAAGTACAGAGCGTCCATGTTTCACCTGCCGGAATTCCGGCGAAGTGAAAACGGGAGGGGGTGGGAAGGCAAGTTAAGTTCGAATGGTCTCATTGTTGTCCCATTGCTTTGTCCAATTGCTGCCCCCGAAGCGTGGCGTTTGGAGCCTCTGGAGAGACGCAAGCGACCCGTTTCGCTGGTCAAAAGGGCTCGCCGAAACCGCAGCCCGTACGCCCGCCGCAACTGGGCGGAAGTCCCTTGTCTTTCTCAGGCTGGATCGCCGGCACTCACGCTTCAACTCGATCACTTCTACCCGATCACTCTTTCCAGTGTTCCACCGCTACAGGACCGCATTCGATCCGCGCGGACGAACCGCGGAAGGGCAGATGGCGTCCGCGACCTTCTTGGCTATCAGCGCCGCTGCGATCCGCCATGACGGTAAATCGGCAGCAGGCCGCGAGAGCGCCAACTCCTTCCACGCGCAGTTCACCATCCCGGGCCGAAGCCCGGCGTTTTCTCTCAAGCCGGCCGGGCGCTTGCCTGACCCGCGACGATCAACCTCTTCTGCGCGCCTTTGCCGGTGCGGATCCCGGGTTGCGTTGGGATAGACTGAGTCAGGCCGTTCCCATGCGGAGTTCTCGAATCATTGACCATGCAACTGCGCTGCTCCTGGCGGGGGGGCTGTGTTACGGGCAGGTGCGAGAGGCAGCCCAGGAGGAGTTGCCGGAGCGGTTACGCGATGCCCGATGGTTGGCCGGGATTAAAAACGTAACCGCGCAGCGCGTTCGTGACGGCGAATGGGACCACGTGGTGTTCTACGCGCTTCAGTCACGGCGATTCACGGAACTGCCGCCAGTGGAGCCGGGAGTAAGCGCGCGGCAATGGAAAAGACAAAGACGCATTCCGGATGACGCGGCTGCGCGGCTGCGGGCGTTCGTAGCGTCGCGAGCGACCGGGGTGCGGCACACGGCGATGCGGGCCATGGTTCAGGACGAAGAACAACTCAATCTGGAATATGCGCGGGCCATGCGCTTCCTCTACGAAAAGGAATGGACATCCCGGGAACACGAGGGGGCGGCACGCAGGGAGTATGTCGCTGGGCTCTACCAACGCCGGGGGCATTCGACCGACACCGATAATTGCGGCGGGCAAATTCGTAGAGGGTGCCGTGGAGGTCATTGGTACCGCTCTTGAGAGAGACGTTGATGATGCCCCCACCGGTTTTGCCGTACTGGGCGTCGTAAGAGTTCGTTTGGATTTTGAACTCTTCGACAGCGTCGACACTGGGGACAAGGGCGATGTTGTTGCCTCCGGCCTGGGCGTTGTTCGGTGCGCCGTCGAGAAGGAACTCATTGTTGCGATTCAGACTGCCGTTAATGGACCAATCGGCGATGGCGCCGTTGTCGAACGGGCGCTGGTAGATGGCATTGCCGTTGTACTGAACACCAGCGACGAGCATGGAGAGCATGAAGGGGTTTCGGGCGTTTAAGGGGAACTCCTGCACGCTGCGACTGTCGATGACGGTTCCGCGATCGGCCTTGGCTGATTCGAGCAAGGGGATCTCGTCGGTTACGGTGATCTGGTCGGAAACCGCGCCGACTTCGAGGACGATATTGAGAGCGGCGGATTGGCCGACGCGAAGGGTAATACCGTCCTGGGTAAAGCGCTTGAAGCCCGCGGCTTCCACGGTCACCGAGACTGCGCCGGGACGGAGGAAGGGAATGGTGTAGTTGCCGTCCGGACTGGTGGTGGCCGAGGTGAGTTCATTGGTCGCGGTATGGCGCACCTGAATCGGGACGTTGGGAACGCCGGCGCCGGAGGCGTCGCTGACATGACCGGTGATGGTTGCGCGGAATTCCTGCGCGAATGACACGAATGTGCCGGCAAGTAGAAGGACGCTAAAGGCCTGTTTGAACCTTATGGACTCCTTATACCCCGTTTAGTCTTAGGACGTGTCGTCTTCCGACGTCTAGTCTTTTATAGCAAATCCGATTCCAACTCCGGGGGGGCGTCGCAGCGCGCCCGTGCAGTCCGTGGAGCTATGTTGTTGTTTTGAATACATCTTGGGCCGTGCACGATTCGTGGCGCCGTGCTGTTCGCGCTAAACCCGAGGCCGGGATCCAAGTCGAACTTCCGACGGCCTGTTCTGTCGTCATGCGCCTTTTCACTCTGCCGTTCGAAAAGCTTCCACTCCTGGGCTTACCCGGCGTAACTCCGCCTGCCTGCCGGTCGAAGATTCGTCCGATGGCTAGTCATGACAAAGGGTCCGAGGTTCACCGGTTCCAGGGTTTGAATCCTGTTGCCGGCAGAAAGAGAAACGGGTTTGCAGGCCCCAATGGCAAGGCCGACGCACACGGCACGCTACCTGGCGCCTTTCCGGAACGTGGCGCGCGTCACCGGTACCGGGAACGCCGCCAGCCCATTCCTCTCTCCAGCCGGCGATTCGACTGCCTTCTTCGTTGACGGCAAGCTCAAGAAGGTCGGCGTAGATGCGGCGCACCCATCACAGGTATGCGAAGTCGCCACAACCCGGGGCGGAAGTTGGGGCGACGATGGCAACATCATCACCCTCCCGAGGGCGGCGCCGGCCTCTCGCGGATTCCCCAGCGGTCGCGCTCGTGTTCACCAAGGTTGCGGATGAACTCGCTCACGGGCTCGTGGACCAGGTATGGTGCGGCGAATGGAGGCGCTGCCGGCATCGACAGGATAACGGCGGCGTTAACGGTGAACATCTTGACAGGACGAAGGGGTAGGGACGCGAGAGGTGTCGGAGCGCTGCTGAGAACGCACAGATTCCGGCTTTCGCTTTTGCTCCAAAGCCCGACGAAGCCATCCGCAGGCGCCGGCCCGCCCCCGGAAGGGGCCGTTTTGATTGTCTTGATCCACTCGGCCTCCCGAGTCAGACGGTTGGTGAATACTGGCCGGGTCCGGGAAGCCCAAAATGGAAATTCCGGCTGAGTTGTTCTTCGATCCGGATGGGGTGATAAGATAGTCGTCGCTTCGCAGGGAGGTTAGGGTGAACCGATTTGCCGTTTCTCTCTTCATCGCCGCGGCGATGGGTGTCAGTAATGCCCAGGATTACCGCGCCACGATCCTCGGGCAGGTCGTGGATTCGTCGGGCTCCGCTGTTCCGCAGGCCTCGGTAACGGCGACCAAGATCGACACCAACGTCAGCAAGGAAACGATCACCAACAGCCACGGCATCTACACGCTGGTGGGTCTGGACCCGGGGCGCTACAACATCGCCATCTCCGCGAGCGGTTTCCAGTCCGTGCGGCGTGCGGACATCGTGCTGCAAACGTCGGAGAAGCTGAACCTGCCGGTCCGGTTGGAGGTGGGCGCCGTCACGCAGGAGATCACCGTAGTGGGCGAACAGGAACTGATCCAGACCGCCACCGCCTCGCGCGGGCTGGTCTTCGACCCGGTGAAGATGCAGGAAATCCCCATGAACGGGCGCCAGACGTACATGCTGATGCGGCTCTCGCCGGGTGTCATGTTTACGCAGCGCACGTTCGGGTCCACAGGGTTTTCGGGCACGCGCGCCTGGGACGTCAACGGCTCGTTCACGATGAACGGCGGGCGGACGGGAACCAACCAGTTCCTGCTCAACGGCGCGCCCATCTCCACCAACGGCACCTTCAATCTCGCGCCCAACGTGGAAGCGGTGGAGGAGATGAAGGTAATGGTAAACACGTACGATTCGAGCTACGGGCGTTCCGGCGGCGGTCACATCAGCACCACGCTGAAGGCGGGGACCAACGCGTGGCACGGCACCATGTTCAACTTCTGGCGCAACCGCGTGCTGGACGCCAACACGCGCCAGAACAACGCGCTCGGCACGGGGCGCGGCTTCCGCAACCAGCACCAGTTCGGCGGCACCATCGGCGGCCCCATCCGTAAAGACAAGGACTTCGTCTTCTTCTCCTTCGAAGGGTGGCAGGAGCGCGTTCCGTTCCCCTCCAACGTGAGCGTGCCGCCGGTGGAGATCCGCGGCGGCAATTTCGCGGGCTTTACCCCGGCGGGGCAGACCGGCCCCATCCGCGTCTTCGATCCGCTGACGTCGCAGGCCTGCTCGAACCCGGCGCTGAACTGCCGCGCGGGCGGCCTGTTCCGGCGTCAGCCGTTTCCGGGCAACCTGGTCCCAGCCAGCCGCAGGAGCCCCATCGGGCGCGCGATTCTCGGCTACTACCCGGCGCCCAATTTCCAGCAGCAGTCGCTGGTGAACAACTTCACGCGGCCCGACAATCTCGGCAAGTACCGCTACGAGCAGCCGATGGCCCGCTACGACAAGATCCTCACCGACAAAGACCGTTTCAACTTCCTGTTCACCTTCCAGGATGGGAGCGAGTTTCGCGACCAGACCGGTTTCGAGCCGCCGGCGCAGTTCGGCAACATGAACGGCACGGTCCGCCGCGACATGAACTACGTGCTCTCCTACGACCGGACCCTCTCTCCCACTCGCATCCTCCACGTGCAGGCCAGCTACAACCGGTTTGTGCAGAACTTCCCTGATGTTTCCGACAGCAACTTCACGTGGGACAAGATCGGCATCAAGAACATCCCGCAGGTGGACACTTTCCCGTCCAAGCTCATGCCGCGCATCACCAACAGCGGCTTCCGCGAGCTGTTCGGAAACCAGTACATCAACCAGAGCTCCCGGCAGCAGATTAATTTCCAGTTCAACCTCGCCGAGACGCGGGGCAAGCACAGCCTGAAATACGGCACGGAAGTGGCGCAACTGATGCGACACAATTTCTCCTCCGGCCGGTCTTCCGGTGAGCTTGGGTTCGACACCGCGTGGACGCGCGAGTACCAGGCGGTCAGCCAGGGATCGCTCGACGGCAGTTCGGTCGCCTCGCTGCTGCTGGGCTACATCCAGAGCGGGAATGTCCAGTACAACGACACTTTCTTCCGCCGGGAGCCGTACTGGGCGATCTTCCTTCAGGATGATTGGAAGGTGACCCCGCGCCTGACTCTCAACCTCGGCCTCCGGTACGACATCCAGTTCGGGATGTACGAAATCCACAACCGGCTGGACCGGGGCTGGGACTTCGCCACGGTGCAGCCCACCAGCGCGGCGGTGACGGCGCGGTGGAACCAGTTGCGAAGCACCACCCCTACCATGCCTGCGCCGCGGGCGCTGGTGGGTGGGATGATGTTTGCGGGCGTGAACGGCCAGCCCCGCCGCGTCTACAACGTGGACCTGAGCAACATTCAGCCGCGCATCGGCTTCGCCTACAACTTCCTGGCGCGGACGGTGGTGCGCGGGGGCGTCGGCATCTATCACCGCACCGCCACGCAAGACAACGTCACCACCGGTTTCAGCATCGGAACGCCCTACATCAACACCACCACCGCCGGCCAGTTCCCGAGCGCCGGGCTGACCGGCGACTACTCGCTCGAGAACCCCTGGCCCGGCGGCGTCGTGAGGCCGGCGGGCTCCAGCCGCGGCATCGAGACCAACATCGGCCTCGGCAACTCGTTCGATTCGCCCAATCGGCTCATCCCGCGCACTTACCAGTGGTCAGTCACGCTGGAGCGGGAACTGCCGTGGAACATGGTGCTGGAGGCGAGCTACGTCGGCAGCGCGACCCTCAAGGAAACCGTCGGCATAAACCTCAACGCGATGCCGCGGGCGGACTGGGATGCGGCGCAATCCGATCCCAACTTCTACAACGCGCGCGTGCCCAATCCGTTTCTGGGCATCTTCCCCGCCACGGTGGGCCGCGGCGTGTCGGCGGACCTGTCGCGTCAGACCCTGCTGCAACCGTACCCGCACTTCGACGGGCTCACCGACAACCTCCGGCCCTGGGGCCGCTCCTGGTATCACGGCCTCCAGACGCGCTTCGAGAAACGCATGCTCGGCGACCGCTCGAAGGCCGGCGCGGTCACGTGGGTGACGGCGTACACCTGGTCCAAGCAGATGGAGCGCCGCTGGCGCGACGCCACCAGCATGATCTGGCGCGAGCCGGTGAGCCAGGTGACCGATGTCGACCGTTCCCACAACCTCACCTTCGCCGCCATCTGGGATCTGCCGTTCGGCAAAGGCCGCGCCCACCTGAATAGCGCGAACCCCGCCTCGCACGCCATCTTCGGCGGCTGGACGGCGAACGCCAACTTCATCTACCAGTCCGGCGTTCCGCTGGGCGCCTGGACCGGTTGGGAGTTCCTGTGCGGCGACCCGCTCCAGAACCAGCGCACGGAGACGGGCTGGTTCTTCAACGACCGCAGCAGGTTCAGCCAGTGCTGGCGGCAGTTACGGCCGTTCGAGTACACGCAGTTACCAGCGCGCTTCCACAGCATCCGCGGGCCGGCGTCGCCGCAAATCGACCTGATGGTGTCGAAGAAATTTGCCGTCACCGAGCGGGTGCAGCTCGAGTTCCGCTGCGAGGCGTTCAACGCCTTCAACACGCCGATCCGGGCGGACCCGCCGTCTGGCAACCCCTCGGCCGCCGACTTCGGCATCCTGCCGGTGGCCCAGTTGAATTTCCCGCGCAACATCCAGCTTGGCATGCGCGTGCGGTTCTAGCCGAATCAGAAGTACAACTTCAGCGAAAGCTGGATGAGACGCGGGTCGCGCGTGGCGTGGATGACGCCGGTCAACCCCGGTCGCGCGTAAATCGCATTCGCATCCGCATGCAGGAGGACTTTTACCCGCCATCGAAACGGCCTCCAGCGAATCCAGGGAGCCCGCATAAATCACCCGATCGCCGAGCGCCCGTCAGAGTGCGGTTGTCACCTACCTCTGCCACCTCCGCCAGGAAGTGGTAGCCGCGCCGCGCAACGGTTTCGACATAGCGCTGCTTCCCCGTCCAATTCCCTAAAACGCCACGCGGAGTTGCCGATTAGACAAGACTCTCCCGGTTAACAGCCCGTTCCGAAACTCGAATTACTGTCCGGCCGTCTTCACGAATTTGTGCACTTGCCCGTTGAGCTGAGCAAGAAAGACATCGCCGGACTCCGTAACCGCAGTACCGTGCCCTCCTCCGCCTCCCCCTTCTGGAAACGGCAGCCGTCCTAAAACTTTTCCGTCCAGATTGTGCAGGAATCCGCCTGCCCAGATGTGCTGGTCTTTCGTGATGAAGAGCGTGGAGACGCCTCCGAAAGTCTTCCACTGGTGCAGAAACTTTCCGTCCGGGTCAAAGACCTCGACGCGCTGGTTTTCGCGATCGGTGACGTACACCTTGCCCTGGGAGTCGACCACCACGTTGCGTGGCAGCCCAAACTCCCCGGGACCTGTCCCTCTTTTCCCGAACTCAAGCAGGTATTTCCCGTCGCGCGTGAACTTCACCACTCGTGCGTTGCCGTATCCATCACTGACATAAATGTCCCCATTGGCGGCGAAGGCGACATCGGTGGGAAGGTAGAAATTGCCCTTACTCGCACCGGAGACGCCTTTTTTGCCGAGGCGCAGGATCGTCTTTCCTTGAGGGTCCATCTTAAAGACCATGTGATTGGCAGCGTCGACAGCCCAAATGTTGCCCTGCGTGTCCACGCGGAGCGAGTGCGCTCCGCAAGAGTCGCATCCCGCCGGTCCGTAGACGGCCGAGTAGCCCGAGCGGGTTGGGGTCCGGTTGGCGGGAGGAATGGTTACGACCTTTCCCTCGCTGAACATTCCGTCTCCCCATGAGCGCACAAACTTGCCGCCCGCCTCAAATTCCAGAATCGGGTGCGCTCCGCGATGAAGCACGAGAATGTGGCCGTTCCGGGCGACGGCCGCCGCGGGCGCTTGAATGAGATTCCACGGGCCGGCGGGGAATCCGGCTTCGCTGGTAACCTCGGTCGGCCAATTCACAAACTTGTAGCCGAGAATGGGTACCGCCGAAACCGGTCGGGGCCCGCTTGCCTGTTGACATAATCCTGCGCCGGCGAGCCAAAACAACATCACCCCGGCACGGCTCACGCCAACTGACTTCCGCATTTCCCATTTCAAAAAGTTCATATTCTTACCCTCGTCCTTGTCTTGTAACTTCGTGCTCCCGCAGGAAAGCCGGTGAAATATCCACTCCCAGCCCCGGCCCCTCCGGCGTCACCCAATGAGAACGGCTTTCCTTCCAGCCGCCCGCAAAGATGTCCTTGTACTCCGCCGTGCGCGTGTTGCCTTCTTCCATCATGACGAAGTTCGGAATCGACGCCGCCAGATGCATGCTCGCAGCCGTGCAGACCGGGCCATTGGGGTTGTGCGGCGCGATGGTGACGTAGCTTGCGTCGGCCATGGCCGCGATCTGTTTCATCGCCGTGATGCCGCCCGCCCGTGCCGCGTCTGGCTGAAAGATGCGCGCGCACTGCTTCTCAAGGAGTTCGCGATAGCCGAAGTGTCCCTGGATTCCTTCGCCGGTCGCGATCGGAATGTTTGTCGACCTCTGCAGCGCTGCCATCGCGTCGACATCCTCCGGCGGCACAGGCTCTTCGAGAAAAAACGGATCGAACGGCTCCAGCATTTTCACAATCCGGCCGGCCGTCGCGATATTGAATTTTCCGTGGGCTTCCACGCAAATGTCGAAATCCGGGCCTCCCTCTCGAATCCCCCGAATCATCTCGCGAACCTCGTTGAGCGTCTTCGTCGATAATTGCCGGTCCGGCCCCGGATAGGGTCCGAACGGGTCGAACTTCCCGGCGGTCGCGCCCTCGGCGATCAATTCCTTTGTACGCTTCGCGTAGGCCGCGGCCGTCCGCGGAATGTTCCCCCAGCGATAACTTGTGTAAATACGCAGTTGGTCGTGGATCTTGCCGCCAAGCAGCTTGTACACGGGCACGCCGAGCTTCTTCCCAACGATGTCGTATAGCGCGATGTCGATCGCGCTGATGGCCGCGTAAAGCGTACCTCCGAGCGAGTTCTCCTCGAGGATATACATTTTGCGCCACAACCTCTCGATATCCCAGGCGCTCTGGCCGATGAGCTGCTTGCTCAACGATTGAATCTGGGCGACGACTGGCGTGACATTCGGCGGCGTGGTTCCTTCGCCCCAACCGTGGACGCCCTCGGCGGTTTCAATCCGGCAGCAGACGATGTCCGAGCGGCCGGCTATGCGCAAGACGTGGGCATCGACTCGCGTGATCTTCAGCGTGGCCTCCGCGGCGCGCGCCGGAAGCTGCCACACCGCCGGAGCGGTAAGAGGGAACGACAGGAAATCGCGGCGATTCATGAAGACAGGTTATACCATTTGAGGACCACGTGACTGCAAGCTTCCTCGCGAAGCCGTTCCCGCAACAACTACGGAACGGATAGGACCGCTGGCATTCCCGGGGTCGGGCGGATACCCGCTGAGAGACTCTTCAATGTCCATGGCGCCGTGCATTATGCGGCTAATCCCGATTACGATGCGGCGGAGCTTTGTAGAACCAGAACTTGTTGATTCGGGGACTTGGCTCGCTTGGCCCTCGGAGGCGCCATGACTGATAGCCCACAGCCCAACAACACCAGCCCTCAGCATGGCTGCGCCCCCGAGGTGCCGCTTCCGTTTCGCACGGCAAAATTGCTGAAGCGCCGCAGCGGTGCGGCCGACTTCCGGATGCGCCGTTATCGGTCTATATTAGGGTGTGTATGGTGAGCCACCAGTGCATGAACATCGCCCACGCCTTGGCCCTTGCGGCTTTCGTTGCCTTGTTGAGCGCTCGCCCGCTCCCGGCGAAGGTGGATTTCGGCGGCGAAATTCTCCCTTTGATCAAAACACATTGCGTGGAGTGTCACGGGCCCTCGCAACAGATGGCCGGCCTGCGGCTGGATCGCCGCAAGGACGCGCTACCTAACCGGATCGGCGCCAATGGCGCGCGGATCATACCGGGGAAAAGCGAGTCGAGCCGGCTCTACCAGCGGATCGCGGGAACCGGAGCCGGAACTCGCATGCCGCCGCCGGGGCCGTTGCCCGCCGGACAAATCGCTCTGTTCAAGGCGTGGATTGACGAGGGAGCCGAGTGGCCCGATGCCGTGGCTGGCGATCGTAGCACGGCGCCGGTGGACCCGCGAGTTGTGGAAATGATGGCCGCGCTGCGCAGCGGAGAGTTCCAGGTCTTTAAGCGCATCCTCCATGGCCACCCGAAATCCGTGGACGGCACGGGGCCAAGCGGTTGGACTCCCCTGATGTATGCCGCCCTTTACGGCGGACCCGAGGAGATCAAGCTGCTTCTCGACGAGGGCGCCAACCCGAATCAACGAAATGACGACGGCGCCACGGCGCTCATGTACGCCGTCGATGATCCCGGAAAGACCCGCCTGCTGCTCGAAAAGGGAGCTGATCCGAACATCCGCTCGGGCCTGGGACGAACCGCGCTGGTCATCGCTTCGGGATGGTTTGGATCTGCCTCCGCAGTCAGACTCCTTCTGGAAAAAGGTGTGGACCCGGAGACTCCGGGCGATCCCATTCCGCTCCAGCCGCTAAACCTCGCCGCCGCTGCGGGCGACCTGGATTCAGTCCGCTTGCTGGTTGAACGGGGAGCGAAAAAGCCGCGCCTGCGGGGGGCCAGTCTCTACTGCGCGCCCTGCCTGGACCTCCTGCTCCCGCTGGCGGATGGAAAAGACCTCAGTGGCTTGCTTGAGCAAGCGGTGCTTACCGGAGATGTGCGCCAGGTCCGGAGACTGCTCGAGCGTGGCGCCACCGCGCGTTCCGGTCTGTTGCTGGCCGCGGCCACGTCGCCCACGCCGATTCCGCCGGAGTTCTTCCCGGCCTTCGTCAGCCGCGGCGCATCGCTCGAGGAGAAGACCAGCTACGGCGTCACCCTTCTCGATCTTGCCAATCGCAACCGCAATGCGGAACTGGTGCGTTTCCTGCGGGAGGCGAAAGGAACAGGCGAAATCCAGGCTCAAACTGTCAGGAAACCGAAACCGGCTGGATCGTCCCGCGCCGCTATCGAGCGAAGTCTTCCGCTGCTCCAGCGCTCCGACGTGACCTTCCTCGAAAAGGCCGGCTGTGTTTCCTGTCATAACAACTCTCTTACCGCCATGACCGTGTCCGCCGCCCGTGCCAAGGGTTTCGCCGTGAACGAGCAGATCGCGACCGGCCAACTGCGCCGGATCTCGGCTTTCCTTCTCGATAATGGCGCCGGTGGCATGGAAAACCGTGGCAGACCCGGCGCCGCCGACACGGTGAGTTACATCCTGATCGGCATGGCCGCCGAGAACTATCCGGACGACATGGCCACCGATATCTGGGCGCGGTATCTCAAGAGTCTTCAGCGCCAGGACGGCTCATGGCGCGTGCTTCCGGGCCGCCCGCCGATCGAATCGAGCGACTTTCAGGTGACCGCCTCTTCGGTGAGGGCGCTGCGCGTGTTTGGTCTGAAAAGCCGCCAGCCCTCCTATGATCGAGCGGCCGCGGCGGGGATGCGATGGCTGGAAGCCACTCCGCCCCGGGATACCGAAGACTTCGCGTTTAAGATCCTCGGCCTGGTATGGGGAGGCGGAAGCCGCGAGGCGATCCGGAGAACGGTGCGGGATCTCTGGGCCCGGCAGCGGCCGGACGGAGGCTGGGCGCAGACCACCCTCCTCGATTCCGATGCCTACGCCACCGGCCAGGCGTTGATGACAATCGCCACGGCCCAACCGAATTCCACCGGCGGGCAGAGCTTCAAGCGGGGGACCCGCTACCTGTTGAACACCCAACTGGAAGACGGGTCGTGGTACGTGCGGTCGCGCGCGCCGTCGCTCCAACCGTATTTCGAAAGCGATTTCCCGCACGGATACGACCAGTTCATCTCGGCCGCGGCCACCAACTGGGCTACTCTGGCGTTACTTACTTCCGTACCTGGTTCGGCGCGATAGAGGGAACCACACATCACATCTAATCCCATTTCCGAAGCCGCAATTTACCCCACTCCATGACTGATCTGCAAACCACACCTTGGATAAGCCCAATCAAACAGCGTCTCCGCGCCGGTAAGACCGTTATCGGTCTCACCATCACTACCGCCAGTGCGGATGTCGCCGCCGCGGCCGCCCGTCTCGGCTTCGATTTCCTCTGGATCGAGATGGAGCATTCCCCCATCACCCTCGAGACTCTCCGGAACATGATTCTCGCCATGCGCGGGCTCTCCGCCATTCCCGTCGCGCGGGTGCCCGTAAACGAGCTCTGGCAGGCGAAGCGCGTGCTCGACGCCGGCGCGATGGGCGTCGTCTTCCCCTTTGTCAGCACGCCCGAGCTCGCGCGCCGGGCCGTGTCGGCGTGCAAATACCCGCCGGCCGGCCGCCGCGGCTCCGGAGCTGGACTCGCCGCTTCCGTCTGGCCCGACGCCCCGAATTTCTACGACCAGTCCGATGAAAACGTCGCCGTCATCGCCATGATCGAGGAATCGCTCGCCGTCGACAACATCGACTCCATCGCCGCGACGCCGGGAATCGACGCCTTGTTCCTCGGCACGAGCGATCTCTCTTTCTCGCTTGGCCTTCGTGGCGAGCAGGATCATCCCCAGCTTCAGGAAGCCATCGATAAGGTCCTCGCGGCCGGCCAACGTCACGGCGTAGCCGTGGGACGGCCCGCCCACACGGCCGCGGACATTCACGAATACACGCGCCAGGGCTTTCGGATGTTCCAGTCTCAAACCGATCTCGGCCTGATCGCCGCCGGAGCGCGCGAACTTCTGGGTCCACTTGGGCCCCGCCCTTAACATGCCTGCTGACAACCCCAACTCCCGCTACAAGTGGCATGTGGTCGGCATGCTATGGTGGACAGCCTTCTTTAATTACGCCGACCGTCAGGCCATCTTCTCCGTCTTCCCGCTCCTCGAAAAAGAAATGGGGCTGACCACCCTTCAGCTCGGACTGCTTGGCTCTTCTTTCGCATGGGTCTACGGCCTCGGAGCGCCCTTCGCCGGAGCGATCGTGGACCGCGTGCGCCGGAAAGCCGCCATTATCGGCGGCCTGCACGCCTGGAGCATCATCTGCATGGCGACGGCCCTCTCCAAGAACTTTCGTCACCTCCTCTTCTTTCGGGGCGCGGAAGGCTTGGGCGAAACCTTCTATTTCCCCGCTTCCGTTTCGCTCATCAGCGATTACCACGGTAAGGCAACACGGTCGCGCGCGCTCGGCCTGCATCAAACCAGCGTCTACATGGGAACCATCGCGGGGGGCTTCTTCGCCGGTTTGATCGGCCAGAACTACGGCTGGCGGTGGTCGTTCATCGTATTCGGCGGAATGGGAGTCGTCCTCGGTCTGGTGCTGAACAAGTTGCTGATCGAACCGGAACGCGGCGCGTCGGAAGAGTTTTCGGAGAGCGCTGCTAAAGAGGCGCGCCTGCCGGTTCTGGCGTTCATTAAATTGATCCGCACTACGCCGCTCGCGCTCATTCTGATGGGCGCTTTCCTTTGCTCGAACTTCGTCGCGGTGGTGCTTCTCTCCTGGATGCCGAAGTTCCTCTACGACCGCTTTCACTTGAGCCTGGCGATGGCTGGGCTCGCTGCCACGGCGTTCGCGCAGGTGGCCAGCATGGCAGGTTCGGCCCTGGGAGGGTGGATGGCCGACAAACTGCGCGAGCGCACCCCGGGAGGCCGCATGATCGTTCAGGCCGTCGGCGTTCTGTGCGGCGCGCCCTTCGTCTACCTGTGTGGCCAGACGCAGTCCGTCGCATGGCTGATCGTCGCGCTCATTGCATGGGGTCTGTTCAAGGGCATCTACGACGCCAACATTTTCGCTTCGGTTTTTGACGTCGTTCCGCCCAAGGCCCGCGGTTCGGCGGCCGGTTTCATGACCATGATTGGATGGCTCGGTGGCGGTGGCTCCGCGCCGATTGTCGTCGGCTGGGTTGCCCAAAGCACCGGGCTGGGTGGGGCGATTTCACTCGCGGCCATCGTCTACGTAGTGGCCGGAGCCCTTTTGATAGTGGGCGTTGTGCGCTTCGTTCCCCGCCTGCCTGTATCATTGAGGTAGTGCGCTGCCGATGGCCCCTTGCCCTCATTCCCGCCCTGGCGATCGCCGGTATCCTGGCTGCCGGGACGGAGGACTTCCAGGGAAAGCGCATTGTGTCGATTTCTTTTGACCCCGCCCGGCAGCCTGTCAATTCGACCGATTTGCACGCCATTCTCCCGCTAAAAACGGGGACCGGTCTCAAGATGCAGGACGTCCGCGACGCCATCAAGCGGCTTTACGCCACGGGGCATTACTTGGACATACAGGTCGACGCACAGCCGGAGGCAGACGGCGTCGCTTTGCGATTCCTTACGAAGAGCAGTTGGTTCATTGGACGCGTTTTCGTGGAAGGCGCGCCGCCGGAACCTCCCAACAACGGGCAACTTGTGAACGCCACCAGTCTCGATCTCGGCCAGCCCTTTTACGGACACGATGTACGAAACGCCGCCTCGGCCATAAGCCGCGCGCTTGAGAACGACGGCTACTACGAGAGCACCGTTGCACCCCAACTCGAATATGATCAGGATACGCATCAGGTTCACGTGCGGTTCACAATCGAAAGCGGCAAGCGGGCGCATTTTGAGCACGCTCGCGTTCTGGGTGCGGAGGGCGGGGAAGGCGGTGCGGTGGCTGGAAAGGTCGCGGATGCCACCAGGTGGAAGGGCTGGTTCGGATGGCAGCCATTCACACGGGTACGCGTTCAGCGAGGTCTTGAGCGAGTGCGCGAGTACTACCGGAAGCGCCAGAGGCTCCTGGCATCGGTGTCGGTCGACGACCTGATCCACGATCCGGAGCGGCGCTCGGTGCAACCCGTGTTGGCCGTGGATGCGGGACCGGTGCTCGACGTACGCGTGGTCGGCGCGAAGCTCTCGCGGAGCAAGCTGAAACGCTACCTTCCGATTTACGAAGAGAGAACCGTGGACCGGGATCTTCTCCTCGAAGGCAAGCGCAACCTGCGCGACCACTTTCAGGGAGAAGGGTACTTCGAGGTGGAAGTGGAATTCAAGGAGCAGCGCGTGAGGGACGGCCACGCTTACCTGGACTACATTGTGAATCTGGGCAACCGGCACCGGCTGGCATACGTAGGTATCCAGGGGAACAAATACTTCGACAAAGAAACTATCAGGGAACGAATGCTCCTGACCGCGAAGTCGCTGTCCGATCGCCGCGGCCGTTACAGCGAGAGTCTGCGCCGCCGCGATGAAGAGAACATCGCCGCGCTCTATCAATCGAACGGCTTCCCATCGGTCAAGGTTTCCTCGAAGGTGGTGGATGACTACCTGGGACGCCGCGGAGATCTTGGCGTCTTCATGACCGTGGAGGAAGGCCCGCAATGGCTCGTGTCGAAGTTCGAACTCCAGGGCGTGGATGCGGAGCAGCGTGAGAAAATTGTACCGCTGATCGCTTCGGGAGAAGGCCAACCCTTCAGTCCGTCAAATGTCGCGATTGACCGCGACAACGTTCTTGCATTTTTCTTCTCGAATGGATACCCTAACGCGACGTTTGAGTGGAGTTCCGATCCCGAGGGACCGAACAAAGTCCGCCTCCTGTACGCCGTCTCGGAAGGGCCGCGGCAGTTCGTGCGCGGCGTGCTTGTCGGAGGTCTTGAGACAACGCGCCGCAAGCTCGTTGACCGCAATCTGTTGTCGGTCGCTCCGGGCGATCCGCTCTCGCAGATCAGCATGGCCGAGACGCAAAAGCGCCTGTACGATCTTGGCGTTTTCGCTCGTGTGAACATGGCGGTTCAAAACCCCGAGGGCGACACTCAGCGGAAATACCTGCTCTACCAGGTTGAGGAGGCGCGGAAGTACTCGATCGCTACCGGTTTCGGCGCGGAACTCGCGCGGATTGGCGGCAGCCAGACCAGCTTCGATTCTCCGGCGGGAAAGGCGGGCTTCAGCCCTCGCGTGTCGTTCGACGCGAGCCGTCTTAACCTTCAGGGTCTTGGCCACACCTTGAGTTTTCGCAGCCGGCTCTCCACCTTGCAGCGGCGCGCTCTGTTGACCTACACGGCTCCCCGGATTCGGAATGAGCCCGGGCTGAACCTATCCTTCTCCGGGCTCTTTGACGATTCACGCGATGTCCGGACGTTCTCCGCGAAGCGCCAGGAGGCTTCCATGCAGCTATCGCAGCGCATCTCAAGGCCAACCACCGCGTTCTATCGTTTCAGCTACCGGCGGGTGAGCGTCGACGAATCCACGCTCAAGATTAATCCCCTTCTCATCCCGCTGCTCGCGCAACCGGTGCGCCTTGGCATTCTCTCCGGCAACCTGATCCGTGACAAGCGCGACGATCCGACCGACGCGCACAAGGGTGTCTACAGCACTCTTGACGCGGGGATCGCCTCGGGTATTTTTGGATCGCAAGCGAACTTCGTTCGCCTCCTGGCGCGAAACAGCACGTATCATCCGATAGGTAAGAAACTGGTCCTGGCGCGTGCCACAACCGCCGGCTGGATGGCGGCGTACGATTTTTCAAGCGACCTGGCGGTCACCGGGGGCGTCCCTTTGCCCGAGAGATTTTTCACCGGCGGAGCCAGTTCCCATCGGGGATTTCCCGAGAATCAGGCTGGCGTCCGCGACACAACGACCGGATTTCCCTTGGGTGGCAACGCCGTATTCATCAACAACGTGGAATTGCGATTCCCCCTGTGGGGATCGAAAATCGGCGGCGTTTTGTTCCAGGACGCCGGGAACGCCTACTCGCGGCTGCGTGACGTGTCATTTCGCGCGCGCCAGCGCGATATCACGGACTTCAACTATATGGTGCACTCGGTGGGTTTTGGAATCAGATACCGGACACCAGTCGGCCCCGTGCGTCTCGACTTCGCGTTGACGCCGAACTCTCCGCGCTTTTTCGGATTCGAGGGAACACGTGAAGACCTTCTGTTCGGGCGCGGCCGCGAGACGAACCAGCGCCTCAGCCGCTTCCAGTTCCATTTCTCGATCGGGCAGGCTTTCTGACATGCGACACCTGACCGAGCCACCGGCACTGGCCGCTTGCGTCGTTGTGAAGCAGGCCCTTCAGCCTGCCTGCCGTGCGAAGCGCGGCCGGTTTGCCTGCGCCGTGGGCGCCGCTGCCGGCACATGGCCGTCATTTGCCTGCCTCGCCGCGACCCTCCTTCTGGTAACCTGCGCGTCGGCTGAGATCCTTGATCGCGTCGCCGTCAGCGTCGGCAACTCCGTGATCACACGAGACGAAGTCCGCCGCGAAGTCCGTCTTACGGCGTTCCTGAACGGCGAACCGTCCGGCGCCCGTGCCCCGGAGATGCGGAAGGCCGCCGAGCGTTTGGTCGAACAACTCCTGGTGCGAAGGGAACTGGAACTCGCCCATTACCCAACTCCGGGAACTGTCGAAATAGAACCTCTGATGAAGGGCCTCGACCTCACGAAGCTGGCCGCCCACGGATTGACTACGGAAGACCTGCGAGCCCATTTCGCCTGGCAGGTACAACTTCTCCGGTTCGTCGATTTCCGCTTCCGGCCGGGCGTCCAGGTTTCAAACGCCGAAATTCAGGAGTACTTCGAGAGGAGGGTTCTGCCATCGAAGCCTGGGGCGGACCTTGAAGGCTCTCGCTCGGCGATAGAAACGGCTCTAACCGAAGAGCAAGTCGATAAACAACTCGACGCCTGGCTCCGCGAAGCGCGCGCCCATTCCCGCATCGAGTTCCGTGACGAGGCCTTCGAATGAGCCGCGGTTTGAAAGCTGCGGTAGTCGCGGTCGCGGTGGCCGTCCTCATCGTCGCGGCAGCCGTGCTTGCCCTGCGTTCGGACTGGCTTCGGGAATCCGTCCGCCGCCGGGTGGTCGCGGAACTCGAGCGCGCTACGGGCGGCCGCGTTGAGATTTCCGCTTTCACCTTCACTTGGCGCCCCCTTGAAGCGGAAATCGCCGGCCTTGTCATCCACGGCCGGGAGTCTCCGCCGGCCGATCCTCTGTTCACCGCCCGCGCCGTGCGCATGGAGTTGGGCGTGATCTCCTTTCTTCGCCGGAAGGTGGGGATCAATTCCATCGACGTAGAAGAGCCTCGGGTCAACGTCCTCGTCCGTGCGGATGGCACAACCAATCTCCCCGAGCCGAGGTTGCCCATCGGGACTGCCGTGGACACGATTCTCGACCTCGCGATCGACAGTTTCTCGGCGCGCAATGGCGCATTCCAATTTGGCGCAACCAGGATCGCATTCGACGTCCGTGGCGAGAACCTGCTGACGCGGTTTGTCTACGATTCGCCGCGAAAGCTTTACACGGGCGATCTTACGGCCCGGGCCTTGGTTCTGCAAGCCGGGAAATTTCGGGCGATTCCGGCGGACGTGAGCCTTCACGGTATCGTGGCGGGCCGGGACGGCGTGGACATTGCTAGCGCCGGGATTGCGTTTGAAGGTTCTAGCGCCGCGCTCACGGGCCTTCGCTTCGACGCTCGCGCCGGGTCCGGGGAGGTCACGGCCCGCATCGAAGCGGCTCTTGTGCCTGGCCCGTCACTGAAACTGCCGATGTTCGCCTCAGGCACGGTAGAGATCCGCGGCGGTTTGCGATTCCTCGATGCGGAGGACTATTCCATAAAAGGAGTCACCAACTTTTCCGGCATCACGATAGCGCAGGGGAAGTTGAAATCGGCTGGCATTCGCGGAACTACAAAGTTCGACGCCGGGCCGGACAAGATCGCCCTTGAGGGAATCTCTGTATCCGCTCAGGGAGGAACGTTCACCGGCTCGGGCGAAGTCATTGCCTACCGTGATTACCGCGTCAAAGGATTGCTGAAAGGCTTTCCCGCTGTCTTCGAAGCCTGGAGCGGCATTGTCTCTGGAACGGTCGAAGCGGACGGCCGCATCGGCAGCGAGCCTCGCCGCGCGGCCGCGAATTTGCGGATAGCTCCTGGCGGCGCGGGCGTTCACGCGAGCGGCACGATAGACGTCAGGTACGACGGGCGCGGCCGCACCATGACCCTGGGCGATTCTTTTCTCGCGGCGGGCTCCTCAAAGGTCGCCTTCTCGGGAGTTCTTGGGACCGCGATGAAGGTGCGGCTCGAGTCTTCAAACCTCGACGACGCCGTTCCGCTCGTCGTCGGCCTCCCGGTCCGCTTGCATTCCGGCAGTGCAATGGTCGAAGGGGTGCTCGCTGGAAAAATCGACGCGCCATCCTTCTCCGGGCGCGTCACGCTGGCGAATTACGAATTCGTCGGCGAAATGTTCACCGGCTTTTCGGCCGATGCCACGATGAACGAATCCTCTCTCACGCTTCGCAACGCCGAGGTCATTCGGCGCGGGGCCAGGGCGCGCGGTGAAGGGAGCATCTCGCTAACGCGGTGGAAACCGGAACCGGCGAGCGCGCTATCGGCCGGCGGCACATTCGCCGGCTTCGACGCCGCCGAAATCCTGCCGGATCTTTCCTTTCTTGCGTCGGGGCGCGCGCGGATCAGCGGGACCTATTCGGACCCGCATATCTTTATTGAAACGTCCGCGCGGAACCCTTCCGTATTCGGCGAGACCCTGGATGGCCTTGAAGCGCGCATTGAGTATTCGAAACAGGCGATCGAGCTCCGCTCGGCCCAGTTTCAAGCGGGCGCGGCGCGTCTGGACGCCGTCGGCTCCTACGCGCATGACGGCGCCGTAGCATTTCGAATCTCCTCGAACCGTATGGCGGTGGAGCGCTTCCGAACGTTATCGAAACTTCGGCCGGGCGTCTCGGGAACGCTCGAGATCACGGCCACCGGAACCGGGACTTCGCGGGATGCCAAGGGTCCCTTTCTCCTGACGGATCTGACCGCCACCGCCGCGGCTCGAGATCTGCGGGTAGATAACAAACCCGCCGGGAACGTCTCGCTTTCGGCGAAGTCTGTGCGGGAACGCGGAGCCACGGATTTGTTGGTGTCGCTCGAATCCGATTTCCTGAACGGGAATCTGCGCGGGGCCGGGCGGTGGACGTTCTCGGACAGGTACCCGGGGTCGTTCGAAATGAATTTCTCTACCGTTCCCCTAAAGCGCCTTCAGGAGTGGTTCGCGCCGGCGTCTGCGACGCCGATTGAAGGATCCGCGGAGGGCACGCTGCGCGTTTCCGGCCCCGCGCTCGAATGGAAGGCCTGGACAGCGACGCTTGAAATTCCCAAGCTTGAACTTGGTTCTCCCGCCTCCGAGGCTACGCGAGTGCAACTCCGCAACATACGGCCCGTCCGCCTATCGCTCGCAAAGTCCATCGTCAGTGTCGAGAGCGCCCTTCTTGCGGGACCTTCAACGAACCTTGCGGTATCGGGAAAGATTTCCCCGCTTGAGAGCAATCCGCTCGACCTCCGCGTTACGGGTTCCTCGCAGCTTGCCGCGATACAAGGCTATTACCCCGATATCATCGCTTCCGGAACCGCGGAATTGCAGTCGTCACTTAGAGGCTCCTTCGCGCAACCGCGCCCTTCAGGCCGCATCGAGATCAAGGATGCTTCGGTCAACGTCGCGGATCTGCCAAACGGAATTTCGAAGGCGAACGGCGTCATCCTTTTCGATGGAAGCCGGGCCACCGTTCAGTCATTGACAGGTGAAACCGGGGGCGGCAAGGTGGCGCTTACCGGTTTTGTGGGTTTCGGAGGCGAAGAGATGGTTTACCGGCTTCAGGGGACCGGAACCCAGATCCGCCTGCGGTATCCGGAGGGCGTTAGTACGACAGTGAACGCGGCGCTGAGCCTGACAGGCGCTCGGAAGCGAAGCCTGCTCTCGGGCGAGATCACGATCGTACGCACGGGTTTCAATCCGCGCACGGACTTCTCATCGCTTCTGGCGAAATCCGCCGAGCCTGTCAAGGTTGCGTCGGCTCGAACCGGTCCGCTCGCCGGCATGGATCTGGATGTGCGGATCGAGACGTCGCCCGATATCAGCGTGGAGAGTGCGCTCGCGCAGGACATTCAGGTGGAGGCCAGCCTGCGCCTGCGCGGCACGGGTTACAACCCGGCGCTGCTCGGCCGCATCGCGATCACCCAGGGCGAGGTGAACTTTTTCGGCACGAAGTACGCAATCAATCAGGGAACAATTACGTTTTCGAATCCGGTCAAAGTCGAACCGGTGTTCGACGTTGACGTTGAAACGCGTGTTCGCGGGATCGACGTGATCCTGACGCTTTCCGGGCCGATCGACAAGCTGAACGTCACGCATCGCTCCGATCCGCCGCTCGAATTCGGTGAGGTTGTGGCGCTGCTGGCCACCGGACGGGCCCCAACCACGGATCCGGCGCTCGCGGCAACGCAGGCGCGGCGTCCTCAGAGTTTCTCGCAGGTAGGCGCGGACGCGATTCTCGGTCAGGCCATTTCTGGGCCCGTCTCGGACCGTCTTCAGCGCTTCTTCGGCGTGAGCAAGCTGAAGATCGATCCGAGCCTTACCGGCGTCGAGAACAACCCTCAGGCGCGCCTCACCGTGGAACAGCAGATCACGCGCAACCTTGCCTTCACCTACATCACAAACCTGACGCGCAGCAACCCGCAGGTCGTGCGCGTGGAATGGACCTTGAACAAAGAATGGTCGGCGGTCGCGGTAAGGGAAGAGAATGGATTGTTTGGATTGGATTTTCTTTACAAGAAACGGTTTTGAAAGGATCCGATCCCACCCCGCGCGGAAACAGTCCACCGTTACGGCGTCTCGTCCGACGTTCACCTGTTTCGGTTTATGAATCGCTTGGCGACATTATTGATGCCCAGGTCAGGACGAAGGGTTTCGGCGCGTAAACGAATACTCCAGAGGGCTGCTCCGGGAAGCTCAGGAGCGTGGAGGCATAAGCGTTTGGAGACGCACCTGCTCGAATCGCTCGAAGATCCCCGGCCGGATATCGACATCACCCCGGAGTATTCACACGCCATGTCATCCGCCCCGGTGCGGACGAGGATTGCCCGAACAACTGGACCACTGCGAAGCGGAGGGCGGTCCCGAACTCGCGCTCCGGTTTTCCGCGCCGCCGGGGAAGCCACTCAGATTCTTTCGCCCGCATTTCTCACTGTGTGCTCTCTGAAGACCAAATCTGAGCAGCCGGCCGAGTGCTCGGGATGATTTTCGTGCCGTCGGAAGCAAGTAGGGGCAGTTGGGCGGCCTGAGGTGCATGATTCCGGCCTTGGTAGCGTCATTTTGATTTGAGGTCGAGCGTGACGGTAGCAGCGCACGGGTCCGAACCGGTTGCGGTTGGTGACAGTTGAAAGGCTGAGGACGGGTTAGGCTATCCGGAGGCCTGACGGGATTACACGTCGAATCCGACGCGTGCTCCATACCGAACGAGATCTGGTGCGCATTCTTGAGGAGGAACGGCATGAACACCGCTCGAAGTAACTTCTCAGCCACGATCCCTCTTTTTGCCCACGAGTGCGATCCAGGATATATGAGACAATGCGGCTGTGCGGCGAACGAACCTGAGATTTCTCGTTGCGGCGTTGGCCTGCGCTGCGGTTGGGTGCAGCGGTCCTTATTCTTCCCCGACCGTATCGGCCAAGACTGCTGCGACGGCGCAGCGTGTCCGTGTTGAAACGGCGAGCCCGCGGACGATACCCGAAGTCGTTACCGTCACCGGCGAACTGGTCGCCGAAGAAAACGCAATCGTCAGCGCCAGAATCCCCGGCCGGATCGGCGAAATGAAGGTTGATCTGGGCAGCCGCGTTGAACGGGACGATGTTGTCGCCCTCATCGAGCCTGTCGAGTACGAGTATCGCGCGCGCGGGGCGGAGGCTCTTGTCGAACAGACCCGCGCCCGTCTGGGTCTGAAAAAAGGCGGCTCCGACGACGTGAACCCCCTGGAAACGGCTTCCGTGAAACAGGCGGCCGCCGCGCTTGAGGAAGCGCGTCTCAATTTTGCGCGCATTTCGCAACTCTATAAAGCCGGCGTTCTCTCGCGGATGGAGTTCGACAAAGGTCAGGCAGCCGTCCAGCAGACTGAGGCGCGGCAGCAGGAGGCCATTGAAGGCGTTCTCGAAGCGCAGGCGCAGTTGAGCGAGCGTCGCGTGGCCTTGGCGATCGCGAAATATCAACTCAGCGAAACCTTCGTCCGCGCGCCCTTCCGCGGCGCCGTGACGAAGCGGATCGCGGCGGTTGGTGAGCAGGTTACGGCCAACTCGCCCGTCGTCAGCGTCGCCAGGCTGCATCCGGTGCGGCTGCGTCTCGAAGTCTCGGAACGATATTCCACGCGCGTCCACATCGGGCAGCGGGTGGATGTGCGCATCACCGGAATCGCGCCGCGTTCCGGAAAAATCGTGCGTCTGAGTCCGGCGATAGAAACGCAGAATCGCATCCTTTCTGTGGAGGCCGAAATTCCCAACGAGGACGGGGCATTGCGCCCGGGTTCGTTCGCGGATGGCTCCATCACAGTGGACCCGAACGCCCGCGGCCTTTCCGTCCCGGCATCCGCTGTCGTCAGTTTCGCCGGCGTGGACCGTGTTTTCGTCGTGGAGAAAGACGCCCTCGCCGAACGCCTCGTAAAGCCGGGACGCGCGTTGACTGACGGCCGCGTCGAGATCGTTTCAGGCCTGGCCGCCGGGGAGCGCGTCGTCGCCGAAGCGAGCGACCGCCTCGCCGTGGGGCAGAAGGTCGCGGCCTTCGAACAGTAGCCATGCAGAAGCTGGCGGAAATCTGCATCCATCGTCCCGTATTCGCCGTGATGCTGATCATGGCGCTTGTCGTCGTCGGCGGCGTCTCCTACACCAAGCTCGGAATCGACCGGTTCCCTGACGTCGATCTGCCCATCGTCACCGTGCGGACCGCTCTGCCCGGGGCCGCGCCCGAGGAAGTCGAGAGCACCGTCACGCGCCGGATCGAAGACGCGGTTGCGACGGTCGAAGGCATCGAAAACATCCGTTCCACCTCGGCCGAAAGCGTCTCCATCGTTACCGTCACCTTCAGCCTCAGGCGTCAGATCGACGTCGCTGCGCAAGACATTCGCGACGCGGTCGCCGGCGCCGTGAACCTGCTGCCGCGCGATGCGAAGCCGCCCCTCATCAAGAAACTCGACGCCGACGCCTCGCCGATTCTCAGTCTCGTGCTTGCGGGCGAAAAAACGCCCCGCGAGCTTTATGAGATCGCGGACAAACAGGTTCAGGACCCTATTGAATCGGTCGGAGGCGTGGGGCAGGTCGAAATCATTGGCGGACAGAAGCGGGCCGTAAACGTGTGGATCGACGCCAACCGCCTCGCCGCGTACCGCATTCCTATTCTGGCCGTACGCGACGCGGTGGCGCGTCAGAATGCCGATATCCCAGGCGGCCGCGTCGATGAAGGGCGCCGCGAACTCACGCTTCGAACCATGGGCCGGTTTCCCGACGCCCGGCAATTTAACGACCTCGTGGTCGCCACCATCAACAACGCACCCGTCCGCGTGCGCGACCTGGGCTACGCCGAAGACGGCCACAAGGAGCAGCGGACTCTCGCGCGTTATGACGGCAAGCCGGCCGTCTCGCTTTTGGTCCGGCGGCAGTCCGGCGCCAATACCATGGAAGTCATCGCCGGGATCAAGTCCCGGCTGCCCAGAATTCAGAAGATACTGCCGCCCGGCACGACGCTCGACATCGTACAGGATCAATCGCGCTACATCTCGGCAGCCTTCCACGAAGTCCGGTTGCACCTGATCCTGGGCAGCGTTCTCGCTTCGCTTGTCGTTCTGGCTTTCATGCGCAACTGGCGGGCCACTGTGATCGCATCCGTCGCGATTCCGGCCTCGGTCATCTCGACGTTCGGGATGATGAAGCTGATGAACTTCACGCTGAACAACATCACCATGCTTGCGCTGGTTCTCATGGTCGGCGTGGTCATCGACGACGCGATCGTCGTGCTCGAAAACATTTTCCGGTTCGTCGAGGAAAAAGGACTTCCACGCGTGCAGGCCGCCGTTCTCGCCACGCGCGACATCGGCCTCGCCGTCATGGCGACCACGTTCAGCCTGGTCGTCGTATTCCTTCCCGTTTCATTCATGTCGAGTATCTCCGGCCGCTTTCTGTTCAGTTTTGGCATCACGGCCGTCGTCGCCATCCTGGTTTCGCTGCTGGTCAGTTTCAGCCTCACGCCCATGATGTGCTCGCGCATGATGGCCGAAAAGAGCGCCTCGTCCGGCGAGGCGGTATCGCGGCGCGGTTTCTACCACTGGCTGGACGGCGGCTATTCGCGCATCCTGTGGTGGGCCATGCATCACAGGCTTCCCGTCTCTCTGTTCGCCCTCGTTGTGATCGCCTCTTCGGCGCCGCTCTACAAGATGGTCCGGCAGGAGTACATTCCTACTAACGTCGATGAGAGCGAATTCGAAGTATCCGTGAACGGACCGGAGGGCGCCACCCTCGCCTCCATTGAAGAAGCGCTGGCTCGTATCGAAAAAGAAATGTTTTCGCTGCCGGGCGTGGATCACATTCTCTCGACGGTGGGATCTGGTTACTTGCAGCAGGTGAACAGCGCGCAGATGTTCATCCGCATCCGGGATATCGAGGAGCGATCGCTCTCGCCAACCCGGATCGTTCAGAAACTGCTTGCGGGCCTTCCGCGAGAGGCGGTTCAGGGCATCTACACTCAACGCGACGTCATGCAGGCGGCCCGCGAGCGGCTGAAGCAGTTTCCGGATTTCCGGATTCAGATCCGCAACGTGCAAACGCTCAACCAGGGATCGGCGCCGGTTGACATCGATTTCGCCATTCGCGGCCCCGAGATTTCGGAATTGAGCCGCTACAGCGAGAAAATGAGGGACGACGCGAAAGCGACGCCTGGCCTTGTGGATGTCGACACGACGCTGCGCCTCACGAAACCCGAACTGCGCGTGACCATCGACCGCGAGCGCGCGGCGGATCTCGCGGTGGATGCCGTCGATATCGCCGGTTCACTGCGGATCATGGTGGGCGGCGACGACGAAGTGTCGAGGTTCCGCGACGACAAAGTAGCCGAAGATTACGACGTTGAAGTGCGCCTCGCCAATGCCGACCGTAACAATGAACGCACGGTGGCGAAGCTCTGGGTGCCTTCAAAATCCGGCAGGCTCGTTCGCTTGGATAACGTGGTCAGGATGAGCGAAGGCATGAGCGCGTACCGCATCGAAAGGCTGGACCGCCAGCGGCAGGTCGGCATCCGCGCGAACGTCGGACAAGGCTACGCGCTCGGCGACCGCCTCGAAGTCATGTACGGATTGGCGGAAAAGCTGAATCTGCCCGTCACGTATTCCACCACCCTCATCGGGCGCGGCAGGGAGTTGGAGCGGACCTTCGGCGAGTTTCTGCTTGCGTTCGCGCTCTCCATCGTTTTCATGTACATGATTCTCGCCTCGCAGTTCGAGAGCCTCGTAGACCCTATCACTATCCTGCTCAGCCTTCCCCTTGCGGTGCCCTTCGGTTTCCTGTCGCTATGGTTTTTCAACGACACACTCAACCTCTACTCGGCGCTGGGCATCCTGGTGCTGTTCGGCGTCGTGAAAAAAAATTCGATTTTGCAGATCGACCATACAAACAATCTGCGTCGCGAGGGGATGGACCGCATGTCCGCGATCATGCAGGCCAACCGCGACCGCCTGCGGCCCATTCTGATGACGACCCTGACGCTTGTGGCGGGGATGGCTCCCCTGGCGCTGGGCGCGGGTCCGGGAGCCGAGGAGCGCCGCTCGATCGCCATCGTCGTTATCGGAGGCCAGTCGCTCTCCCTGCTGTTGACGCTGGTAGTGACGCCGGTTGCCTACTCGCTCTTCGACGACCTTGGCGCGCTTGTCTCCCGGAAACGCTCCGAAGTTTCCGCTCCCGCGGCCGAAGTGGCGAACTGAACAGGCTCGGGTTGGGAGCCCGCCGGCGGGGCGGACCATCGTTCCCTCCCGCCAGAACCCGGACTCCCTGGCGAAATGTGGAATCGTTTCAGCCGAGCGCCGCTTCTGCCGCCAGAGTCTTGTAAACCTTTAGGTCGCGCTTCATGATCGCGACAAACCGTTCCCGTGGTATCGTCGACTTTGTCTTGCCCGTGTGCGCGTCGCCCAACTCGGGGTATTCGAAGTGAACCTGAATCGGCCCGGCGAATCCACCCTTCTTTAGCATTCTGAAATACTCGGCGAAATTAACCATGCCCTGTCCGAGGCCGCACCACTCCGGCGTCCAGCCCTTCTTTCCCTTTGCCCAATGGAAATCCTTGATTGCCGTCCCCCGGATCATCGGCATCAGCAGACGGGAACTATGAAGCCAGCCGCCCAGGCCCCCTTCGACCGTCGCGTGACCAATGTCGTAGTTCACGGAAACCGCGTCGTTGTCGAGGTCCTTCAATATCTCCCATAAATCCCAAAACGATGCGCCCACCTGCCCCGCGCCCGAGTGCGTATGGTACATCGCGCACATGCCGTACGACTTGTTCATCGCCGCCAAATCTTTCGACCGCGCCCGGAACTCGACCAGTTGTTCCGGAATACTCTTCGCCTGGCTGTACTTGAATCCGCCCCAGCGGTAATGTTTCAGTCCAAGGGCCGAAGCCGCCTTCAGAACCGGCTCCGCGTGGGGCGAGCGCACGTCGACGATGCCTGTCGTGACCATCGCCAGTTTCAGTCCGGCTTTACGTATTGTCTCCTCCGCCTTCGGCAGGTCGTCTGCCACGCGCCCGGGCAGCACGTGGCCCGCGTCGCGCACGGTGAGATCCACGGCCTCGAATCCGATTTCGGAAACGAGCGCGGCCATCTCCGGGACGCTTTGCCATTGGAAATGCTTCGAGAAAACGCAGAGTTGAGGTTTCGCGGCGGGCGATGTTACAGCAGCCGGAGCCGCGGTGGACGATGCCGTCGCCGCGCCGAGTCCTGAGAGGAGGTTGCGGCGGGAGATGTCAGTCTTCATTTCGGATCCCAAATCGTAGCGGCGATAAAACGTTCGGCATGCTTCTCGCGCATGAAGTAATACACCGTCACGATCTTACCATCAGGACGCTGGATGGAGCGCGCGTAGCCGAGGTCCCACGCCGGCGCTCCGTCGCGAAGCGTAATGTCTTCACTCCACGTCTTTCCCTGGTCTCGGCTGAGGCGGGCTCGGATCGAATACGGTTCGGAGCGGTAGCCGTACGTGAGCGCGAGCCGACCGTCCTTCAGCGTCAGAAGGCTTGGCGGATTCCCGCTGCTCCCGCCCGTGTCCGGCACCGGGCGGTTCAGGTAGGTCCACGTCGCGCCGTTATCGTCCGAGGCGTAGGCGTCGATCCAGTTCGGAGGGTCCTCCTTGACTCGGACGGTCGTGATGATACGGCCCGTCGAAAGCCGGATCGATGATGGCATGATGGCAAATCCTTTTGGCTCAGGCCCAATCCACGAAAGAAACTTCCAGGTAAGTCCACCGTCCGTGGTACGCACAACGAGCGGGCGGCCCTCGCGCCCGTTCAGCTTTGACGCCGTGAGAAAAACGAGGCACTCACGCTTGCCCAGGACGATATAGTCCGTGCGCGCCGCAATGCCCTTTTGTCCGAACAACGGAAAGTTGAACGCTCCGCGCCAGGTGCGGCCGCGGTCGGTCGAGTAGTGCAGGCGCGAAGGCCCGGTATGGATGTTCGTGTACCGGAGCGTCATCGCGAAGTTTGGATTTGTAAAATCGAGCGGCTCAGTGAGCTCCGCGGCGGGGTGCCCGCCCTGCTCCGGCGGAAGAAGGCCCGCTGGCGTTTCAATCTTCCACGTGCGGCCGCCGTCAAGGCTTCGCGCGAGACGGGGTTCTTCGGGCTTGTCTGAGTTGGCCTGGTGGCGGTTGATGTCCTTCACCTGATGCCACGCGGCGCTGAAACCTGTCAGGATCTCGTCGCCCCACGACCAGATGCCGTGGTTCGCGGGCCAGCCTCCAAAGCGGCCCTTCTCTTCATACACCAGAACGTGCTCGGCCGCCGGGGCCGCTACCGCCAACGCCAGCAGAAGAATCAGAAAGCCCATAGAAGGCTAGTGTATCCGGTATGCGCCCGGTAGTCCTGCTTGATCCCGAAAAGTCCGAAGTCTTCGTTGTAGCGGTAATACTGCCAGGAGAAATTCCACCGCAGCTTGCCGCGCACAAGGACGGATACCCGAGCCACCGGAGACTGGAAAGACAGTGGGAACGCCTGCACCGGATTCAGAAGCGCCGCGGCCGGATCCGCCGCGCGCAGGGCGAACTTCGATCCGCCCAGGTCCTTCGTCATCGAATAGCCGCCGTAAAACTCCGCCCGCTTGTGCGGAGCCACCCGCGCGCCGACATTCAACGAGTGCAGATTGCTCACGTAGTACGAGTTGTTCGCGAGCAAGGCGCCCGCCCCGAAGAAGGCGATGCCGGAGACCGTGTCCAGGTGCATCTTGGAATACCCTGCGTCGAGCGCGAATTTCGCCGACGACGCCCACGATGCGTCAAACGAATAGTTGCGCCCGCGCGAACTGTGCGACGAGAACGACGCCGAATTGGTGTTGTACTTCTCGCGGTAGGCGGCGGAGAGAAGCAGGGATTTCTGCTTGATCTGAACCCGCCCTCCAAGCGCGTGATAATTCTTGTCGCTGATGGGCAGGAACGGCGTATCCGCCCGGCCCACCTCGCCGTCGAGCGTCACGGTTACCGGCTTCAGCGGTTTCAACCGAATGCCGAACAGTCCCGCGTGCTGGCGGTTTTCCTGCAAGCCTGTCGACACCGATGGCGCGAACGGCGGGTCTCCATCGGACTCGATGGAGCGAATTTCGCGGGTCGAAAAATGATAACCCGTGTAGAGCCGGAGTCGGTCCGACACGCGATACTGCGCGTCGGTCATATTCGTAATCGTGTGGATGCCGAGGAAGCGGAACTGCACCGTCGTGCCCTGCAGCGAGGCATTGCTGAACTCGCGATAGACGGCGTCGCCGTCGATGCGCGCACTCGAAATGGACGTCGCATTGGTCACCGAAAGCCGCGTGGACGGAAGTACGCTCAAGCTGAAATCGCCTGTGGTTACGGGACGCCGCGCGTTCCCGCCGACGACGATCTGGCGGTTCTGCGCCGCGCCAAACCGGTTGGTCCCGATGGCGGCTTCGTCCATGATGAAGCTGCGGCGCCCTCCCGCGTATGCCAGTCTCCCGTTCACCGCGAAGTACTTCCGTTCCGTCCGTAAGTTCACGCGTGAAAACGGCGTTGATCCGTGGTATGGCTCGGCGCGATAGAACCGCGATAGCGTTATCCGGTCGCCTGGATTGTTCCCCGCGCTCAGGCTGTCGACGCGGTCCACCGTATCCTCCTTGAAATAGTCCCAGCCTTGCAGCCAGTGCAGCCTGACGCCTGCGAATTCGAAATCGCCGCCGGCGCGGTACTCATTGCGCTCCCGGCGGACGTTGGTGAACAGCGGGAATTCGTCGCCGCGTCCATCGAAGAGTTGGATAGTCGAGAGCGCGGGCCCGTCCTGGGAATTACGCGTGTAGCCGAGACGAAATTTGAATTTCGACTGCGGCAGCAGGATGAGATCGTGGTCCTGCAAGCGGCGCCTGGTGTCGAGCAGGTGCTGGCCGTTCGCAATCGGAATGCCTGGATTGTAGTATTCGTTCATCCGCCACAGCATGTCGTAGCGATACCAGCGGTTCTTCTGTATTCGCAGAATGGAAGACTCGTAGGGGTCGTTTCCGAGGCCGCTGGTCTGGAGCGTCAACTCGTCGAACAACCGCCCTTTGCCGTCTTTCGAGTTGACAGTGAGGCTGCTGCCGAGCAGGCGGATGCCGTTACGAAAATTGACGTCGCTGCGGTATTTCCCCAGGTCGCCCTCGATCGACGAAAAGCGGTAGCCTGTCTCGAAGGAATTGATGACGTTATAGCCGTTGATATCCTGGCCCCGTGCGCCGCCGACCTGCTGGGCCTGGAGCGGGTAGGTTAGAACCGCGAGAAAGGCGAGTTGGAATGTACGCTTCTTCATGGCATCCTCCTCACCTTAAGAACCGCTGATCGCTATTCGATCCGTGTATTCGCACGTGGCAAATCGTGCACTTCTGGTATCGCGGATCGAACATGTTGTGCGATCCCGACTGAGTGGTAATGCCGTCCGCCTGGCGTCCGAAAGACCCCGCGCCGTTGTGGCATTCAAGGCAGACCGCGAATACCGCCGGGCGGCGAAGAAGTTTCGCGTTGGTCGAGCCGTGTGGAATGTGGCAGGTTTCGCAGCCTTCGACGCGCACGGCGGCGTGCTCGAACTGGAATGGACCCCGCTTGTCGGAATGGCATTTCAAGCATGCCTCTTCGTTGCCTGAAGCCTGCTCGACCATTCGCGGACGCATTCCGCTGCGCCAGGTGGCGGCGAACGTTCCGTGCGGATTGTGGCAATCCGAGCACTGCATGAAGCCCTCGTTCAGGCGATGCTTGAACGGCATCGAAAACTGTGCGCGGACACTCGGGTGGCATCCGTAGCAGAGTTCCATCTGCTGTTTGGCGAGGAGAAACTTCAGTACCGGCGACTTGTGGATGGAATGGCAGTTGTTGCATGCCACGTCCGAAAGCGTGTGCTGCGATCGGCGGATGTTGACGCGGCTGAAATCCTTGGCGTGGCAATTCAAGCACGTATCGAGAGCCTGGCGCGGCTCCATCAACGAAAAGGCGCGTGGAATCGTGGTCTTTCCGCCTCCTGCCTCAACGTGGTTCTTTCCCGGTCCATGGCAGCCCTCGCAGCCCGCGAGAGCCGGCGTGCTCGCGGCGGCGATGCTCTTGAAGTGCGGATTCTTGTAGAAAGTCTGCCACTGCGCCGGGTGGCAGGCGCGGCAAACGGTATTTCCAACGTAGCCGCCCCCAAGGTCCTTGACCTGAATGCCGCCTGGAGGCTTGCCCTGTGCGGGTGCGGGTGCGGACTGCGCCCGGGCGGATAGCGAGACGATGAGTAATAGCCAGAGCCCCATTGCTTTATTATCAAACACAACCGTGAAAGCAGGATGTAAAGAATCGGTACAAACTTTGTGCGGGCCGTTTCGCCGCGAGCGGAATATTGCGGCGCTTTTCGAGTTCGACAACACCGGTCTCCCGCCAGCCCGGCTCGCCGCCTCGGTTGGACGTCAGATTTCTCAGGTCTTGACCTTCGTGTCGAGGCTGCTTTCGAAACCAGGGACAGGCGGACCGCTGTATGTCGCGAAGGTAAGTGCGGCGAGAGGGGGTATGCCGGCCCGCTTTCGCGGTCGCCGCTCGATGGGGATCATGCCAATCCACGTCTCGCCTGCATTGGATTGGTTTCCATCACTGCACGGGCGAGTCGAAACCCTTCCCGAACCTCGGCATTCCCGGCCGGACACGCCAGGCGGTACCTCGGCCGCTTCCAGCGCGACTCGAAGTTCTCGACCTGGATCTCCAGGATCGTGATCAACCAGTGCCTGATGCGGCTGAGGAAAGCGCGGAAATCCAGTTTCCTCTATCTGGTTGAGGGAGCCGACGATGGGAACGTCGGTGTGATGGAACTCCCCGACAGACGACCCACTCCCGAAGCGGAACTTGGCGGCAAGGAAATGTCTGGCGTCAAGCCCGACTGTGACGCTGCCTGGCGCGGCTTGGATCACGACCTGACTGTCCGACGTGTTGGACTGAATCTCGCAGTTTCGATTGTGAAGACGCGCCGTGTTAGCGGCAGAGTAAGACCGTACCCGAAGCAGTTCCCTCCCAGGCGTGCTCAAGGATTCTCCGGGATACCGACTGGGGAGCCTCCGCATCTAGCCGGCCAATGGGAGTATCGGACATATCCGTCAGCATTCTCCCTGGCCTGGCGATGCAAAACGTTACCTTGGGATTCGCCACCGCGGCAGTGCGCACCAACCCTTCCGCAGCAGCCTTCATGGCCACATAGTGCGGCCAGGCCGCCGGTGGTTCCTCGACAGCGCTCGAAGAGATTGTCAAGACACATCCGCCGGGCGCGGAGATGACTTCCAGCAGAGCACTGAGAGGCGCTCCGACGAGCGCCAGACCTTTACCGATGTACGCCAGGATGCGGTCATAGCATGCTTCCTCCACTCGCAGCGATGGAATTGCCGGAGCGGCATTGCAGACCAGCAGATCCAGTGCGCCTAGTTCCGCCCTTACGCGGCCCCTTAGCGCGACGCACCAAGTCAGATCGGAGGCGTCGCCGCGCTCCATGATCAAGCGCCCCGGCAGGTTACGGCTCGCCGCAAGTAACTCGTTTGCGTCCTCTTGACTTCGAGAATAGACGCCAATGACGGTGCCGCCTTCAGCGACGAGTTCAAGGGCCATCGCCGCGCCGAGCCCCCTGCTGGCTCCAATAATGATCGCGGACTTTCCCGCGAATCGTCCGGTACCTGCCGCGGGACAAGACGCGACGCCTCGGTGGTGCGCCGGCCTGGAAATCGCCGAAATGTCGCCGCTCGCCCAAATGGCGGACTCCGTACCCAATGTGAACCGCGACTTCACCATCCCAAAGCGACTATCGTAGGAATCGAGAGCGATCTCATAGTCGAACGGCACCTGGGGAGGCGGCCCCAGGATGTTGAGCCGCAGTCCGGAATAGATTGCGCTTTCACCTGGCAATTCCATGCCCGTCAAATAGCTACTGCAAAGGACCGCCATCGGCAGCCCATCACCCCACGCCCGCCGATCTATCCCAAGCGAAGACAACAACTCCTGGTATGCCGCTCGAGCGGGAGCGTAAGCTCCGCGGAACGCGGGCATCCGTTCGAAATCGGTGGTTTTCAATCCACGCGAATCTCGAAGAGGCGCAATTCCATTTTCGGGGAGGCCTACACTTTCCGGATCACCACTTCGGAATCGCAGCCGAGCCCGCATCATGGCTGCGCTGCCGTCCACTATCGTGATCCTCACGCCCTCGAAAGCTTCCGCGTCTACCGTGATCGTGTAGTCCACATCCAAGACCAGAGGGGACTTAAAGTCAATCCGAACATTAGAAGGAGTCTGGTGGTCCGGCATGCGGATCACTCGAAGGCAGGCCAGAAAAGCGAGTATTCCGTGCACAATACAGTCCCCGGACGAAGTTTTCCGGGCGTAATCCTTCGACAGGTGCAAAGGATTGAAATCCAGCGAGGCCTCGCTAAAGCAACGTAGATGTTCTTCACCGAATCGAATTTTCACTGATTTCCCTGCCGCCGCCGTCCGCGGCGCCGAGACGCACCAACGCCAATGCCCTAGGTGGCCTTCCTTGATATGAGCGCGATGAAATCGCCGACGTTACTCAACCCGCGCACTTCGGCTGTCGTCAGCCTGATCTTGAACTCCTTTTCCACGGCGACAATGAGATTGACGTGAGAAAGCGAATCCCAGCCTTCGACATCCGGGGCAGTCATGTCGTCACTAACTTCGAGCGAGGGATCATCGAAGACATCCTGGAAAATCGCGTTAAGCGGCGGTATTACTGTGTCCCTGTTCATGAAGTTCTTTGTTTCTCCGTGATATAAATCGTGGGCGGCCGATAGGCCGTGGGATCGAGATGCCAACGGCTGCCCCCGTCCGTTTCCAAGACCTTCTCGAAACCAAACTGCGCAAAAAAATCTTTTACCATGGCGTTCTTTGCCGTTGGGATGTAGTGACCGGAAATTCTTGAAACGCCCTTCTCGAGGGCAACAGCGACCACGCGCGTCATCAGGTACTGTTCGACGCCTCGCGCGAGCACCCGGCAGCTCATCAGCCAATCGCGAATCTCCATCTCCGCCGCGCTCACATTCAAGATCACGACCGAAATCAGGCCGTGATCGCCGAAACGGTCACTGAGACGTGCATACAGCGGCAGATAGTTCGCCTCGTCCCGCATCATCGTCTCGCACTCCGCTTCGTTATAACGATGCGTAGTCAGGTTGAATTGATTGCTTCGCTGGATTAGCTGCGCGATGCGAGGGACAGCCGCCGGATCGAACCTGGCCACCTCAATCTTCATCTCCAGCGACTGCAAGTACTCATCTATGCTTGTGAAACTTGTCTGAAGTTCCCGCCGGCCCGCCTCCTGCCTGTAGAGTTCGGAGCGTGCGGTATCTTCGAGGGAGAAAGAACTCGTCTCGAAAAGGTTGAGCTCGCAAATTGCGCGCACGTAATCGGCGGGATCCTCCGGCAACTCCGGCACGATTACACCGGGAAGCAACTCGCGGACCAGGTTGCGTTCGAAAGGATTATCATCCAGGAAAACCATGGAGTCGAGCCCGATTTCGAGCGTATCGCGAATGGCGCGAATATTGCCGGCTTTGTTTTCCCAGTTCGCGACAAAAACCGTGATGTCCTCGTATTTCAGAACCATGTCGGGATTTTCCAAAAATGGCTGGATGGCGGTTTCCCGATTGTTCTTGCTGCACACGGCGAGCAGGATGCCGCGCTTCTTAAGCGAAAGAATATACTGCTGGAAATGATAAAATGCTTCGCCGTCCCCGTGCGGACCAATCGCTATGCCCAACGGGCCGTCGTCCCCCACTACCCCGCCCCACAAAGTGTTGTCCAGGTCCAGGATCACGCACTTCACGACCCGTCCCATGGAAGAAAGCACCATTTCCACCAGGCTCTGCGCGAGGTAGGGGAGATGGTCGAGATGGCAGAACGCCTTGGAGAAAGCCCACAGCCGTTCGTCAAACCAGTGCTTGCGGCCGAGGTAGGACGCAATTGCCTCCACGTCGCATACCAGCGCGTTGGAGCGCTGCCTTGCGTAAAGCGCGATACGGGAATTTAGCTCGGCAGTCACCGAGTACAGCGACTGGGGAACCTTCAGATCGTAATTCCCGAATTGGCGCTCGTACGGGAGCGGGTAGTTACATTGGATGACCCGGGCCGAAGAGTGGCGTTGGAGAGCGTCCCAAATCCGCTGCACCCGCTGGCTGGCGGTCTCCAGGAAGTCGTCACCCTTGTGCTCATAGTAACGGCTGCGCAATGCTTGGGTGCAATTCGCCAGAACGATTACACCGGGAAGGAATTCGTACAATCCAGAAGCGGGGTTCAAGGCTTCCAGTTCGATTGCATCGAAGGCTCCCTCGTAGATCTCCGCGTTCACGCAGTTTTCGTGAAAGAGAGTCTTCAGCAGCGGAACGAACTGCTGGGAAGCGGCATCGGAAAGAATCGCCACACGGATGTTTTGATGGGCGCCATCCGGGCGGAGCTTCCTGCTTTCCCGCACCAGACGGCCATAGTCGAGGGATGCTGTTTTCTGTGCGATCAAACGAATGTTCTCTTCTAAGTTTTCGAAATTACTATCCAGCCATTTTCCCCAACTCGTCGATCGTGGCTGTGCTACCTTAAACTACTCTTTCCGATAATGTGAAGTTTCCGGTTCACGCGTCACGGGCGCTAGAACATTGCGTAGACAAACGTAATTCGGTTCACTGGCGTTCCCACCATTAGAAGAATATACACGACGGCTATTACGGTAGTGCAGTAGTACACCGCCCAACGCCCCCAGGGGGGCAGCGCGCTGACAAACTGACCCTGCCGGCCATGCCGTCTCAGGTAGTCCGCTATTTCGGTCACGACGTAGGCGCCCAATCCGAACATAATCGCGCGCCCCTCGGTCTGCTTGAGCTTTGAGAAGTCCGCGGACGGCGTGCCGATACCCATCCCGAGATGGCGCAGGATGTACAAAGCGTCTTGCACGGTCTCTCCCCGGAAGAAGACAAACGCCAGCGCCACAAGGTGGAATGTGATCACCGGCCCAAGCCAGTTCGTCAGGAGCCCGGCGGTGGGGTTGGCTTTGTAATAGCGAGTTCTAAGGCGCGACGTCAGCGCATCTACGGCGAGGTAGACCGCGTGGACCATACCGAATATCGCATAGGTCCACCGGAACCCGTGCCAAAGCCCAATCAGCACCATCGTGACGAACAGGCTGAGGACGAGACCGGCATTGCCAAGATTGCGTACCGCCATGCGCATAGGGGTGAATACGTAGTCCGTGAGCAGCGTGGTCAGTGTGATGTGCCAGCGGCGCCAAAATTCGCTCGGGTTCGGCGCCGAGAAGGGCGCGTTGAAATTTTCCGGCGATTCGATGCCCAGCATCCAGGCGGCTCCGATCGCAATATCCGTCAGGCCGGAAAAGTCCGCGTAAATCTGCAACGGATATGCGTACATGCCAAGAACCAGCGGCGTCCCGGATGCGTGGACATGGCTGTAGACGAAGTTCACCAGGATACTGAGATTGTCCGCTACGAGGAATTTCTTGAAGAGGCCGAGCAGCACGCGTTGGACACCCCACACCACATTCCCCCAACTCGCGGGTTTGCCAATCTGCGGAAGAAAACTGTCGCTGCGCTGGATCGGGCCGGCAACAATTTGGGGAAAGAACGCGACATAAGCGGCGAAGGGGAAAAACGCCTTCTCCGCGGGGACCTTCTGCCAATAGACGTCCAGGACATAACTGATCAGCTTGAAGGTATAGTATGAAATGCCTAGCGGGACCAAGAGAGGCCCCTTCAGCAAGCTTCCCAGAAAAGGTGCGAGCTTGAACACCCCGAGCAGCGCGAGAAGGCCGGATAGCGCTGCCAGCGCCATACCCCGCCGGCCGAGATCCCTTTTGATGGCGTCGATGCCGCGTGCCGCCAGAAAAGCCGCCACCGTGACCGCCAGAAGCAGAAGGGCCGCCTTGGGGCTCCAAGTGCAATAGTATGTGTACGAAGCCAAGGCAATGAGCGCGGCCCGGAAGCGAGCCGGGCAGACACGGCAGACGATAGTCACCGCTATCAGAAAAGCCAGGAAGTTGATTGTCGTAAAATCCATGGTTATCCGTGCATTGCCGGAAGGCCGCTACTTCCGCTGGTCCGGCTTGGAAATAATCTGGAACGGACTGCTGGTAGCCACGAGTCGCCAGCTATTGTGCGCGTATAGACGAAACTCGTATTCTCCGGCAGCGGTCGCCGGTGGAATCGTGAAACTCAAGTCGCCCGATGCGCTGCCTCCGGTCGCGCGGAAGAGAACGCGGCTGCCGTCTTTCCCGCCCTTCGGAAACAGACCGATCCAATCGTCTTTTTCCGGAGAATCCAGGCCCGCCCAGCGCACGTGGATCAGGTACCCCGGCGCTACTTTGGACTCATCCACAGTCAAACGAACCTCCGAGGCGACAACTTTGAAAGGAGCGCTCGTCGCAAGCCGGTTCCATCCGCCCGCGGAATACACCCTGAGTTCATAATCGCCAAGCGTTGCTTTTCGAGGGTACAACCAGATCGAGCGCCCCTTCCGGTTTGCCACCCGTAAATTTAAACTCGAGCCGCGACTGGTCGGGCCCTCCTCGCGGAAAGAGGCCCACCCAGTCATCCTTGCTCGGGTGGCTCAACTTGCTCCAAACCGCGTGCACCCGCACTGACAGTGTTGGAACCTGAATTATGCACGAAAAAGCCTTCGGCGTCGGCTCTTCGTCGGCGCTGCGTGATCCTCGCGTGACCTTTACGATTGGATTGACTCTATCTTTTCTCGCCTCCTCCTGATTCCGTTTCCTCGACCGCCGTCCTCTAA
>SYKU01000327.1 GCA_005808865.1 Acidobacteriota bacterium
ATCACGGGTTTCCGTTGCTCTCCGGGCGGCGCGCAGGCGCATTTTGGAATCACGCCGGATCTCGCCACGCTCGCGAAGGTGATCGCGGGCGGTTTTCCGGGAGCGGCGCTTGCCGGCCGCGCGGAAATCATGAGCGCGCTTGGGTACAAGGATGCCGGCGCGCGTCAGCCCGCGGTACCGCATCAGGGGACGTATAACGCCGGCCCGGTTTCAGCCGCCGCGGGTGTCGCGACCCTTCGGCTGCTGCGCACGACCGACCTGATCGCTCGCGCGAACCGGGTGGCGGCCGCGATCCGCGAGGGCATGAATTCTATACTACGCCGGGCGGGTGTTGGGTGGTGCGCTTACGGGGAGTTTTCGGGCTTCCATCTGTTCACGAATCCGGATCATGATTCGGTTTCGCCGGAGCAGATCCAGGCCGGCGAAGTCGCGTGGACGAAGCTCAAGGGTGGGACGCCGCTCGCGCTATCTCACAAGATCAGGACTGGCTTTATGCTGGGCGGCGTGGACATTATCGGATGGCCAGGCGGCGTTGTTTCGGGCGTGCACGGCCAGGACGAGGTTGACCGTACGTTGACGGCATTTGAAAGATTGCTGCCGATGCTGGCGGACGAGGGTGAGATTTAGACGGGTCGCCGTTACGCGATCTGTGGGTTTAGTAGACATCATTGTTCGCCCCTTGAACGGCGAGGCCAGCGCCTCCCCGATGAGGCGACGACAGCGCGGTGCGGAGCAGTTCCACGCTGGCACGGACGGAAAACTACCTCTTTCCGAGTGGCGGACGATTCGGGCGGAACGAAGGGTAAACCCCGCGGTGTTGATCGGGTGCGGTCGGACAAGCCGACCGGGAACCGGTTTTGCTTCAGGGGTTGGGCGACTTTCCGGAAGTTATTTTGAAACTTCCCGGAACGCTGCAACTTCGGGGTGATCCCTCGCAGCGTCTGAATCCAGCGCATTCTCCGAGTTGCGCATGATCCGCCCCGAGTAAGCACTATTCGGGAGCATCTCTCAGGCTCCATGCCGCTCGTGCTTAGGCTTTTCAGAATGGAGCCCGTTGTCAGACTGGACGGCACCTTGTAGATTGGACACAATGCGCTCAAACGAATGGACAACGTAGGAATCGTAATTGGGCGAGAACCCGCATCGGCTTTCGAGCAGTCAGAGGCGCTTGACCGCGATGGCGGCCTGCCCCAGGCTCAGGCCCCCGTCGTTCGGGGGGACGCGGGAGTGCAAGAACACGTCGAAGCCAGAGCCGATCAACTGCTCCACCGTCAGTTCCAGCAGCAACTTATTCTGAAACGTCCCACCGGAAAGGCAAACGCGATCCAACCCGGTGTGGACGCGCGCTTGTATGCACGCGGCGGCCGCCGCCCTGGCCAGCGTGTTGTGAAATCGGCCGGCGGCGATCGCGGGCTGGTTCCGGTCACGCACCAGTCTGCGGATGGTTTCGCGGAAGTCAATTACATCGCCGTCGAAGTCAAACGAGTAGGCATCCACGGCGCGCTCCGCTATCGCCTCCGTTTGCACGGCCGCGTGTCCCTCGTAGTTCGACTCGAGGCGAACCCCGAGTATGGCGGCGACCGCATCGAACAGGCGGCCGCACGAGCAGCAGTCCATGGTATTCAGCCGCCCCTCGATCATCTTGTCCACGACATCGATTGCGCGTCCGGGGACTTCACGTAGAACCGGGTGCGGATCGAGCCCTGCATCGCGCAAGTAGGCCAGAGCCGAACGCCAACCTTGCCTGACGGCTGTGTCGCCACCGGCCAGCGGAACATAACGAAAATGCGCGGCGCGTTCGACGCGGGCATAGCCGCACACCAGCACTTCGCCACCCCAGATTCGATCATCCAAGCCGTAGCCGGTGCCGTCAAAAGCGACGCCGATGACGTCGCCCTGGAGACGGTTCTCGGCCATGCAAGCGGCGATGTGAGCGTGGTGGTGCTGCACCCCGATCTTCTCCACCGCGTCCCATCCGAGGGCAAACCGCGTTGTCATGTACTGGGGATGCAGATCATGGGCGACGGCGCGGGGCGAGGCCCGGAAGAACCGCATCATATCGGCCAGCGTCTGCTCAAACGCCTGCATGGTTTCGAGGTTTTCAAGGTCGCCGATGTGCTGGCTCAGAAGGGCGTAGTGACCTTTCGTGAGGCAGAAGCAGCCCTTCAGTTCCCCTCCGCAGGCGAATACTTCGGCAACGGGCGCGCCGAGGTCAACCGGCAGCGGCGCATATCCGCGAGACCGGCGCAGAACGCGTTCCTTCCCTTGCAGTACACGCACCACAGAGTCGTCGACGCGGGTCTGGATGGCGCGATTGTGACGCAGAACGAAACCGGCCAGGGGATGAAGGCGTGGGGCGATTTCTTCGTCCAGAGACGCAATCGGTTCTTCGGACAGATTCCCGGATGTCATCACGAGGGCGTGGAAACCGGCGCCGTCAAAGAGAAGATGATGCAGCGGCGTGTAGGGCAGCATGACACCCAACGAGGGGAGGCCCGGGGCGACCGGCGCGGAAATGGCAGCGTCGGCTTGGCGGCGCAGCAAGACGATGGGACGCCGGGACGATTCAAGAGCGAGGGCCTCGGTGGTGGTGACGTGACAGACGCGGCGGGCCGCCTCGAGATCAGCCACCATGAGCGCGAATGGCTTGTCTGACCGGCGCTTGCACTCACGTAGCCGGTCCACCGCGGTCTCGTTCGCCGCGTCGCAGGCGAGATGAAATCCTCCCAGCCCCTTGATCGCCACGATGCAGCCTTGTTCGAGGAGCCGCCGCGTCTGGCCAACCGCGTCGTTGCGCTTGCTGAGGAGTTCCCGATGGTCCCAGAGTTCTACCCAAGGGCCGCACACGGAGCAGGCGTTGGGTTGCGCATGAAAACGGCGGTCGCCAGGGTTGTGATACTCGGCCTCGCAGTCCGCGCACATGGCGAAGCTGCCATGGTGGTGAAGCGCCTGTCGTAGGGGATATCGAGGATGATCGTGTAGCGGGGGCCGCAATGGGTGCAATTGGTGAACGGATAGCCGTAGCGGCGATTGGATGGCTCGCGAAATTCCGCCAGGCAATCCGGGCAGGTGGCGATATCGGGTGGAACCAGCGCGAAGCCCGAGCTGCCGTCTTCGCTGTCTTGAATCCAGAATCCGGTTTCGCCCGTCGAGGCGATGGCCGAGTCCAGAATCTCATCGATATCGGCGATGGCTGGCTGCCCACTGCGCAACGCCTCGAGAAAGCTCTCCTGGGACGACAATGGCCCCTCGATCTCGATGGTCACTCCCGAAGGCGAGTTCCGCACGAACCCGTGCAACCCGCGGGCTTTGGCAAGTTGGTGTACCCAAGGCCGGAACCCGACTCCCTGAACGATCCCGCGTACCTCGATCCTGCGGCGCATTTTATTTGTGATTCGGGCTTTTGCGTGGATAAAAGGCGCAGTGTTGAGTTAGAGCATTTTCATATAAATTGAGGCTGCTCCGAAGTTCATCGACTATTGCTGGCAATCAGACTGCGAACCTACTGTATATGAAAATGCTCTAAATCACCCAATCCTTCGATTTCCAGAGGCCAACGCTGTCCGATATTACCGCGTTTCCCAAATGGGCACAAACATGCAGATCGAACCTTGAGTGGACGCCCGAGCGGGCTAGTACCTAGTTTCATAAGTCAGAGTACTTGGCTTTGGGGCCGGAAGGGAACACGACTGCCTTCTTCCATTCAAACGGCGCTGCCTTTTCGTTGTAGACTTTAACAAAGTCGTCGATCGCTTGCCGCACTTGCCGCGGCGACGTGAAACTGGCTCCCCGGAGCGCCTGCCGGCTGAGGATACTGAACCAGCATTCCACCTGATTGAGCCACGAGGAGTATGTCGGGATGAAGTGGAAATGCA
>SYKU01000328.1 GCA_005808865.1 Acidobacteriota bacterium
AAACGGTGCTCCGTCTTGCCTTGGCGGGTCCATCCCTCTAAGGTCTTCATCTCTTCGTCGCTGAGCTGAAATTTCGCGGACTTTCGGCGCATGACTCAACATACAGTAGTACCAGAACTAATGCAACTAGACACTAGTCTTGAACGAAGGTCGGCGCCGGAACTGCTCCGCGGCCGAGCGCGCGGTGGGGATAGCTTCGCGTATCATCCCATCTCGCGGATACCCCTGCAAAAAGACTTGACCGGACTCCATCGCGGAATCGCCGGACCGGAATCGCCAATCCGAAAGGAAGAACCCGCGAAGAAAGCTTAGCGGCGTTTCGCGGTAAACTCCATGCCACGCTTCGCGCCTTCCCGCGTTCGCGTGCCCTTCAATTCCGTGCCTTCCACCGTTCCGCGCCAGAGGAGTTTTACATCTCCCTTTCGCGTCTTGTCCACTGTCTTGAAAGAAAAGGCTCCGTTCTCGAACTTTCCCCCCTCAACCATCGTCGAGCCTTGTTTCTTCCGGCCGCCGGACACCGTGCCTGTGAGCGCCGTGCCGTCGCTCTTCAGGTCGAATGAAAGGGACGTAGTCTTTTCGCCTTTCTTGCCCTTTGTCTTTATTTGAGAAGTCCATGCGCCGTCAATGGCTGCCGCAAAACCTGTGGCGGCAATGGCTACGCTGAGCAGCGCGAACAAAATGAGTCGTCGTTTCATATAACACTCAACACGCAGGCGCACCGTGAGTTTCGGGCTCTCTCCGAGTTCCTGCCACTGCCCGCCGCCGAGCAACTTCAGGCAACGTAAGGGGTTTAGTGTACTATAGGGATTCTGAATACCCCTGGAAGGAAATTGTGAACTTTCGATCCGTGTTCCGGTTTGTTGTACGTATCATTTTCGTCGCTGCGGCCCTGGGTACGTCGTTACGCGCGCAATCCACCGGTTCCACGTTTGGCGAAGTGATCTCACTCGGCGGAACTCCGTCCGACATTGTGCTCGATGAGCTTAGGGGCCGGCTCTATCTCGTCAACGACAAGACAAACCGTATCGATATTTACGGGCTCGCGGAAAAGCGCTCGGTGGGAGTCATTCAGGTTGGTACAACACCGCTCGCGGCCGCAATGTCTTCGGATTCGGCCTTTCTTTACGTCACGAACAACGGCAGTTCCTCCATGAGCGTGATTGACTTGGGCACAAACAGCGTGCTCCAGGTAGTCAACCTGCCGGCGCGTCCCGAAGGCGTCGAAGTCGGTATCGATGGGAGGGCGCTTGTGAGTACCGTCGGGACGGGAACAGGCAACTTGCAGAACACGCTCCTCATCTTCGACCGCACGAAAGATCAGTCGCAGCAACTGATTCCGGTCCAGGTGCCGCCGCCGCCGTCGAGCCCCTCTGGCATTCCCCCGGCGCAATTGACACGGCCGATTACGACGTTTCGGAGCAAGCTCATTCGCACGCCCGACGGCCAGTTCATAGTTGGACTGACGAATCCCAGCCCGACCACCACCTATTTGTTTGTCTACGAAGTTTCCTCGGGCGTGATCCTCCGAAGCCGAACCGTTACCGGACAATCCACGGTTCTCTCCATGTCGCCGGATGGGGCGCGATTCATGGCGGGGTTCACGATGTACGATACCGCCACGCTCGCAGTGATCGCGCAGCAAAGCAATGCCAACGCGCCGTTTCTATTCAACGTGAACTTCAACGTTCAACAGAATATCGGCGGCAGCGGCTTCGCGCCGGACGGCAAGACGATCTTCAGCGCGTTTAACGTTGCGCCTTTTGCGCTGCCGGCGACGCGGCCGCAGGCATCCACTTTGTTGATTTCGGACGCACGTAATCTGGCTATCAACCTTGGCATCAAACTGCCGGAGAGCATTGTGGCCCGCATGGTGGTTTCAAGCGACGGCGCCAACGCCTGGGGACTTTCGGAATCCGGTCTGATATACCTGCCCCTTTCGACTCTCTACGACTACCCCATTCTTCAGCCGGAAACGACCCAGGTTTTCCTTGCACAGGACGAGTGTAACCGGGGGATCGCGTCGGGGACTCTGAAGGTCAATAATTTGGGCAAGGGGAAACTCACGTATAGCATCAGCATTCAGAATTCCCAGGGCGCAGCCCCCGGGTCGTCCCTGATCGCGCAGGCCACGAGCGGCGTGGCTCCGTCGTCGATCCTGTTCACAATGGAGCCCGGACGTTCCGGGATCGTCCGACAGGCCGGCACCAACCTCGCAACTGGCGGCGGCGCGAATCTTCAGGGAACGCCTGTCAGCGTGGCGTTGTCCTCCGTTGAGGCGATCAACCTGCCAAACAGCATTCGCGTCTACATGAATTTCCGGAATCGGGATCAGCGCGGCATAATCTACCCGGTCCCTACCGGACCGAACAACTTTTTCAACGAGGCCCTTCGGGATATCGTCGTAGACGAGGCGCGTAAGCTGGTCTACATCACGAATTCCGGCTACAACCGCGTCGAGGTTTTCGATATTCGCAAGCAGCGGTTCGTGGAACCGATTGCGGCCGGTCAACTGCCCCATTCCATGGCACTCGGGCTGGACGGCGACACGCTGTACGTCGCGAACACGGGGGGAGAATCGATCAGCATCGTCGATCTGGTCCTGCGGCGCATTGTCAGCCAAGTGGACTTCCCGCCGATTCCGCGGCAGGGAAATGCTAACCCGATTTTTCCGCGCGCGATGGCAGCAAGCCTGTTTGGATTGCAGTTCATCATGTCAAATGGGACGCAGTGGAAGCTCGTGGGAACGCAAGCCACGGTCCGGCCGGTGAATTCTGTGACGCCGCTGGCCATTCCAGGCCCACAGACGATGCTTGCGTCGCCCGGAGGAGCTTATATTCTGACTTTGGCGGGCAATGGGTTTGGTTTTCTGTACGACGGAACCGCCGACACCTACACGGCCGGGCGGCTTCTTTTCACCAATCCGATTACCAGCTATTTCGGTCCGCTGGGCGCGGCGAAGGATGGAGGATTTTTCCTATCGAACGGCCTTATTCTGAACAACTCGATGACCGTGATAGGCGGGGCGGAGCGCCCGGGGGCAATTCAATTCGGGCCGCCACCGGCGCCCGGCCAGCCGCCGATTATAACAGTAGTAAGCGCCGGGCAGCGAAACGTTGCGTCGGTGCACCCTCTTGACGAAAACCTCTTCGCGCGAGTTACGACTCCCGTGAGGCAGAACATTGCGTCTGTCACTCGTGACGACCCTCGCGCCACGCTCGAAGTCCTCGATATTCGCAACGGATCTTCCACGGTGATCGGCGCCGTGCCGGAGAATCCGACCATCAGCGTGTTCGGAAATCAACGCGCCAACATTCCTCCGCGGCAGCTTGTCGTTGATTCGGAAGGTACCGCCTACGCACTGACTCTTTCCGGCTTGAGCGTGGTCCCCCTTTCAACCAGCCCTCCGAGACCGTTGATCGCTGCTGGAGCCCGTGGTATCGTCAACGCAAGCGATGGCAGCACCAGCGTTCGGCCAGGTTCGTTCATCACGATCAGCGGTACCAACCTCGCGGCTCCGGCCGTAGCGGAGTTGCTTCCGCCACCGACCGTTCTCGGCGGCTCGTGCGTGACGTTCAGCGACATTTCGGTACCGCTTCTGCAAACTTCGCCGGGCGTGATACAGGCGCAGGTTCCGGACAATATCCGGCCCGGAGTCAATATCGTTCAGGTTCGCTCGCTCGCCAACGCACAGGCAAGCGATCCGGTACAGATCACGGTCCAGCGGCCCGTCTCTGTAGTAACCGGCATACCAAACGTGGAGTAACGGCAGGATAGTATTCATTGAGGACGACAGGCGCTATCGCACCGGCCGCGCGCTCAACACAACCACCGGCAACCGTCCGACGGGCGACACCGTAAAGTGCCGACGCGAAATCGTCGGGACCGGCAGGCGTACCGGCGAGGCTGCTGGCCGGTCGCAGTCCCAGTCAGTATACTCGTCCTATGCGGTTCAAGTTTATTGCCTTATTAGCAGCCTTGCCCGTTTTTGCGCAGAGTCTGGAAGAACAAACCAGGCAGTTGCGCGCGCTCGTGGCCCAATCCCCTCGTCTGCCCCTCCAACTCACGGAGTTCGCGATTTCTCCTTCTCGCGCGGGATGGGGGCTCGAAATGATATCTTCTGTCGCGGTCGACGGGAAGGGCGTCGTCTACCTCCTGCAGCGCGGGGAGAAGGCTGATCCCGTGATCGCGCTCAATCAGGAAGGAAAAGTCCTCCGGTCCTGGGGGAAGGGAATGTTTACGATCCCTCACAGTATCCGTGTCGATCCGAAGGGCAACATCTGGACCGTGGATGCTTCCTCCTCGAAAGTGTTCAAGTTCTCGCCCGAAGGGAAGCACCTGCTGACCATAGATGTAGGCGGCCAACCGGCGAACACAAAGCCCGGATCGTTCAACGGGACAGCGGATATTGCCTTTGCTCCCGGAGGACGGATTTATGTTGCGGACGGCTACGGGAACGCCCGAATACTGGAATACACCCAGGAGGGCAAGCGGGTTCGGGAGTGGGGGAAACGAGGTACGGGGCCCGGCGAATTCCATCTCCCGCACGGCATCGCAGCCGACGAGCGAGGCACGCTTTACGTTGCCGATCGGGAGAACGGACGGCTGCAACGTTTCGATCTGGAAGGAAAGTTTCTCTCTCAAATCAACGGGCTTGGCAAGACGTTTTCGTTGAAGATTGCCGGCGGCTTCCTCTACATCGGCACGCAGGCGCGAGATGAGCCTAACGGCTCCCCTGGCTGGTTGATGAAACTCGACCGCACAAGCGGCAAGGTCTTGGGGTATGTGGAATCGACCGGCCACCATTCGGTCGAGATCACGGCCGATGGTGAATTGATGACAGGATCCCGGCCGGATAAGGTCCTATGGTTCCGAAAATCACGCTAACGCGCCGCGGGTTGCTTGCGGCTTTGACACTTCCCGCGGCGAAATCTGCGGCGGCGCACGGTCTGCGCCTCTCGATCGGCACATACGGCATGAAGAGCCTTCCGGTTGACGAAGCGCTGTCGCAGATCCGCCGGATCGGCTATGAAGGCGCGGAGCTCTGCGTGATGCCGGGCTGGCCGAGCGAACCGGACGTTCTGGACGCGGCGGCGCGACGCCGCATCCGCGAGGCGCGTTTTCCGATTCCGACGTTGATCGACAACTTCAACCTTCTAGCTTCACCCGAAGCGCATCGCGCCACCCTTAACCGCATTAAAGCCGATGCCGGTCTTGCACATGACGTGTCTCCAGGCCATCCGCCGATGCTTCAGACCGTCCTTGGCGGGCGGCCTTCAGAGTGGGCCGGGGTGAGAGACAACATGGCGGCGCGCCTGGAAGAATGGGCGCGTGCCGCGGCGGAAAGCCGGATTACAATCGCCGTGAAGAGCCATGTGTCGAGCGCCGTCGATACGCCGGACAAGCTGCTCTGGCTGCTCGGCAAGGTGAGTCACCCGGCGCTGACCGCCATTTACGATTACAGCCACTTTTCTCTCATGGGCCTCGACATGGAGCAGACTATGGAGCAACTCCTGCCGCGTTCCGGTTTCATTACGGTTAAGGACGCCCGGCGCGTCGACGGCCAGCCGGCGTTCCTGTTGCCGGGCGAAGGTAAAATCGACTATGTGCAATACTTCAGAAAGGTTCGGCAACTCAAGTGGCGGGGCTGGGTGCTCGTCGAAGTGAGCCGCCAGTTGCAGACTCTCCCCGGCTACGATCCGGTCGCCGCCGCGGAGAAGTCTTACCGCCATCTCGCCTCGTGTCTGAACCAAATCTGACCATGCCAAGTTTGAACGCCGGCTGTAAAAATGCGGCAGGCCATCGCCTTTTGTGGCCTGCCGTTTTCACGGCACTGACCCTGTCCGCGTCCGCCCAACGCCACGAGTGGCGCGCCGTAGGCGGCTCGCCGGATTTCATGCATCATTCACCGCTGAGGCAGATTACTCCACGCAATGTCAATAATCTTAAAGTCGCCTGGACTTACGATACAGGCGACGCCTCACAGGGTTCCGAGATGCAATGCAATCCGATCGTCATTGGCGGCATCCTCTACGCCACCACGCCGAAACTGAGAGTCATCGCCCTTGATGCCGCCACGGGAGCGCTCCGGTGGTCGTTTGACCCGTTTGACGGAGCCCCGGAGCGATCCAAGTTCCGCAACCGCGGTCTCATGTATTGGCAGGACCCCGCGGGCAAGGATAGGCGAATATTCGTGGGAGCGCGGCACTTCCTGCATGCGCTCGACGCGCTGACCGGACGCCCTGTAGTCAGCTTCGGAACCAGCGGACGTATCGACTTGCGGGAAAATCTCGGCCGCCCGGTCGAGGCCATTTCGCTTGCGCTCACTAGTCCCGGCGTTATCTACAAGGACACGCTCATCACTGGCTTCCTGACGAGCGAGGGGCTGCCCGCGGCGCCCGGAGACATCCGCGCTTACGATGTACGGACCGGCGCTATGCGGTGGGCCTTCCACACTATCCCCCGCCCCGGCGAGTTCGGGTATGACACCTGGCCGAAGGACGCTTGGACCTATACGGGAGCGGCGAACTCGTGGCCTGGGCTGGCGCTCGACGAGCGCCGCGGCATCGTCTTCGTACCAACCGGGTCGGCCTCTTACGATTTCTACGGCGCGAATCGCGTGGGCGATAACCTGTTCGCCAACTGCCTGATCGCGCTCAAAGCCGATAGCGGCGAGCGCCTGTGGCATTTCCAGTTCGTCAGGCACGACGTTTGGGATCGGGATTTGCCGTCGGCGCCAACACTGGTGACGGTACGCCGCGAAGGCAAGTCGATCGACGCCGTCGCGCAGATCACAAAGTCGGGGCATGTCTGGGTTTTCGAACGGCAGACCGGAAAGCCGCTATTTCCGTTTGAGGAACGCGAGGTACCGGCTTCCGAAGTAGACGGAGAGGTGCTCGCAAAGAAGCAGGTTCTGCCACTGAAGCCCGCGCCTTTTTCGAGGCAGAACTTCACCGAAGATATGGTCACCAGGCGGAATCCCGAAGCGCATCGCGTCGTGCTCGAGCGGCTCCGGCGGGTCCTTTCAGGAGGGCAGTTCGCACCTCCGAGTTTTCAGGGTACGGTTGTGTTGCCTGGATTCGACGGAGGCGGTGAGTGGGGCGGCCCCGCGTTCGATCCCGAATCGCATCTGCTCTATGTGAACGCGAACGAAATGCCTTGGATCCTGCGGATCGTCCCAAAGCCCGCGGCGGGCGCGAGCGCAAGCGGCAGGACACTCTACGTGCGCAATTGCGCCGGGTGCCATCGCGAGGACTTGCTCGGATCGCCTCCGGAATTTCCGCCGCTCAAAGATATCGGCGGCCGGAGAAGAGAACCCGAGATCGCCGCGGTCGTCAGGAACGGCGCGGGCCGGATGCCCGGATTCGCGCATCTCGGCGACCCTGCGATCAACGCCATGACTCGGTATCTTGCGAAGGGTGAGAATCAGGTCGCGGTGCAGAGCCGGGCAGATTCCCCTTTCGACATGAAATACACGACCGACGGTTACAACAAGTTCCTGGACCCCGGCGGGTATCCGGCGCTCACACCGCCATGGGGGACGCTGAACGCGATCAACCTCGACACGGGAGAGTATTCGTGGAGAATCCCGTTCGGCGAATTCCCGGAACTCGCCGAACAGGGGATGACGAATACCGGAAGCGAAAACTACGGTGGAGGAGCCGTGACCGCGGGCGGGCTGTTTTTCATCGGAGCGACGAATCACGACAGGAAATTCCGCGCTTTCGATAAACGAACTGGTAAGCTGTTGTGGGAGACCACGCTCCCGGCATCAGGGAATGCCACTCCCGCGGTGTACGAAGTGAATGGCAGACAATTCGTTGTGATTGGCGCTGGGGGAGGGAAGTCCGGCGCGAAGTCGGGCGGAAGTTATATCGCGTTTGCGCTGCCCAGGTAGTGCAGGCCTTCCTGGTTCCTCCGGGCTTCTGGCCTGAGTGACTGAAAATCTCGTTGCTTCCAGCGCTCGCGTTTCGACGGGCACTTATTGATGGGGCTGAGCCTTCGGAACTCAGGTCCGCGGGCGATCCGATTCTCGGAACCCCGGGTGCGGTCGTGAGGGTACAGGCGAAATCGGCGCACGTTCATGGCTGCTTCGAGAACGCAGTTACGCCAGAAAGGATCGCGGGAGGTCGGCTTTACAGAGCAAATTTCCGTGAGCCCGATGGATGCACCACGATTTTCGCGGCGTACACATTGTAGTGGCCCTTGGGTCGATGCGAGGCGGCCGTTGCGCCCTGGCGGCGGACCGAGGTTCTGCCTGTAGCTACACCGGCGCCGTGCACGCGGACTTGACCCTAAACAAAGCGGGACCCGTCGCTGCGGAATCGACTGAGCAACGGATGCGGGAGCGGGCCGGTGCGAGGTTCGGATATTGAGCGCCCTCCACTCGGGGAAGAATCGGCTCCATGCTTGTCAGCCTCCCACGCAAGCGAGACAGGGATCCGGCCTCGGCCGCGGTAAGCTTGACGCAGGCATTCCCATCTTGCCGGCTGACTTGGGCCCGCGCCGGTTCACCGGCTTCAAAAAATGTACTTGAAGCCGAACTGTAATTCGCGCATGGTCCGCGCGGTCGTGATTCTCCCGAATGTTGCAGGGATCCTGACGTCCACTCCCGGAGGATTGAAGTTCGGGTGGTTCGGGAAGTTGAAGGCTTCAAAGCGAAACTCCACTTTGTGATTCTCGCGAATCTGAATGTCCTTGCTCAAGGCGAAATCCCATTGCTTCAGTCCGGGAGTGGTCAGAAGGTTGCGGCCGCCGTTGCCATAGCGGTAGACCAACTCGGGATTCGTAACGTTGAACGCGGCTGCGTTCCAGAACTTGTCCGGCGAGCGGTCGGACGGAATCGGGCTGATGCCCGTCGCGTCTGGAACGTTCGGCGTGCCGATCAGCAGCGGGTCTCCAATCTGCCCGACGTTGATTGGCGTTCCGTCGGAAAGAGTCAGGATGGTTCCGACCTGCCACCCTCCGAGAATCAGGTTCACAGCTCCACCTGTGTTCATGAGCCGTTTTCCTTTTCCGAAAGGCAACTCGTACAGAACCGACGTCACAAAGCGATGGCCGTTGTGGAACTGCGAAAGCGCATGCTCGCGGCGCAGATTGTAGTTGTCGGTCGCGAACTGATTCTCACCCGTGTTGTTGCGCACGGAGCTGCCGCCGTCGGTCGATTTGGCCCACGTGAATCCGGCCAGATACGTCAGGCCTTTCGAAAAGCGCCGTTGGGCCTTCAGTCCCAGTCCGTGGTAGTTGGAGTTGCCGTGGTTATCGAGCGTTTGGATCAGGCCATAAGCCGGAAACGGAGAGCGCTGCAAAAGCGTGCGAGCGTCGGTTGGACCCTTACGTAACACCGGCTGATTCCACACCCTGAGCAACTCCAGTTTGTGTCCGCCGCTGCCGATGTAACCGGCCTCGACCACGGTGTCGGAGCCGAGCTGGCGCTGCACGTTGAGTATCCACTGCATCATGTACGGAGTGCGACGGTTGGTGTTGTTGGCAAGAGTAAAGGTCGGTCCCTGGCATGGCCCCGAAAAATTGCGGCAAGCCCCGCCCTCGAACCGCCATGGGTCGCTGAGGTTTGCGTTCGGCCGTTCGGAATCCGCGGTGAACTGCGAACGCCCTCCGACGTTTCGCGAGAGGTCGAAGCGGGCTTCAACAATATCCTGCACGTAAAAGACACCAAGACCGGTGCGCACCGTCCATTTTTCGGACGGCCGGTACGCGAAGCTGACCCGCGGCGCAAAATCGTTCTTGTCCCGATTTACGGTTTCGCGGCCGAGCAGGTCATCGCCAGTGGTAGTGGGGACGCCATCGTTGAAGCGGAATGATATTCCTTCGTGGAAGTCTCCCTTCCCGGGCCGGATCATGACCGGCGTCCTCGCGCCCGGAACGAGATCTCCATTGAAAACGCCCGAGTCGTATACGATAACGTTCATGATGCCGCGGTACTTGTCGTGGTAGGGAGGTGTGAACTCGTAGCGGAGTCCGAATTCGGCGGTCAACTTAGGCGTGATCTTGATGGTGTCCTGGAAGTAGCCGGCGAAAACGGTAGCGCGGAACAGTCCGTTCGAGAAGGCCCGCGCGCGCGTTGGAGAAGAGGTCTCGCCCAGCATGTAGTCCGCGACGGGATGGCCGGTTACGCCGCGCCGGGTTGGATCTTCCGTCGCATTGCCGGAGAATCCGAAACTCCCCCGTGTGAATGCGTTGCCCGTCTCGTTATAGCGATCGCGGCGAACTTCGGCCCCGAAGCGGATGGAGTGTTTTCCGCGGATGATGGACATGTTGTCAATCCACTGGAAAATCGCGGTGCGGCCGACGAAGGGGCCGTTTCCCTGCTCGCCGAAGCCGGAAATGCCGAGGCCGAGACCGATCGAGGGCGTGCCATAGGAAAGTTCAACCGGTGAGTTCAGTCCTCGAATCCCCAACTCACCCGTGACATCGCGCTTGAACGCGAAAAAGCGTTTCTGATCGTTGTGGAACTCCGTCAGCCCGAATCGAAACTCATTTACAATGGTCGGACTAAAAGTGCGGATATTGCTCGCGAGCGCCTGTCTGGTCTTTGTGAGAATATTCGCTTCCTGTTCCTTAAATGCAGCGATCTCTTTGAAATCCTCGTCGCTCCAGCTAAAGCGTCCATACCAGGTGGACTTCGCGTTCTCGGTATAATCGATCCGCTGATTGAGCTGTTCCCAGGCGATGGGGCGTTCGCGCTGCCGGACAAAGTTCGCGAGGATGTTGTCGCCAGGCGTGGTCGCCCGCGGATAGAATTCAAGCAGTTTCAGCGAGATTGGATGAAAACGATTTTGGGGAATCTGGTTGTTCGGAAACGGCATCGCCGAGATGGCACGGGGGTTGCCGGCCGCGTCGGTGGAAAACGCGCGGCTGGCGGGATCGAAAATGTTCCGGCCCGAGGCGCTGAAGTCCCCCGCGCGCATTCTGTCCGGCGCCACGTTGACAAGGCCCTGAAGCGTCTTTGTTTCCCGCAGGGTCTCGAAGTTCGAGAGGAAGAAGAGCTTGTCTCGGATGATCCGCCCGCCCAGGGTATACCCAAACTGATTTCGCAGGAACGGATTCCTTTTGCCTACCTGCCTGTATTCACGCGCATCCATCGATTCGCTGCGAACGAACTCGAAGACCGTACCGTGAAATTCGTTGGACCCGGGCTTGGTGGCTACGTTGATCTGCACGGCGCCGCGGCCGAACTCCGCGGAGTAAACACCCGTCTCGATCTTGAATTCCTGAAGCGCGTCGATCGAGGGCTGGAGGGCGTAGATGTTGTAGCTCATGTCGGTGTTCTCCAGTCCGTCGAGCGTGTAATGATTGAACTGGTTTCGCGCGCCTGCGACCGAGAGCGACTTCTCTGTGCGCGTGCCGCCTTTTCGCGCCGCAGCCTCACCGCCTGCGCCCTGCTCGGCCGACACGTTGGGGCTGAGCGCCACCATTTGAAGATAGTTCCGGCCGTTCAGCGGCAGTTCAACGATCCGGCGGTTATCGATGACGGTGCCGACCGAACCGTTCTCGGTAGTCAGCAATGGCGCGCCTCCCTGGACCTCGATGGATTCGGAAACGCTGCCCACCTCGACGGCGAAGTTGATGCGAACCGAATCGGCGACCTGCAGGCGGACCTCGCCGCGCGTGGCGGTCTTAAATCCCTGCTTCTCCACGCGAACCCTGTATACCCCGGGAGCGAGGAACGGGATGGTGAAATTGCCCGTTTCATTCGTCGTTGCTTCGCGCGTCTGACTGGTGGCCGTGTTGGTTGCCCTCACGTTGGCGGCGGCCACAACCGCGCCGGTGGAATCAGACACTGTTCCCGTGATCTCGCCGAACGTCTGGCCGACGGCGGCGGTGCTGGCGGCTAATAGGCAAAGCAGTGCTCCCAGAAGGGAACGGGTTCGCATGGCTGTATCCTCATGAAGAACGTTATCATCGCGTAGCGGAAGGTGTCAACGATGCGCGATTCGGTTTGTTGTGAGCCGCAGCGCGAGACAGGGAAAATCGTCCCGGCATATCACCAACGCCACCCGGCGACCGACGCGGCCAAGACTCCGGGAGTGTCTAAAAGCATTCTCGGGCCTCCTAAACCTGAAATCCGAAGTTTAACACTTAAACCAATTATTTTCAGCGGCTAGTCTTTTCCAATACAAGATGGGCCTGAAGGAAGACCGGTTTCCAACACAGGATGGGCCTGAAGGGGAGGTTGACCGCATGCTGGGGTGTGATCATCAAAATGCAGAATGCCGAGAGGTTGAGCGTGGAGCAAATCCAGACGCTAATAGAGGCGACGCAGGACGTCCGCTTCGCAGGCAAAGAGAGGGCGGAGATGTACGGGTGGATCACGGGGATGCTACGGCAGCAGCAGTACCGGGAGCAAGGGAAGCGCACACGGGGATTGCTGCGGCGCTACGTGGCGAAGATGACGGGACTGAGCCGGACGCAGGTGACGCGTCTGGTGGGGCAGTACCTGGAGCACAGCGAGGTAAAGGAAGCCCCTTACCAGCGGCGGCGTTTCGCGAGCCGGTACACGCGAGGCGACATCGAGTTGCTGGCGAAGGTGGACGAAGGGCACGAGACGCTGGCGGGACCGGCGACGAAACGGATACTGGAGCGCGAGTACGAGGAGTATGGGGATGGGGACTACGAACGGCTGGCCTCGATATCGGTGTCGCACCTGTACAACATGAGACACAGCCGGCGAGACCGGGAGTGCCTGGTGAGCTACAACAAGACACGAGGGGTGCAGGTGGCGATCGGGGAGAGGCGGCGGCCACAACCGGGAGGCAAGCCGGGGTACCTGCGGGTGGACACGGTGCATCAAGGAGACCGGGATGGCGTGAAGGGGGTGTATCACATCAACGCAGTGGACGAAGTGACGCAATGGCAAGTGGTGGGATCGGTGGCGGGCCTGTCGCAGTCACATCTGAAGCCGGTATTACAGGGGATATTGGGGCAGTTTCCGTTTATGATCCGGGGTTTTCATTCCGACAACGGATCGGAATTCATCAACAGCATGGTGGACGGGCTGATGAAGGAACTGCTGATCGAGCAGACCAAATCGCGGGCGCGGAAGTGCAACGACAACGGGTTGGTGGAGTCGAAAAACGGAGCGGTGATCCGGAAGCACATGGGGTATGGGTACATCGCGGGGCGGTACTCGGAGGAGATCGAAGGGTTCTACCGGGAGCACTTCAATCCGTACTTGAACTTTCACCGGCCGAGCGGGCAACGGGAACGGAAGGTGGATGCGAAGGGGAAAGAGAGGTTTGTGTACAAGCGCTACAGGACGCCGTGGGAGGTAGTGCGCGAAGTGGAGAAGGCGTTGCCGGAAGGTCAGACGTATCTGAAGGCGGGAGTGAGCGTTGCGGACTTGGATCGAGTGGCGGCGGCGAAGAGCGACAACGACTCGGCGGAAGAGATGCAAGCGGCCAAACGGAAGCTGTTCGAGAGGATCTGGAAGAAGCGGAGCGCATGAAATGAGACCTGCACGGGCCGGATGTCAGGGCGTGCCTCCCGTTGGTCGG
>SYKU01000329.1 GCA_005808865.1 Acidobacteriota bacterium
CTAGGAAGCCGCCGAACTCCGAACATATACGGTGCTGCCAGGACCCGAGCACTGCTTTAGTGCTACATTTTTCCAAAACTACTTGAGAATTACTTTACGATATACGTACTATCCGGCTGTATACTCGAAATCAGAGTATTTTCAGCACTTCAGTCGAGATAGGCGGCGGGAGGATTCGTGAGAGCGCAGACCATTGATACAAGAAGTTCGACGGGGCGGATCTTATGTTGCACGGTTTTTCGTCCAGGAGGCAAGAAATTGCTCGCGAAAGGCCATCTGATCAACGATGAAGATGTTCGCGTGCTCGAGTTGGAAGGGATGGAGAAGGTCTGGGTAACGGAACTCGAAGAGGGGGAAGTCGGAGAAGATGACGCGGTCTCACAGGTCGCAACCGAGATGGGCTGCGGATGTTACGAAATCCGTCTTGCCGCAGGCGGCCGGGCTAACCTTACGGCGACGGAGAACTGTTGCGTACTTGTCGATGACGACCTTCTGAAGCAGTTGAACTGCACGACCAGCGTCGCCATTGCCACTTCGCTGAACTTCAGTTTCGCACTTGCCGGACAGCGCATCGCGACCGTCAAGAGCGCGCCTTTCGCTGTCTCGCAAGCGCAGTTGGACACAATCTCCTCGGTCCTGAAGGAGCGCGGACCGATACTCCAGGCGCGGCCCATCCGCAATCCGTCTGTCGCCGTGTTGTATACTGACCCTACAAGTGGTGACCGTGCCCGCCTGCTGTTCGAAGGCGTCCTTCGCCACCGCCTGGAGAGTTTCGGCGCGTCGCCGAACTTTGCGCTGGCTTGCGTGGAAGAGGAAGGGGCAGTTGGCAGGTCTCTCCAGCACTTGATCAAGATGAAGCCCTCGGCGATCCTGGTGGCCTCGACCACCGCGCCGGCCGGCCCCGAGGACGTCATCGGCCGTGCGATGGCGCGAATCGGCGGACACATGGAGCGCTTTCTCGCACCGGTTGAGCCCGGGAACCTGCTCCTGCTCTCGTACAAGGATGAGGTGCCGATCGTGTCGGCGCCTGGCTGTTTCCGCTCGGTGAAACCGAACGTCGTGGATTTGATTCTGCCGCCAATGCTGGCCCGGTACAGGGTATCGGGTTGGGAAGTGGCGTGCCTCGGACACGGGGGGCTTTTAGCCTAATCGTCTCCCCCGCAACTCGTTAGCTGCACCTCCGAACAGCTAACGGGAAGACGTGGGCCGGGCGCTCAAGTAGCGCCCGGCCCTTTTTTTTGCGTTTACCATTCCGCGACGGAGCCGTCACGGTGGAACACACGCGCCATCGGGCGGGTACCGCCAAACGGGTACTTCTTGAAGGCGGCCTCACTAAGCTCGAATCCCAGGCCCGGTTTCTCCGGAAGCGGAAAACGTCCGTTCACCATGCGCATCGCCGGGAATCCGAGCCACTCTTCCCAGACTTTCTCCTTCTGTGCGGGTTCGACGCCGCTGCATATTTCCTGCACCAGGAAATTCGGCATGGACGCGTCCACGTGAACGGTCGCGATCCCTCCGATGGGACCTTCACAGGCATGGGGCGCCATCGAGATGCCTGACCCGTCGGCCGCGGCAGCGACTTTGAACAGCGCTGTGATGCCCCCCACGTGGTTGATATCGGTCTGAATTATGTCCACCACACCCATTTCGATCAATTCACGCGCGCCATAGGCTGCGACGATCCGTTCGCCGGTCGCAATCGGAGTTGTGGAACGCCGCGCGATCTTTGCCATCGCCCTCACATTCTCGGGTGGACACGGCTCTTCGATGAACAGCAAATTCAACGGTTCTACTTCCTTCACAAGGATCGACGCCACGCTTGGACTGGTCTTGGCGTGGAAGTCGATCGCGATATCCAACTCCGGGCCCAGGTTTTCGCGCAGCATTTCCATAGCCTTCACCGCGCGCTTGATGGTAGCGTTGGTTTCGATCCATTCGTAGTAGCCGGGAATTCCGCTCTTGAAGCACGATACGCCCATCTGGATCGCGGTTTTGCGAAGCTCCCGCAATTGCGCGGGCGACGAAGCGCCGGTGTGGTAATAGCCCCGCACACCTCGCGGATCGATGGGGCCGCCCAGCAGTTTGTACACGGGCAGTCCCAGGGCCTTGCCTCGGATGTCCCACAGCGCCTGGTCGATTCCGGAGATCGCCGATCCCATCACCGGGCCCGCGCGATAGAAGCTGTGAACGTACATCGACTGCCAGTGATGCTCCACCTGCATCGGGTCGCTGCCGATGACGAATTCCTTGAAGTCTTCAATACACGCCATGACAGCGGCGGCTTTCCCTTCAAGCGTGCCCTCGCCCCAGCCGACGATTCCCGCGTCGGTTTCGAGCTTGACGAAGACGTACGGACGGTCGGAGTCCGGCGTCAGCGACACTCCGAACACCTTCATGCCAGTGATTTTCAGCCGCGACCCCACGCCGTTAAACGCCGCGCCTCCCAGCGCATTCTGCGCCATAAACGGGGCGCATCCGCAATCGGCGGCCGGAGTGCCTGGCGCGCCCGCTGCTTTTCCGGCCAGAAGGGCGGGGCCAAGGGTGTTCAGAAATTGACGGCGTCTCATGCCGCACGCTCCTCATATTTCGCTAATGCCTGTTCGTTCACGGTAATACCGAGACCCGGCCCGGTCGGCAGCGGCGCGTACCCGTCCCTCACGGTCTCAATGGCGGCTCCGGCGATCTCCGCTCGCATCTTGCGATCCTCCGTGGACGCAGCAGGGATCTGCTGAATAAAGAAATTCGGCAACGCCGCGGCGAGTTGGAGCGCGGCCGCCGTCATCACGGGGCCGCCCTCGTGATACGGGGCGACAGCGACATAGTAGGTCTCGGCAATCACCGCCATTCGCCGGATCTGGGTAATCCCGTTCTGTGCGAGGCTGGGGCGAAGGATGTCGATCGCGTCTTCGCGCAGCAGATCTTGAAACCGTCCGGGAGCGTGAATGGTGCGTCCGAAGCCGAGAGGCGTCACCGATTCGGTCCCTATCTTCCGTAACGCGCTCAGATTGGAAATGGCGCACGGCTCGTCGAACCACAGGAGGTGGAAGCGTTCGAGGGCGGCCGCGATGCTTCCCGAATCGCCCGGCGAGAGGCCGCCCCCGCCGTCAAGCACGAAGTCCACATCTTCGCCACCGGCAGCGCGCAGAGCCTCCATGCGTTTCTTCGTCGCATCGACAAACGCGCGCCCCTGATTGCGTGCGCCGATTTGCGGCACAGGAACGGAGAATGCGCGAAAGCCGGCCGCCTGCGCGATTCTCATTGAGGCGACAGGATCGGAACCGTCGAGCATGGCCATGGCACGGACCTTGTTTCGCGTCGGCCCGCCGAGCACCTGATAGACGGGGGCCTTGGCGAACTTGCCGGTGATGTCGAGCAGCGCCATGTCAATCGCTGACTGCATGGCAGTCATGCTCGCGAGGTCGCGCCGGATCGCCTCATAGGCCGTGGCCTCGCGCTTCAATATGATCTTCTTCGCGCGGTCCACCTGCTCCGCGGTCACGGCGCCGCATTCGCCGTACCCGGAAAACGAACCCGCCTGCACTCTGACCACTGTATAGGCTCGCTTCGAAACAGGTTCTCGAAGCCGCCACGCTTTCACATCGGAGATTTCAAGCATTTATCGCCCCCAATTAAGATCAGTCCCACAGGATTGCCCGCGCGCGCAACTCACCTTCCAACTGGCCGCAAGACAAAAACTGCACCGCATCCATGCCTGCCGATTTCGCACCTTCGACGTAGGCGGGAACATCGTCCGTAAAGAAGCATTCATGAGCATGGCATTCCGCGCGGGCGATCGCTTCCTGGTAAATTCGCGGCGATGGCTTCAGCGCGCGAACCTCGTGCGAGAGAACGAAGTCGTCGAAGTGCCTCAACAGAGGGTAGCTTCGCCGCACCATGGGAAAGTGGATCGCATTGGTGTTCGACAGCAGCAGCAGCCGGTAGCGCTTGTGAAGGCCCTCAAGCAGACATTCGGGAATCAGCGTATGCGGCAGGAAAATACTGGTCCAGATCTCGCAAAAACGTTCGTAGGAGATGCCCAGCTCGAGCAGCGCGCTGAATTCGCCGTAGAATTCTTCGGGCTCGACAAGGCCGGTCTCGAATCGCGTCACCAGATCCGTGCTCGCGATCCGGGCGGGAATCGCATCCGCCGACAGGCGGCAATACGGCGCGAGCGCCTGATAGCCGCGGGCGAAATCGAAAGGCACAATCACCCTCCCAAGATCGAAAATCACGGTTTTGTACATGCCTGCTCAGGCGCCCCAACCCATTCGCTGGCAAAGCGAGGTGATGTGGGCCACATGATGGGCTCCATGCCAGGCGTAAAGGGCCAAATTGCGGTCAAGCGATACCTGTCCCAGCTGCGAATGGTGGAAGGTACGCGCGAATTGTTCCGAAGTGAGCGAGCGCAGCATCAATACCCAACGCCGGTGCAGCGCGTCCAGAAGGGTGAGCGACACGTCCACGGGGCCCGATCTTGCGTCGGCAATCTCGGCCCAAAGCGCTTCGTTGTAGCCCTTGAGCGCGGGCTCGGGCTCAGTGACGGTAAACCGAAAGCGAGTGTAGGCATTGATGTGGCTGTCGGCGACATGATGCACCACTTGCCGGACGGTCCAGCCGCCCAGCCTGTAGGGGGTATCGATCTGGGCGTCGGAGAGACCTGAAACCGCGTCACGCAGTTGTGCGGGAAGTTGCTCGATCGCGGCGATGAGCTCCGCTCGCCGCGCGATATCGGCTTCGCCGTGCCACTCGAACTCGCCAATCGGATATCGTAGATCGGTCATCTTGTACACCCTAGCAAATCCCTATGGTTTCCACCACCGGAATGGCGGCCGTCGACCTGACCGCCATGTGACCAACGGGATCACGCACCCGAAGCCACCGAGCGCGATCATAAGTCCTGGTGAAAAGCACCACGACCCTGCGCCTTAGACTGGCGAGTTGATATCGCTGTGTGCATGCGATCTTTGCAATCAACCCGTTACTGAAGCTGGCGAAAATCATAGATCGCCTGTCGAAAGGCATACGGCAACTGCTGGCCTTTCCTCGGCCATGATCTCCAGACCGATCCCTTCCCCTGCGCCGTACAGATCAGCACCACCCACCCCACCTTCCCGCGCTTCGGCTTCCAGATAAGAACGGGCCGTCTGCTCTTTCCCGCACATGCTTAAGTGAACCGTGGGAATTTCATTTGCTTCGGCAAAGAGGCGGGTCGCCTTCACGTACCCGGCCGGTGGCATCGCCTCTCCGATGCCCGGCGCTGACATCACCGCCCCGGCACGATGTCAATCTGTAATGTCGGGTCGGCGGCAGGCACTCGTGTAACCGGAAGTCCGAGTTCCCCTCTCACGATATTACAGCCTTGCGCAATCGCGCTCGCCTTGTAAAACGCAATCTCCCGGTTACAGCCCTGCCGCCCGAAGCCGCAGTCGCTCGACACGATCAACTGTTCGGCCGGGATGTATCTCAGCGCCTTGCGAATCTCTCCAGCCACATCCTCGGGGCGATCCGCCTGGAGCATCCGGTGACTCACCGCGCCGATGCAGATCTTCTTCTTGAGATCGTTCCTGAACGGCGCGAACAACTCGAGATCCCGCTGATCGCGGTCCTTCATCTCGAGAGTCCAAACGTCGCCACGACACCGCTCCAGGTAGATTTCGATGGAGTTCGCGTAACTTGTGTCTTCCATCACCCGCTGCATGTTCGGGTTGCCCCAGCAGGTGTGAATCCACAACTCCACGTCGTCGAGGCCCTGGACCTCGCGGTTGAAGGCGTCGACCATGAACTTGACCTCGTCGTGGTCTTTGCCGTACGTGTTCGCCATGAAGTGAAACGTCGGTTCCTCGATTTGGATGCATCGGCACCCGGCCGCCCGCAACGCGAGCAGTTCGGTGTTCATCGCGACGGCCATGTCCCAGATGACTTCACGTTTGTCCTTGTACTTCGTGGTATGAATGTCAAGGAAGAGCGCCATTACCTGCGAGCAGCATGTGCCGAATTTCACCGGCTTCGAGGTCTTTGACTGGGCGAGACGCCAAAGCTTTGGGTAGTCGAGCGGGCGATGCTCGATCTTGCCGACTACACGGGGCCAGCGCCACCCGGTGTAGATCTCGTTGAGCAACGTGCCTGGCGGATAGTGGAGCCACGGCGCGGTGGTCGCTTCGGGTTGCAGGTGGTCGCCTTCGAAGCCCTCCCAACGTTGGAGCGGGTAGTGGTGCCACGCGCGCCCGGCCATGTCTTCATCGACGTGGAAATCGCCGTGTGTGAGAATGTCGAGACCGGCGCGCTCCTGGTCGCTGATGAGCACGGCGAGCGCGTCCTGATATTTCTCCCGGAAGCGGATGTCGAGCATGCATGTGTCGAGGGAGCGGCCCCACATGCTTACGTCGAACCAACGCGGGCGCGGGAAAGAACCGGTCGTAGTGCTGGGCAGAATGAGGCCGTCGGTGGCGGTGAACATGATTCCTCCAGTGGGCATTGTACTGGATACAAGTGGGTGATCGCGGAAATTCCGAACCGTGCGCTAGTCACCACGAAGTGCCACGCCGGCCTGCGCGGACCGAGACGCTCCTTCTTGCAAAGGGCAGCTTCGAGGGTACGCGCCTATTTGCGAACAGCACAGTGCCGGAGACATCGCGTCGCAGTGGCGCCCGTCCGTGCAACTCGCCGTACTTCGTCTCCCGCGGCATCCGGACAGAAGCACTCTTTTCCATATCGCCGCCAGGATTTTGCCAATGGATAAGACGGCCACAATTCCCCGGGCGCCGGCCTTGACGAAATGCCCTGCCAGCAAAGAGCCGCGGCCTTCGACGGTTGAAAAGCCTGTCGCCGCACCGGAAACCGCAAGGGCTACAGCCTGCCCATCACGCACAGCTGGTTGCTATCACTGAAGGGAAAGCCACGCTGATTTAATCAAAACCTCGTGCATTCGGGCCACTTTCCGCCGACCGGGATTGTAGAGACCAATACCCGGACGGCAAGGATCTGGCGCGTGTCTCGTCCGAGCTAGTACCTAGTTGCATAAGTCAGAGTACTTGGCTTTGGGGCCGGAAGGGAACACGACTGCCTTCTTCCATTCAAACGGCGCTGCCTTTTCGTTGTAGACTTCAACAAAGTCGTCGATCGCTTGCCGCACTTGCCGC
>SYKU01000030.1 GCA_005808865.1 Acidobacteriota bacterium
GAGGACGGCGGTCGAGGAAACGGAATCAGGAGGAGGCGAGAAAAGATAGAGTCAATCCAATCGTAAAGGTCACGCGAGGATCACGCAGCGCCGACGAAGAGCCGACGCCGAAGGCTTTTTCGTGCATAATTCAGGTTCAACCAGTCGCGAGCGTAAGTGCCGAAGACTTTCCAGCGGGCGTTCAGGTTATGGTCAATCTTAGTGACCACCTGGTGCTCGTTGACCCGGCTGCCGGCCCGCGTAGAGAAGTTGTTGACGTTTGTGAATCCCTGACCCGACAGCGTCGGCAGCGGGAATACCTTCACGACGTTGCCAGCCACGCGGCTGATCCGGTTTTGGGGAATAACATTTCCAGGGAATACCTGGCGCGCGAAGGTTCCGTTCGGCTGAAGAGCCGTGGTAAGCGGGTCCGCTATCGCGACCTGGGCCCCGGCCGCCGTAAACGTCTGTGAAAAATTGCCCGTCTGCTGAAGTGCCGTTGGAACGGTCGTGATGGACGGCGCCCCTACCACCTGCCGGTATTCATCCACGTTGACGAAAAAGAAAGTTTTGTCGCGGCGGATGGGTCCGCCGAGGGTGCCGCCGAATTCGTTCTGATTAAACGGCGCGCGCCGATTGCCGACGCGGTTCTGGAAGAAGTTATTGGCGTTCAGCGCCCGGTTGCGGAAGTACTCGTAGAGAGAGCCGCGGAAGCTGTTGGTGCCTGACTTGATGCTCATGCTGATGACCGCTCCCGTGGTGCGGCCATACTCGGCTGAAAACTTGTTGGTCTGCGCGCGAAACTCCTGCGTCGCGTCGGCCGGGGGTACAAAGCTGGGCGCGTTCATCTGGGCCATATCGAGCGCAAGGCCTTCGACCAGCGTCGCATTCGACCCGGCGATGCCACCGTTAAACGAATAGCCCTGGAAGGCGCCGCCGGGGGTGCCGACTTGCACCGCTCTTCCACCGAAGCCGGCCTGGATACGGATGCCGGCGCTCAACGCGAGCAGGTCGATTGGATTCCGGCCGTTGAGCGGCAGTTCCGAAATCTGACGGCTCTCTACAGTGGTGCCGATCGTGCTGGTGGCGGAATCGAGCAAGACGGCGCCGGCTTCGACCGAAACCGTCTCCCGCGTCTCGCCCACTTCAAGGTTAAAATCGAGGCGCGCCACTTGGTCCACTTCAAGGCGGATCGGCTCCCGGCTGATCTGCTTGAACCCGGGCGCTTCCGCCGTCACCCTATAACTACCTGGCAGGAGGGCCGTAATGAGGTAGTTGCCGGTCTGGTTGGCCACAGTGGAGCGGGCGACCGAGGTATTTATGTTCGTCGCGGTCACTTTCGTGCCGGCAACCGTGGCGGACGACTGGTCGATCACGGTGCCGGTCAACTGCGCCGTCTGACCGAAACCAATTGCGGCAAAAAGGCACACAAGGACTGGCACGTGGACAGCTTTCGCGGCTCTACTCATGAAGAGTCTCCTTAGACTGCCAGAAATTATACAACACATTACTTTTCGAGGAACAATCTGCTATTGGCCACGAAGTGGATCATGTCTTTCGTGAGGTAGCCGCGGGATTTCAGCCGCAGGCCATCCTGCTTCAGTTGGTTGACCTCGGCGTAAGTCAGGTTGCGGCCGGTGGCATAAGTCGCCAGATGCTTCAGGAAGCTGAAGGCAACCTGATCGATACGATCCTCGGCCAGGTACCGCTTCAGGGCGTTGACGCCGGACACTTCAGTCTTGTCCGGTAACGTGGATCGCGCGTCCACCCGCTCCTGCTTCAGCCGCCCGCCGGCATCGAACTCTTCGAAAGGCACGCCCCACGGGTCAATTTTCGTGTGACATTTCTGACACCCCGGCTGATTGCGGTGTTGTTCGAGCCGCTGCCTCAGCGTGAGTTGGGCCGTCTCGGCTTTGAGGGCCGGCACATTCGGGGGCGGATCGTCCGGAGGCTCTGCGATGATGCGGCGAGCCAGCCACGCCCCGCGCTTGACCGGATTCGATTCACGGCCGTCCGACAGTCCTGCCATGATCGCCGCCTGCGTCATGACACCGCCCAGTTCACTCCGCCCGTGGGGGATGGCCACAAACTGAAAGCCGCTCTCGGTCTTGCCGCCCAGATCGTAGTAACTGGCCACCACCTCATTCGCCACCACGAAATCGGACTCGATCAGATTCCGGACCGGCAGGTTATTCCGAATCAGGTACTGGAGGAACTGCACCGGCTCCTGCCGCAGCTGGCCGCGCGCGGCCGAAGAGAGCTTCGGAAAGCGTCCGCGGTCCGGTTCGAGCACCTGGAACTTGTCGAGGCTCAACCACTGGGCGGCGTACTCCCGGATGAAATCGGAGAAGCGATGATCCGCGATCATCCGGTCGACTTCAGTATCCAGCCCCTGGCGGAGCACACCCCGGGCGGCGAGCTTCAACGTCTTTTCATCGGGCGGACCGTTCCAGAGAAAGTAGGACAGTTTGGACGCCAGTTCGTAATCGTCAATTGGCTCCGGCGCCGGGGTACTGCTTTTCTCGATCAGCAGCAGGAACTGCGGCGAAGTCAAGACTACCCGAAGCGTCTCTTTGACACTCTCCCGAAAGCCCAGTCCGGCGCTGAAGGACTTCTGGAACACGGCCATCAGCGCGGCTTCTTCCGCCGCCGTGACGGGACGGCGGTATGCGCGGGCGGCGAATCCACGAATGATTTCGCGGGCATAGGCCGTCGATTCGCCTTTGCGGGACGAATCGACGAAGATTCTACTGTGCGACCGCGGCGGCCAGGTGTCGTAGAACGGTCCCTCGAACTCCACCGAGGGGATCAGCAGGCGAGGCATGTCGCGCCCATCGGTGTATTCACTGCGAACACCAATTTCCCGGACTCCCGCCAGATAATTGACATTGTCCTTTTCGACTTCCGGACTGGGGAAATTGCGGATCGCTCCTTCAAACAGATACCGGGTGAGGTTGCCGCTCGTCACGGTTTGCGGCGCTCCGGCCGGAGCGAGCGTACTGCCGCAATCGCGGCGTAACCCCAGGTATACGCCGACCCGAGGTAACCGCTTCTCGAAAGCCTGGAAGCGCCGCGCCACTTCATGCGCGGCGGTGATGGGCGTGAATGCGATCCGTTCCAAGCCTCTCACGCGAGTGGTTCGGGTCTCGATCGGCAACGCCCCGGCCGGCAGTCTCACCGCCAGAAAAGCGGGGCTCCGCAGCGTGCCGTTGAATTGCCTGTCGCCCAGCGCGAGCGTGACGTCTTGCGGCACTTCGATGCGGGGACCTTCGTAGACATCGACCTGGTAAATTCCAGGTTCCGGGATCGTCACGGTGCGCGCGGTCTTTGGATCCTGGACCACGATGCCCCCCGTGGAATCGGGTGGCTGGGCGGCATCGGATGGATCGAGCAACAGACCGTCGTCGTACTTCGCCGCCGTGACGGTGACGCGAAAGCGCCCGTTATCGGGAAGTTCCCGCAGCGAAATCTTAAAGTTGGCCTTAGGTCCGTACGTTCCCTCGGCTGTGAAGGTCTCGTCATTCGGGATGGACGGCCGAAGTAGAAGCCCCTGCGGCACAGTGTTGTAAGGACTCCCCTTTGGGTATCCGCGATTGCCGCGCATGCAGGCAAAGACCGCATGATAGATACTGTCGTAGTCTCGCCAGCCGCGCACCGTGTCGTTGCCCGCGTATCCTTCGATGAAGCGATACTGGGTCCGCATGA
>SYKU01000330.1 GCA_005808865.1 Acidobacteriota bacterium
CATCTCGGCTAGCGTGAGCCGTTCTAAGTTCTCCATGCGTAGTGTCATTCCTCCGCAGCATCCTACGCTTTGGTTTCAGGCTCACTCCGCATTGGAAACGAACTCCTCCTTCAGGCTCATTTCGCATTGGACAATTCTTCCAGTTGCAATTAAGCCCCGTATCGGAGACACTGATAGGTTTTCGGCGTCTCGGGCACTTCATGCGGATACGAGTCTTCTACCACGATCACTGTTTCGACGGCGCCGCCTCGGCCGCGTTCTTTAGCCGTTTCATTGAAGACGTCTACTACCCCGGCGCCGAGTTCGTTTTTACCGGCTTGGCTCATAGGGCATCGCAACTGTTCGAGGACGAGCTTTTTGACGGTGACGTAAACGCCATCGTCGACTTCAAATACTCGAACAACCCCAGGCTCACCTGGTGGTTTGATCATCACCAGAGCGCGTTCCTGACCCCGGAAGACGCGGAGCATTTCCGCCGTGATACGAGCGGGCGTAAGTTGTACGACCCCAGCTTCAAGTCGTGCACGCTGTTCATCAGCGAAGTCGCGCACCGGCAGTTCGGGTTCGAGGCTCCCGATCTTGCGGATCTCGTGAAGTGGGCGAACATTATCGACGGAGCTCAGTACACGGACGCAAAGACCGCGGTTGAGCTTGGCGCGCCGGCCATGAAACTGACGCTGGTTATCGAAGGTTCAAAGGGTTCGGACGCCGTGCTGAAGATTATTCGCTGGATGCGCCACGAACAGCTCGACGCAATCGTCGCGAAGCCGGAAATCCAAGCGCTTTATGAGCCGCTGTACCAGCGTCACCTGGCGTCGATCGGCATGATCAAGGAGCGCGCGACGATGGAAAAGGGCGTGATCTTCTTCGATCTCATTGGATACGATATCGAGGGCTACAACAAGTTCATTCCCTACTACCTGTTTCCGGGCAGCACCTACACGGTGTCCGTTAGCGCGTCAAGTTTCCGGACGAAAATCTCGGTGGGGTCAAACCCCTGGCCTCCCGCTGAGCCGGTTCACAATCTTGCGTCGATCTGCGAACGCTACGGCGGCGGCGGTCACGCAAGGGTGGGCGCAATCAGTCTCGAACCCAACGAAGTTGAGAAGGCGCGGCTAGTAGCGGCGGAGATTGCCGCGGAATTGCGGAGTTCGTAAAGGCGCCTGTTCCGTTATCTAATTTCCTGCCACTGCCCTGAAGAACCGCAGGCCCAGTCCGAAAGGCAAGCTTGCCACGCGAAGCCCGAGGAGAAACGCGATACTTACCGCCGCCATGCCGGCGGCCAAGGCGCCGGCAGTTGCGTCCACCAGACCGGAATCCTGATTCCGCGGCTGCGGAGGGGCCGCCGCAACGGCCACGGCCGGTTTGGGTTCCGTCCTATACACCCAGCCCGCTTGAGAGGAAGAGAGGACCTCTTCCGGAACGCTAAACGACGGCTTCCGCCTTACGGGTGACTTCTTGTGTTGATCCATATGCCTCCACGAAATCGATAAACCGAGTGTAATCTTCCGCAGCCCGGCTGCGGGGCGCATACTCCCATATTGTTTGTCCCTGCGAAGTTGCGTAGTTCAAGTCAATGCACTGGCGGATTCCAGCGCGATACAGGCTCCGGCTGAGCTGCGCGTCGGCTTCAAGCGCTTCCAGCGCCGCCCGTGTCGCATTTGTCTGGGTGTTCGCGAATGTCGGGATCACCGCCATCAATTCGATGGGACGGTCCGGCCACAACTCCCGCACTTCGGCGACACCGTTAAGCGTTTGCCGGGCGCCGATGATCGCCATCAGATCCATTGCCACCGGTACGATCACCTGGTCCGCGTAGAGCAAGGCGTTGTACGTCAACAGATTCATCGCGGGAGAGCTGTCGATAATCACCGCGTCGTAGCCGTTCGCGAAGCGCAGTCGGCGAGCGAGAATCGTCTCCCGTTGAGTTTCACCGGCCAAACGCCGCTCAAGCGAAAACGCGGATGTCGAGGATGCAATCACGTCGAGTCCCGGGCGCACGCCGCGCACGATCGCCTCGTCCACCGGCGCCTCGCCCATCATCACTTCCTGCATCGTGTGATTTGCTCGAACCCGAAGTGCGTGGCCTACGTTTCCCTGCGGGTCGGTATCGACGAGCAGCACTTTCCTGCCCCGCATGGCGAGGCCCGCCGCCAGATGGATAGCGGTCGTCGTCTTTCCGACTCCGCCCTTCATGTTGGCCACCGCGATCTTTCGCATAAACCTGATTTTTCCGGTCTGCGCCAATTATGGCACAATACGGGAAGATGATCGAACACCTTCGCCCGGGCGCCTCGGCTGAGCGCGCCCGGGTCGTTCTTTTCGACTTTGACGGCACAATTTCCCTGATTCGCTCTGGCTGGATGGAAGTGATGGTCCCCATGATGGTGGACCTTCTTCTCGAAACCAAAACCGGTGAAAGCGAAGCGGATTTACGCGCCATCGTCGAAGAGTTTGTCGGACAACTCACCGGCAAGCAGACCATGTATCAGATGATCGAACTGGCGGACCAGATACGGGCGCGCGACGGCACTCCGCTCGAACCGCTTGTATACAAGGCCATGTATCTCGACCGCCTGCATGAAAAAATCAAAGACCGCCTCGACGATCTGGAATCGGGACGCGTTTCGAAGGAACATTATATGGTTCCGGGGGCGCGTGCGTTGCTCGAAGCGTTGCGGGCACGCGGGCTGAAGCTCTACCTTGCGAGTGGCACGGACCACGTCTACATGAAGCGCGAGGCGGACCTGCTCGACGTTTCGCGATACTTCGACGGCGGCGTCTATGGCGCTCTCGACGACTACAAGAGCTTCTCGAAGAAAATTCTCGTGCAGCAGGTGATCGCGAAATCGGAATGCCGCGGCGAGGAGTTTCTCGGCTTTGGCGACGGCTACGTCGAAATCGAAAACGTGAAAGAAGTGGGGGGCATTGCCGTCGGCGTGGCGACCGAGGAGCCCGATTGCCTGAAGGTCGACGAATGGAAGCGAAAGCGGCTTGCCGGAGTGGGAGCGGACTTCATTATTCCCCATTTTGGCTGCCACGATGAGCTAATGCAGGCGCTTTTTCCGCGCAATGGCGAGTAAATACGAAACGTTCGACCGGTCGCGGCTGCTGATAAAGCCTCTTGCCGAACGCACGCACGACTTGCAACTCGAGCGATGGCTCGCGCTCGACGATCCGGCCCCGCCCTTTGAGCATCCTCAATTGACGGATCTGGCGCGGCGTCTCGGCGGCGCACGCGAGCGCGGTGCGGCGCGGATTCTCATGATGGGCGCCCACGTGTTGCGCGCGGGCGTCAACAGACACCTCATCGATCTGCTCGAGCGCGGCGTGATCGCGCACATCGCGATGAACGGGGCGGGTGCGATTCACGACTACGAAATCGCGCGGATTGGGGCTACAACCGAGAGCGTCTCGCGCTACATCAAGAGCGGTGAATTCGGGTTGTGGCGCGAAACGGGCGAACTCAACGATTGGATTCATCAGGCCGCGGATCTGGCGCTTGGGCTTGGGGAGAACGTGGGACGCCGCATCGAGGAGAGCGATTTCCGGTACCGGGACTTGAGCGTGTTCGCCGCGGCCTACCGACTGGGCGTGCCCGTGACGGTCCACGTCGGCGTCGGCTACGACATCCTCCACGAGCATCCGAACTGCGTCGGCGCGGCGCTCGGAGCGGCAAGCTACCGCGACTTCCTCATCTTCGCCCGCGGCGTCGAGAATCTGGAGGGAGGCGTGATGCTCAGCTTCGGCTCTGCCATCATGGCTCCGGAAGTGTATCTGAAGGCGCTGGCCATGTCTCGCAATGTCGCCCACCAGGAGGGCCGGGAAATCCGGCGGTTCACGACCGCTGTTTTCGACGTCGTACCCATCGCGGGCGACATTCACCGCGAACTGCCGAAGTCCGACCCGGGCTATTATTTCAGGCCGCATAAGACTATCCTCGCGCGCACCGTAGCCGACGGCGGGGAAAGTTATTACTTTTGCGGCGATCATCGCGCCACTCTTCCCGCGCTACGGCGGGCAGTGCTCGAACTCGCATGACAGCGGCCGCGATCCTCTCCGCGATTCCGAAGCTTTCGGCGCTTGTGGTGGGCGACATTTGTCTCGACCGCTGGTGCACATACGATCCTTCGGAAGCCGAACCCTCGCGTGAGACGGGTATTCCGCGTATCGCCGTCACCTCGGTCGAAGTAACGCCAGGCGCGGGTGGCACGGTCGCAAACAATCTTGCGGCGCTCGGTGCCTCGCGTGTGGCTGTGCTCGGTGCGGTCGGTGACGACGGCTTCGGATATGAGCTGGAGCGCGCTCTTACGGCTCGCGGGATCTCCGCGGAACTGCTTGTAAGAGCGCCTGGAATACGGACCTTCACGTACACAAAGGTCATCAACGGCCAAACCGGCGGCGAAGACTGCCCGCGCCTGGACTTCATCAATAACGTTCCACTCGTGCCCGCCGTGGAGCGCCAGCTTCTCGATCGCTTGCAATCGGCAGTGGAACAGTTCGACGTGATTCTGGTTTCCGATCAAGCCGAAACCGGCCGTGGCGGAGTGGTTACGCCGGCCATTCGCTATCTGCTCGCGGACCTGGCCGCGGCTTACCGCGAGAAAATTTTCTTTGTCGACTCGCGCAGCCGCATGGAACTGTTCCGAGGCGTCATCGTAAAGGGAAACGAACAAGAGGCAGGCGAGGCTTGCGCGAGGATCGGCGCGGCGGACGCACAAGCTCTGTATGAGACGCTCGGAGCCCCGCTTCTCGTCGTCACCCGCGGACCCGAAGGCGCGTCACTTCACGGCCGGTTGGGAGAAGTGCGGGTTCCCTCGAACCCGGTGGGGCATCCGGTCGATATCTGTGGCGCGGGCGACAGCTTTTCCGCCGGCGCCGCGCTCGCGTTGGCCGCGGGGGCGAGCCCTCTGGACTCGGCGCGGTTCGGAAACCTGATCGCCTCTATCACGATCATGAAGAAGGGGACGGGCACCGCTTCTCCGGAGGAAGTCCTTGCGAACGCTGGCGATTGACATCGGCGGGTCTAAGTTCTCGATGGCCGTATTCGAAGGCGGCCGAATGACGCTCCGCGAAAGCCGCGAAACAGACAAGGAAGGCGGCCGGGATTGGATGCTTGAGCAAATCATTCCCTTGGCCCGCTCGTGGCGGGACGAAGCCGCGTTCGACCGCTGCGGGATAGGATTCGGCGGCCCTGTGCGGTATCCGGAGCAGCGGATTGCGCTTTCGACGCACGTCGGCGGGTGGAGGGACTTCCCGCTCGCGGCGTACATCGAGACGAAACTCGGTGTCCCGGCCATCATGGACAACGACGCGAATGTGGGCGCGCTTGGCGAAGGACTCCATGGAGCCGGGAAGTCCCTATCTCCTTTCTTTTACATGACCCTTTCGACAGGAATTGGTGGAGGCATTCTCGATAACGGGGCGATTTGGCGCGGGGCGGACTCCTATGGCGGCGAGATTGGTCATCTCACCATCCGTCCCGATGGCCCTGAGTGCCTCTGCGGGGCGCGAGGATGCTTCGAAAGGATGTGCTGCGGGCTTTGGCTTGAGCGCGACCACGGCAAACCCGCGAGGGAGTTGCTTGAAGATCCGGCCTTCGTGGATCAGTATGTGGTGGATCTCGCCCTTGGTCTTAAGGCGTGCATCATGTTGTTGAATCCGGCGCGAATGGCCATTGGCGGCGGCATTGGAAAGGCGGGCGAGCGCTTGTTCGTCCCTCTGCGTGCCGAGCTTCGGCGGCAGATAACCGCGTGGTCCGGCGCGCGCATTGACGTGGTACCCGCCGCTCTTGGCGACGACAGCGTCCTCTGGGGTGCCCTTGCGCTTGCGGAAGCGTTGTGATCTGGAGCCCCCTGCCAGGGAAGCGCCGCAGCTTAGATCTCGACGGCTCCGGCCACCCTGGCCGGTTCGGGTACATCCTCACACCATTACTCCGCTGTGAAACGCAGCCCACGCAGTCAGCCGGCGCGTTTCCCCAAAGGGGTCGCGTTCTAAGTTTATGGCGGACTATGGGAGATCGCTCCGGGACGAGCCGTCAAGTGCGGGGCGGCTGGAGGGAAAGGGACCGATTCAATCAATGAACGCCCACGACCGCGGGGTTGTTGTCGCAGGTAGCGACCCGGTCGCGGGGGACGCAATCGCATGCCGAATCATGGGTCTCGACCATTCGAGAGTTTCGTCATCGCCAAGAAAGAGAACGTAAGGCAGATCGGCGGGGCGGTGCGCTTGTCCGCGACGCAGTTTGCCTAATCCCGCAATTCGAATCGTTTCGCGTCGCGTCGAAACCTCTCACGGCGCGGGGGCTGCCGTTGATCGGTTTCGGCGCCACCGCGTACCGCAAGTGTGGAGGTGGTCAAAGCTACCGATCCACGGGCTGCCCGAGTAGCGCACGTAGCGCGTAGTATGTTCCGCAACAAAGCCGAGTTCCCGCGACACCTCGAACGTTTCCCCGTCGCGCGGGGACGGCCCGGAGCGGCAGGTACTGGCTTGGCAGACCCCGCCTGTGCTATCACTATGATTTCATGTCTCAAGTCCAACCCCGCGTGCAGGTTCATGACATTGTCGTTATCGGCTCCGGAGCCGGTGGCGGCACGGCAGTCAAAGTTCTCACGGATTTGGGCTTCAAGGTCACACTCCTCGAAGCCGGGCCTCAACTCAATCCAGTGAAGGATTTCAAGGAACATGTCACGCCCTACCAGGTTCCTCATCGCGGCGCGGGCGCGGCGGCGGAAATCTACTTCGGAAAACAGCAGTGGGGTTACTTCGCGGCGCCGAACGGGTTCTGGGAAATCGAGGGCGAACCCTATACGGTCGCGCCTGGCAACAAATTCCGCTGGTTCCGTTCGCGGATCGTCGGCGGCCGCACCAACCACTACGGCCGCATCTCGCTCCGGTTCTCCGATTACGATTTCAAACCTTACTCCACCGATGGCCTTGGGACGGACTGGCCAGTGACCTACGACGAGATCGCGCCCTATTACGACAAGGCCGAGGGTTTCATCGGCGTCACGGGAACGCATGAAGGTATCCGTAGCGCGCCCGACGGCAATTTTCTTCCTCCCATCCCGCCGCGCGTGCACGAGATCCTGATTAAGAAGGCGTGCGACAAGCTCAAGATCCCGGTGATTCCGTCGCGCATGGCCATGCTCACCAAGTCGATCCATGGACGCGCCGCCTGCCACTACTGCGGCCAATGCGGTCGCGGTTGCCAGACCGCCTCAGCGTTTTCTTCAAGCCAGGCAATGGTGTTCCCTGCCATGAAAACAGGACGGCTGACAGTGATCGCGAACGCCATGGCTCGCGAACTCATCACGGGAGACGACGGCAAGGTTAACGCCGTCTCCTATATCGACAAGCTCACCCGTACCGAAAAGACCATCCGATGCCGTGCCGTGGTAGTTGCGGCAAGCGCGTGCGAATCGGCCCGGCTGCTGCTCAACTCGAAGACGCCGCGATTCTCGAACGGTCTGGCGAACTCTTCCGGCCAGGTAGGACGCAATTTAACCGATACGGTCGGTTATGGTCTCAGCGGTCACATCCCGGCGCTTGAAGGCCTTCCGAAATACAACTCAGATGGCATCGGCGGCATGCATGCGTACATCCCCTGGTGGCTGTGGGACAAGAAAAACAAAGATTTTGCGCGCGGCTATCACGTCGAACTCGGCGGTGGCTTCAACATGCCGGGGGTGGGATCGTTCCACGGCGCGGCGGGACGCCATGAAGGTTATGGGGCGGGCCTGAAATCGAGCATCCGCGCCGAATACGGCACGGGCATCGGACTTTCCGGCCGCGGCGAGATGATTCCGAACGAGCACACATTCTGCGAGATCGACCCCCATGTGGCCGATCGGTGGGGCATCCCCGTGCTGCGTTTTCACTGGCGCTGGAGCGAGCACGAGGTCAATCAGGCGAAGCACATGCACAAGACCTTCGTCGAGATCATCGAAACGATGGGCGGTACGGTTACGGGCCTGCGGAATCCGGAGCGCGAGGATGGCGGAATTTCCGTAGGCGGTACGATCATCCACGAAGCGGGAACGGTGCGCATGGGAGCGGACCCGAAGACGAGCGCTCTGAACCGGTTTTCACAGGCGCATGAAGTACGCAACCTCTTCGTTGCGGACGCAGCGTCTTTTGTGAGCAATCCCGATAAGAACGTCACCCTCTCAATCGTGGCCTTTGCCTGGCGGATGTCGGAATACATGGCCGATGAAATGAGGAAAGGCAATGTTTAAGATCCTTAACGACGTTTCCCGGCGCGACGCTCTCAAGGCCATTGGCGCATCGGCCGCGCTCACTGCCTCCGGCACGGGCGTGCTTTCGTTGGACGCCGCGCAGCACGTTCACCAGGAAGCCGCCATCCAAAGGGCAGCCGGCCCTTACAAGCCCAGAGCGTTGAACGCGATAGAGTACAGATCTCTCCGGCGCCTGGTGGAAATGATTATCCCTCCGGATGAAAAATCGAAGGGAGCGATCGAAGCCGGCGCGCCGGAATACGTCGACCTGTTGTGCGCGAACAACGTCGAATTGAAGGAGATTTACACGGGCGGCCTGGGGTGGCTCGATCGTGAGATGAAGAAGCGTTACGGCGCTTTGTTCGCGGACGCGAAACCGGAGCAGCAGACGGCGATGCTCGACCTGATCGCCTACCGGAAGAACGATTCGCCGGCGCTTGCGCCAGGCATCCGATTCTTCACTTGGGCGCGCAACATGGTGGTGGATGCCTTCTACACGAGCAAGATTGGTTTCGACGATCTTGGCTTCATGGGCAACGGTGCGATGGCGGAATTCAAGGTTCCTCAGGAAGCGATCGAGTACGCCCTGAAGCGCAGCGGCCTGTAAATGGTGGAACAGTCCTTCGCCTGACATCCTGGCCGTAGCCGGGATCACATCGAAAACACGGCGACTGCCTTGCCGTGGATTCGAGCGAAGTTCTCTTGTCGGCGGGGAGGCTCGGAGTACCGGATTCCGCCAGTTGCGATTTCGGGAGTCGCTCGACGCCGGTCTTCAGCGCAAACAACGCGCACGGTTTTCTTCGACAGAGTTACGTCTCGTGATAGATTCATGAAATGGTTCTCCCGCTCCTTGTCCTGATCGCGTCCTCTGCCCTCGCCGCCCAGCAGCTCGCCACGCCACCCAAGGCCGAGGCATCCAAGGCCGGCGTCAGGGATTCAGGTCAGGCGGACCCGGCGGACGAAAAGCCGGCGGTCACAACTCACTCCATCAAGGTCGCTGGAAAAGAGTTGAAATACACCGTCACCACCGGCAAGCTGCCTATCAGGAATGCCGCGGACGAGACCGAGGCGGACATGTTCTTCGTCGCCTATACTCTCGACGGCGAAGCCAAGCCCGGTGCCCGGCCTCTGATGTTTTCGTTCAACGGGGGTCCAGGGTCGTCATCAGTCTGGCTGCATCTGGGCGCGCTCGGACCCAAGCGCGTCAAGATGCTGGGCGATGGACGCATGCCTCCGCCTCCGTTCGAAACTGTCGACAACGAACACACGTGGCTTGACCAGACAGACCTCGTGTTTATTGACCCCGTGGGTACCGGTTACAGCCGCCCGCGAAAGCCTGAACTCGGCAAGAAATTTTGGGGCGTCGAGGGCGATATCGAATCCGTCGGCGAGTTCATCCGGCTCTACCTCGGGCGCTATGAGCGATGGGCCTCACCGCTGTTTCTCGTCGGCGAGAGTTACGGTACGACGCGCGCCGCCGGGCTCTCCGGGCACCTCATCGAGAAGGGCATCGCTTTCAACGGCATTCTTCTGATCTCTTCCATCCTTAACTTCCAGACCGCACGCTTCATGAAGGGCAACGACCTGCCATATGTGCTCTTCCTCCCCACCTACACTGCGACCGCCTGGTATCACAAGAAACTGCCGGGCGATCTTCAGAAGAGCGGCCTGCGGAGAGCCGTCGACGAATCGAAAGCTTGGGCCGCCTCCGGATACGCCGAGGCGCTCGCGAAGGGCGACCGCCTGACGCCCGGCGAGCGCGCCGATACGATGGGAAAGCTTTCCCGGTATACGGGAATCGAGCGGCGCTATCTCGATCAGGTCGACCTGCGGGTGGAGATTCAGCACTTCATCAAAGAGCTGCTGCGAAACGACAGGAAGACGGTCGGCCGGCTGGACAGCCGTTTCGAGGGCATCGATGAACTCGCAGTCTCCGAGACGCCCGATTTCGATCCAGCGATGGCGATCATCCGTCCTCCCTACACGGCCGCGTTTAACGACTACGTCCGCCGGGAACTGAACTACAAGTCCGACATGCCCTATTATATCTTGGGCGGTGGAATCGGTTCGTGGAACTGGGGATCAGCCGGGCGCGGTTACGCGGACGTAAGTGAAGCGCTCCGCGCCGCCTTCGCGAAGAACCCGTACATGAAGCTGTTCGTGGGCTCCGGGTATTTCGACCTTGCAACCCCGTTTTTCGCGACCGAGTATACACTGAGCCATATGGGTCTTGATCCGAGCCTGCGGAAGAACATCACGATCGCGGAATACGAGGCCGGACACATGATGTACATCCACGATGTGTCGCTTGAGAAGCTGCGCCGGGACGTGGCTGACTTTCTGCGGAACGCTCTTCCAGCGAAATGAAGCGGGCAGTCTTTTTCCTCACTTTCGTGGCTTCGGCCCAGGAGGCCCCAACCTTTCGAAGCGGCGTGACACTCGTGCACGTGGACGCCCAGGTTGTAGGCCGCAACGGGCGCACTATCGACAACTTGACGGCCGGCGACTTCGCGGTTTTCGACGAGGGGAAACAGCAGACGATCGCGCATTTCGGGCTGGAATCCGAGCCTCTCGATTTGCTGCTGCTTCTGGACGTAAGCGGCAGCATGTCGCGCTCGCTACAGCTTCTGGCGGCAGCGGCGCGAGGGGCGCTTAAGCAGCTTTATCAAAGCGACCGGGTTTCGGTGATGCTCTTCGCGCGCCGTGCGGAGGTGCGTGAAGACTTCACTTCCGACTTCACCGGCGTGGCGGAATGGATGCGAGACGCCGTGCTGGACAAGTCGCTTGGCTCCGGCACGGCGATCAACCAGGCGATCGTCACGGCGGCCGCCCATATCGGGAAGCAGCCCCTGCGGGGCCGTAGAGCCATCTTGATCGTTACCGATAATCAGAGCCTGAACTATCAGGTAACCGACGAAGATGCGTTGAGAGCCCTCTACGGCGCCGATGTGGTGTTGAACGCCATCGTGATTGGGCCCTTCGGACATCCCGCGCCGCCGGTCCGCCCGCGGGGCCCGAATCCGGATTTTACGCCCTCGGATGTGCTCAAGTTGGCTCAGCAGACGGGCGGGGAGGCTCTGGCGGGAGGAAAAATTGGCGAAACGTTTTTCCAGATGGTGGAGCGAATTCGCGCGCGCTACAACATCCAATACGTCGCGCCGACACCGGATGCGGAGGGCTTCCGGCGTATCCGCATTGAGATGAAGGCACAGAGGGGCCTGACCGTCCGGGCGCGGGCGGGTTACTACGCGACGCGGTGACCGGCGTCGCGCTCCTAATGTGGTCGGCGAATTACACCGATAGATCCAACGTGTCCAGGGGAAGCTCGAAGGTTCGGCGCCTAGCCATGCCGATTATCGTGTCGGCCCTTGCCTTCGCCGTGCTTTTCTCCCTGCTGGCTGCTTGGCGCGCTTCGCGCCAGCCTCCACAACGCACGTACCGTGTGGGCGCTGATAACGCTCCTCCTTACACTGTCTTGGGCGAGAACGGCGAGGTGCGCGGTCTGGCGGTTGAGGTCGTTGGAGCGGCCGCCCGGCGGCGCGGTATTTCGATCGAATGGGTGTGGATCAGTGGAATGCTGCCGGATGTTGCCCTCGCCCGAGGGGTCGTGGACCTCTGGCCGGTGCTAGGCGTCACGGCAGAGCGCAAGGCGCGCTTCCATATTTCGAAGCCATGGCTCCAGAACAACTTCTGCCTCATTTCCCGCAAAGATCGCAATGTGACCAGCCCTGAAGCAGCGGCAGGCCGCACCGTAGCTCATCCCATGTTTCCGATGGCCACTCGAATGGCGCGAGACTTTCTCCCCGCAGCCGGCCTTACCGGTAAGGCAAATAACGAGTTGGTGGTCAGGTCGGTTTGCTCGGGTGAAGTGGATGCAGGCTTTCTTGAGTCGCGCAATCTCGATGTGATGTTGCTCGAACGCCCAGGCGGCTGTGAGAGTACGGCACTTCAAATACGTTTTGTCCCGGGGGCCTACAGCGAAGCCGGCATCGCGGCCACCAAAGCCCATCAGGTGGCCGCGGATGCGTTGCGGGACGAAATCTCCACGCTGGCGATGGACGGGACATTGTCCGCGAGCATCGACCTCTGGTCCTCGTACTCGGCCGGAGAAACTCGTTCCTTCTTCTCGCTTCAGAGCGCGGCGGAGCGGAACCGCGTGTTTTCCTGGGGTCTGGGCGGCGTGGTGGGCGTAGTGTTCCTTCTGTTGTTCCAGAGCCTCAGGACCTGAAGGGCCTGGCGGACGGCCGAACACGCGAACTCCATCAAGTCCGAATTCGTGGCCAACATG
>SYKU01000331.1 GCA_005808865.1 Acidobacteriota bacterium
CCAAACGGTGCTCCGTCTTGCCTTGGCGGGTCCATCCCTCTAAGGTCTTCATCTCTTCGTCGCTGAGCTGAAATTTCGCGGACTTTCGGCGCATGACTCAACATACAGTAGTACCAGAACTACTGCAACTAGACACTAGCGCCAGCGCGATGGCCTCGGCCTCACCGGGATCGAGATCCGCTGCGAGAAGTCGCGCGATGTTGTCCTTCCGGAGTGCCTGCGGCTTGATCTAACCGTCCTGGAGAGCCTGTTGGATCTGCTTCAACGCTGTTGGGTGCGGAAGTTGATTGGAGTTCAAACCGCACAGCGTCGGGAATCAGGATCTCACCGAACTGACTTCGGAGAAGATCCAGGCGGCCAATGATAGAAAGGTTCGAAATCGGCGACGTATTACTCGCTACGAGCAAAGGAGACGTCTTGCGCCAACTCCGCGTCGCCGTAATGCCGTGCAATCCCTCGCTGCCCCACTGTCTCACCGAAGAGCATTCGATTCATCTCCGCGAGTTCCGCCGCTTTGCCGAGCGAGAGCGCTCCTTGGGCATAGAGCGCGATGGCGAGTTCGGTCCGGAGGCGCTGCGCAATCTCGCCTTCTGGAATACGGAGGCCTTGGAGCACCGAGTCCGGGATATTCAGCGTCATCCCCATGTCCCCACAATACCGCGCTTCCCCCGTCGAAAGCCACCCGCATCGCGTCGCGCTGCGTGTGCCAAACCATGTGGAGCGCCATCGCCCGGGCTTGTCAGCCATCCACTCATCCCGTCCACGCCGATAGACGGCGAATACGGCTCGGACGCAGCGGGGTACAATATTGTGGTGAGCGCTGCCACGACGCTCCGACGCCTCCTGAGCGGAGCCTCCGATGCGTCGATCCGTTTTGACGACCTGTGTTCTTTGCTGGAAAGCCTGGGCTTCGAGAAGCGCGTCAAAGGCAGCCATCATCTCTTTCGGAAGGCAGGGGTCGAGGAGAAAATCAATTTGCAGCGGGACGGCAACAACGCGAAGCCTACCAGGCAAAGCAGGTGCGTGCCGTCATCTTGAAAAAACAAGGTTGGTGAACTGGAATGAGCAAGTATGAGGTCATCATTTACTGGAGCGAAGAGGACGAAGTGTTCGTTGCCGAGGTGCCGGAACTTTCGGGGTGCGTTGCACACGGCGCTTCACCGGAAGCGGCGCTCAGCAGCGCCCTGGAAGCCACTCGCCTCTGGCTCGACACGGCGAAGGAGTTTGGCGATCCGATTCCCGATCCAAAGGGACGCCGCTTGATCCTTGCGTGACTGAGAACCCTCGCGACGGCTGGCGTCCCCAGTCACGGTGCTTGAACTATTTTTCCACGTTGATCCCAAAAGCCTTCGGGAGAATCCCAACCAGCTTGACGAAATCAGACGGGTATAATCCGAGCGGGGAGCGAGTGAACCCTCGCGGGCGCCGCGAAACAACAAAAATCAATTTCTGCGTCACCCCCCATTCAAGTGCTTGACAAAACACAACTTAAAGTCCGGATGGGATGTGGGGCAGTCGGTTTCGACTTGCCTGCCGCGCGAGTCGCGGCCAGTCCCGCTTCGCCCGGGCAGGGCGCCTGCCGTCCCCAGTCACAGGCTTTGAACCATTTGCCCCATGGATCCCAAAGCCTTCGGGAGAATTCCCGCCGGATTGACGAACCGGGACCTGTATAATCCGAACGGAGGAGAATGAACCCTGGCGGACGCCGCGACACAACAAAAATAAATTTCTGCGTCACCCCCCATTTCAAGTGCTTGATAAACCATAATTTAAAGACCGGGCAGGTGGTGGGGCAGCCGGTTTCGACTGCCAACCGCGCGAAGCGCGGCCCCCGCGCCCACACTCCCAACTTGCACCGCACCCGCCCCGTGCGCCATCATGTCAGGCAATGAGGCACTCGCCATGACGCCGACACGCCGAACGTTCCTGAAAGCCGCAACGTCTACCGGCGCGGCCGTCGCCGTGCTCGGCTTCGACCTCGCTCCCGCCTACGCCCAAACCCGCCAGTTGAAAATCGCGCGCACCACCGAGAACCGTTCCACCTGCCCCTATTGCTCGGTAAGCTGCGGCGTCATCATCCACACCCTCGGCGATACGTCACGCAACGTCAAGCCGTCCGTCGTGCACGTCGAAGGCGATCCCGATCACCCCATCAACCGCGGTTCGCTCTGTCCGAAAGGCATCACGCTCAAGCAGGACATCGTCAATGACCTACGCCTCACGAAGGTCCGCTACCGCGCGCCGGGGTCCGATCACTGGGAAGACAAATCGTGGGACTGGGCCATCGACCGCATCGCACGCCTCATCAAGAAGACCCGCGACGAACATCTCATCGAGAAGGACGCGCTCGGCAGGACAGTGAACGCACTTACGGCCATGGGCGTCGTGGGCGGATGCACCGATTCGAACGAGAACAATTACCTGCTAGTGAAAGCCTTTCGTGCCGGTCTCGGCGTGGTGCCGCTCGAACAACAGGCCCGGATTTGACACGGACCCACGGTGGCCAGTCTGGCCGCCACCTTCGGCCGGGGAGCCATGACCAATGGCTGGACCGACATCGCGAATGCCGATGTCATCCTTGCCATGGGCGGGAATCCGGCGGAGAACCATCCGGTGGGTTTCCGCTTCGTCATGGACGCCAAGCGGAACCGCAACGCGAAGCTCGTCTCGGTGGACCCGCGCTATAACCGCACCTCCGCGGTCTCCGATTCATTCACGCAGATTCGCGTCGGCACCGATATCGCGTTTCTCGGCGGCCTCATTCACTACGCGCTCACCGGGAACCGGTATAACGCGGAGTACGTGCGCCTTTTCACCAACGCCACGTTCCTGGTTAAGGAAGGCTATGCCTTCGACGAAGCCGCGGGTCTGTTCTCCGGCTGGGACACGGAAGAGAAAACCTACGCCGACAAATCGTCGTGGAGTTACGATCTCGACGCGCAAGGCTACGCCAAAATCGACGCCACGATGGAGCATTCGCGCTCGGTGTTTCAACTCATGAAGAAACACTACGCGCGCTACACGCCGGAGATGGTCTCGAAGATTTGCGGTTGCAAGCCCGAGGAATTTGTCCGCGCGGCGGAACTGATCACGTCGACCTACAAACCGGATAAAGCCGGAACCATTCTCTACGCGCTCGGCTGGACGCACCACAGCTCGTCCGTGCAACTGATTCACGCGGCGGCGATGCTTCAGTTGTTGCTGGGAAACATGGGCATCGCGGGCGGCGGATTGAACGCACTTCGCGGACACGCGAACATTCAGGGCGGCACGGATTGCGGCATGGGGTATCACAACCTGCCGGGCTACGTCGCGATCCAGAAGGCCGGCCATCAGTCGCTGAAGGCGTTCATCGACGCCGTGACTCCCAAACCGCTGCGTCCGAACGCGATGAACTTCTACTCGAATACGGACCGCTTCGTGGTGAGTCAGTTGAAGGCCTTCTACGGCAAGGCCGCAACGAAAGAGACCGGCTTCGCCTATCATCTTCATCCCAAGCTGCCGGAGTCCGCACCCGGGGTTTACGAGAACTGGAGTTGGGCTTATATCTTCGACCACATGTTCCAGGGCCGCATGGAAGGGTTGATCAGCTATGGCATGAATCCCGTGTCGAACGGTCCGAACTCGCGCAAGGTTTTGGGCGGGTTGTCGAAGCTGAAGTGGCTGGTAGTGGCGGAGAATTTTGAGCAGGAAACCGCCGCTTTCTGGAAGCCCGATATTCTGGCGTTGACCGGCAAGACGCCGGCCGACGTCCAGACCGAAGTGTTCCTGCTGCCGGCGGCGAACTTCGCGGAAAAGGACGGGACGTTCACGAATTCCGCGCGATGGATTCAATGGAAGTGGAAGGCGATCGATCCGCCCGGAGAGGCGCTGGCGGATCAGGAGATCACCGCCCGCATTTTCCTTCGCGTTCGCGAACTGTACGCGGCTGAAGGCGGCAGGCAAGCCGAGTCCGTCATCAACTTGAACTGGTGGTACACCAATCCTTCGAAGCCTTCGATGGAAGAGGTACTGAAAGAGATCAACGGCTGGGCAATTCAGGATATCAGGGACGAAAAGGACCCGAAGACCGTCGTCCTGAAAGCGGGCGCGCAGCTTGGAAAGTTTCTCGACACGCGCGCCGATGGCTCCACACTCTGCGGCAACTGGCTCTACATCGGGTGTTATCCCGAGGCCGGAAATCTGACGCAGCGGCGGAACACGGCCGACCCCGGGGGGCTCGGCGCGCATCCGAATTGGTCTTTCAACTGGCCGGCGAACCGTCGCATCATGTACAACCGCTGCTCGGCGGATGGGGATGGGAAGCCGTGGGATCCCTCGCGTCCGGTGCTTCGCTGGGACGGCGAGAAGTGGGTGGGCGACGTCCCGGATTTCAAGCCCGACAGCGCGCCCGCAACAACAGCCGATGCCGGGATGGGCGCGTTCATCATGCTGCCCGAAGGCGTGGCGCGGCTCTTCGTGCCGGGGCAATTCGCCGAAGGCCCGTTCTCCGAGCATTACGAGCCGGCCGAGGCGCCCATCCCGAATCCGCTGCATCCGTCGCAGAGCGCGAACCCCGCCTTGAAACGCTTCACCACGGAATTCGACAAGCTCGGAGAAGCCGCGGAATATCCGATCGTCTGCACGACGTACCGGCTGACGGAGCACTTTCATTACTGGACGAAGAACAATCCATACAACATGCAGTTGCAGCCGGAATTCTTCATCGAGATTCCGGTGGAACTGGCGAAAGAGAAAGGCATCGAAAACGGCGGGAAGGTAAAGGTTACGTCGGCGCGAGGGTCGATCGAAGGCAAGGCCATGGTGACGCGCCGCATCAAACCGATGACGGTGGGCGGAAGGAAAGTGTATCAGATTGGGTTTCCGATTCACTGGGGCTTTCTCGGAAAAGGGAAGCAGCTAGTACCTAGTTGCATAAGTCAGAGTACTTGGCTTTGGGGCCGGAAGGGAACACGACTGCCTTCTTCCATTCAAACGGCGCTGCCTTTTCGTTGTAGACTTCAACAAAGTCGTCGATCGCTTGCCGCACTTGCCG
>SYKU01000332.1 GCA_005808865.1 Acidobacteriota bacterium
AAACGGTGCTCCGTCTTGCCTTGGCGGGTCCATCCCTCTAAGGTCTTCATCTCTTCGTCGCTGAGCTGAAATTTCGCGGACTTTCGGCGCATGACTCAACATACAGTAGTACCAGAACTAATGCAACTAGACACTAGTGCTTTTTGCCGTCTGCCGGCCCCCGTCCATGGTTCTTTGCCGCTGCGTTCTGCTTCTTGCCGCAACCGCTGGATTCGCCCAGACTCCGAAGCGTCTCACGCTCAAAGAGGCGGAAGCGCTGGCCATCCGCAACCACCCTCAGGTGAGTGCGGCGCAATTGAACGCCCGGGCGGCGAATGAAGCGACGGCGGTAGTGCACGCGGCCTTGCTGCCCACCTTGTTCGGAAGCGTGAGCGCAGTCGCGGCAGCCGAAAATTCGCGGATCGCCGCGGGCGGACTGAACAATCCCATCATCTTCAACCGCTTCGCGACGGGCTTCACGATCAATCAATTGATTTCAGACTTCGGACGCACCGCGAGGCTGACGGACAGTTCCCGTTTGCGGGCGCGCTCGCTTGAGGAAACCGCGGAGAGCGTGCGCGCGGATGTCCTCCTACAGGTGGACAGGGCATACTTCACCGCGCTGCGGGCGCATGCGGTGCTGCGTGTCGCCGAAGAGACGGTCGGCAATCGCCGTCTGATCGCGGAGCGTGTCGCGGCGTTGACAGAGAGCAAACTGAGATCGGGACTGGACCTGAGCTTCGCGAACGTCAGCCTGTCCGAGGCGAAGCTGCTGTTGCTCGGCGCGAAGAATGAGATTCGCGGTTCGTTCGCGGAGCTCGCAGTGGTTATCGGTTCACGCGACGTGCGGAATTACGAGCTGGCCGATGAGCCCCTGCCTGATCCGCTGGCAGGCGAACCCGAGCTTTTCGTGAGTGAGGCGCTGCGAGCCAGACCCGAACTTGCGAGCCTGCGCGCGGAGAGCGAATCGGCGTTGAAATTCGCTGAGGCCGAAAAAAGTCTTCGACTCCCCGCTTTTGGAGCGATTGCGAGCGCCGGCGCCATTCCCGGCCACGACGAACGTCTTCGAGGGCGCTACGCCGCGGTGGGCGTCAATCTGAATATCCCGGTGTTCAACGGACACCTGAATGCGGCGCGCCGGTCCGAGGCGGACCTCCGTGCGCAAGCTGCGCGGCAGCGCGTCCGGGACGCGGAGAACCGCGTCGCGCGCGACGTCCAAGTCGCATGGCTGGACGCAAACACGGCATTCGAAAGGCTTGCCGTGACGGGCGAATTACTCGAGCAGGCAGTGCTCGCGCTCGACCTGGCGCAGTCGCGGTACGACCTGGGTCTGAGTTCGATGGTCGAACTGAGCCAGGCGCAACTGAGCAAGACGGGTGCGGAGATCGCGAGCTCGTCCGCCCGGTACGAATATCAGATCCGCCGAGCCATGCTGAAGTATGCAATCGGGGCGTTGAAGTAGGTGGGGCAGGCGGAGCGCGCGGTGTGCCGGGAATGCTCCAGCCCGTTGATAAAGCGCGCCCTGTTGCCCAGTGTTCCGTGAAACGGTACCGTACACCAGTCGGTACCCTGCGGGGCCGTCTAGCGCCCTGTTGCAATGAATCCGGGTGATTCCGAGCGAGTGGTCCACTACTCGCACAAAGCTCCCTGTTGAACCCTGAGCGTCGCAGCCGGGACAAGCGGTCCGGGAAACGGCGTTCCGGGAAGTTGCAATCAATCGGGCGCGCCCGAGACGGGATCGTTCTCAGCCGTGGCCACTCTGGCGCTGCGCCTATCTCAGCGCCTATGGGGGACACCACCGGCCATTGGTCCCGGCAGGGGTCCTTCCGTGTCGTGCGGCCATTCCATTCGCCGCGGTCAATACTCCCCTTCCTGCTGGTTGTAGAATTGAATTGCATGGCTTATCGATCGCCCATACCGGCATTCTGCCTTCTTATCGCCGGCCTCGCAGCGCCCGCCTCCGCCCAGAACGGCATCGGCGCCGTTTGGGACGTCAGCAAGATGTCCGATGCCGTCGCCGCGCACGCGAAGCGGTTGACCGAACTGCTCGACAAGCTCACGCCCCAGGAATGGATCAGGAAGGGGGCGCCGAAAACCTACGTCGAGCAGTGGAACGCCGGACGGTCGCGGACGCTCGATCTGGTGCGCGCCTCCCAGGCGCTCTCTCAAGACCCCGAGCGCCTCACCTACGCCCTCGAAGCGTTCTTCCGGCTCCAGGCGCTTGATGGCGTCTTGAATTCGGTTGCCGACGCCGTCCACACCTACCAGAATCCGGCCCTCGCCGAACTCATGCGCGGCATCATGGCCGAGAACGACATCAACGCCGCGCGTCTGCGCGAGCACCTGGTCGACCTGGCCAAAGCCAAGGAACTCGAGTTCAAAGTGGTCGATCAGGAAGCGCAGCGCTGCCGCGGTTTCCTCTCGAAACAGCCGAACGAGGCCGAGAAGGCTCGCGCCGCGGGGGCGAAGAAATGAGTTTTGCCTGCAGCATTTGCGAAGAGCCGTCGCTGCGGATTTGCGTCCGGTGCACAAAGGACGCCTGCGATAATCATATCTGCGAGCGCTGCCGGCGATGTAGCGATTGCTGCACGTGCGAAGTGCGGTTGACTGCGGTGAATCACGAGGCGCCGCCCGGACCGGAGCCGCCGCATCCGCCGGGAAGATAGTTCCAGACTTTTTAGACGCCTCTCGCGTCCATGAACAAGGAGCCCTTGATTTGATTTTCCGGGCGATTGAGGATGCCGACCTGATTCCGAAGGCGCGCCGGGGAGACGTAGAGGCTTATAACCTTCTCATCTCCCGATGGGAAAAGCGCGTCTACAATTACCTGCTCAGGATCACCGGCAATCGCGAAGACGCGCTCGATCTCAGCCAGGACGTGTTTTTGAAAGCTTATCAGAACCTTCGGAAGCTCGAGGATTCCGCCCGTTTTGCGGCCTGGTTGTTCCGCATCGCGCACAATGAGGCCTATTCCCTGTTCCGGAAAAGAAAGCCGGAGGCGGAGACGGCCGCGGCGGAGTTTCCCATGGCCGACCGGGCCGGGTCCGCCTTCCCGATCGAATTGGGAATCGCGGTGCGCGGCGCGCTCGACCGGCTGGGTCCGGAGCAGCGGGAAGCGGTCGTCCTGAAGATCTATCAAGGCTTCAAGTTTGAGGAAATGGCGGAGATCCTTTCCTGCCCTGTCTCCACGGTGAAATCGCGCGTGTATGCCGCGCTGGAGATTTTGAAACGGGATCTGTCTCCGCTTGGGACGCGAGGTGAAAGTGAACTGCCCGCCATTTGATTTACGCGATTATTTTCTGCACGAACTGGGCCCCGAGGAAGCAGCCGAAGTGGAGGGCCATCTCTCCGGATGCGCTCGTTGCCGCGAACAGTTGGAGAGTTTGAGGTACACGCAGGCCGCGCTGCTCTCCCTGAGGGACGAGGAGATCCCCCAACGCATCGGGTTTGTCTCGGACAAGGTCTTCGAGCCTTCGGGGTTGCGGCGTGCATGGTCCACGTTCTGGAACTCCGGGCCGCGCCTGGGCTTCGCATCCGCGGCAATGCTTTCCGCCGCGCTGCTGGTTTCGGCGTTCTACAGGCCCGCGCCGGTTGCCGTTTCGGCGCCTGCGCCGGCGGTAGCGGCAGCGGCCAGCGGCATGAGCGCGGCCGAAATCGCCGCCGTCGTGGATGCCGCGATGTCGCACGGCGAGGCGAAGACGGCCGCGCTTCTGAAGGAAATGGAGAAGCGAGAGAACCTGGAACGCATGGCGAATCTGGTTTCTTATCAGGAGTCGCTCTCGGTACTGCAGAAGCGTTTGAATGTGATGCTTCTCGCGAGCAACGACGGAGGCGGGCGATGAAGCGGGTCTTGTGTATCGCTGCGTTGTCCGCGGCAGCAATCTGGACCGGCTTCGCCGCCGTGCCGCGCGTGAAGCGCGTGGCTTTAGCCGCCATGGAGAAGAGTTTCGACGGCAAGCTTGAAAAGTTGGGCGCGGAAGATTCGTTCATGTTGCTGGGCAATACGCGCGGCGTTTATCTGGAGGGTTACGGAGCCGTGTTCACGGCCGAGGTGAATCTCTTTCAAGGTCCCTCGATTACCCCGTTCCGGCAATCCATTTCGAAAGACGACGTGAGCCGGGTGCATGCGCGAAAAGTGCAGCAAATCCCGGGATTGAAGCGCAAGATGCGGGATATGCTTGCGGATTCCGCCGCGTCGCTCGATACGGTTCCATCGAACGAGCGCATCGCTCTCGGGGTCTCGTTGTTTTACTATTCGTGGGAGGACATGGCCGGGCTGCCGCGACAGATTCTCATGCATGCGGAAAAGCGGAAACTGCTCGACCGCGCGATCAATCCCGAGTCTTACGTCGAGGTCGCGGAATTTTGATGCGTCTTGGCGAGATGCTGATTGCGCGCCGCCTCATCGAGCGGGAAGATCTGGATCAGGCGCTTGAAATTCAGAAGGGGCGCGGAGACAAGCTCGGGAAGATTCTCGCGGACCTGGGCTTCGTCGCCATGCGCGACGTGATCTCGGCGCTCTCTGAACAGTTGGATATCGAACTTGTGACGCTCGCCGGATTCGATCCGCCGGTGTCGCCGGAGATCGAGGGTCTCGCCCCGCGGTTCATGCGGCAAGCCCGTGTCATACCTTACGCGCTCTCCGACTCCACACTCACGGTTGCGATGGCCGATCCGCTGGATTTCGAGACCATCGCCGCTGTGCGCGGCTTCTGCGGCTTCAAGGTTCGCGCCGTGTTCGGAGCCGAGCCGGATATTCTCGAAGCGATCGACCGGCTTTACGGGGAAGCGGAGAAGGAGGCCCTCGACCCGGCGGTCGATTCCGCGCAGGCAGGCGAAGATCTCGAACACTTGCGCGACATGGCAAGCGAAGCCCCGGTCATACGCCTGGTCAACGCCATGATCGCCCAGGCGGTCGAAAGGCGTGCGAGCGATATCCATATCGAGCCCTTCGAGAAGGAATTCCGGATCCGCTACCGCATCGATGGCGTGCTCTTTAGTCAGGAACAGCCGCCGCGCGAGTTGAAGGCCGCGATTATTTCACGCCTGAAGCTCATGGCGAAGCTGAATATCGCCGAGCGCCGGTTGCCACAGGACGGGCGCATCAAGCTAAAGATTCTGGGACGCGAAGTGGACCTCCGCGTTTCGACGCTCCCCACGCTTTACGGAGAGAGCGTCGTCATGCGCCTGCTCGACCGGTCGGCGGGCGATTTCTACGACCTGCGCCGGCTTGGCTTCGACGATCACATGCTGTCGCGCATGGAATACTGCACGTCGCTGCCGCACGGAATTTTCCGGGTTACAGGGCCGACAGGCTCCGGGAAATCCACCACGCTCTACTCAGCGCTCAAGCGCATCAATCTGCCGGACAAGAAAATCATCACCATCGAAGATCCCGTGGAATACCAGATGGACGGCATCAATCAGCTCCATGTGAACACCCAGATCGGGCTCACGTTTTCGTCGGGCCTGCGTCATATTGTGCGGCAGGACCCGGATGTCATCAGGGTTGGCGAAATCCGCGACCGCGAAACGGCCGACATCGCAATCCGGGCCGCGCTCACGGGGCACTTCGTCTTCTCCACTCTTCATACCAACGACGCTCCCAGCGCCATTACGCGCCTGACCGACATGGGAGTCGAAAACTACCTGATCACGTCTTCGCTGGTCTCCGTGCTGGCGCAGCGGCTGGTGCGTGTGATTTGCCTGCATTGTAAGTTACCGGCGGGAACACGAACCGCGCCCGATGGCGGCCTGGTCGATTGCTGGAAGGGCGCGGGATGCGAACGCTGCGGCGGGACAGGCTATACTTCGCGGGTCGGCATCTTCGAACTGATGGAGTTGAACGACGAAATCCGGAAGCTGATCATGGCGAACGCGGACGCCTCTCAGATAACCAGTGCCGCGAGACGAAACGGCATGCAAAGCTTGCGGGACGACGGCTGGATGAAGGTGCGCGCGGGCACGAGCACGGCCGAAGAAGTGATGCGCGTGACCCAGGAATTCTAGGCCATGGCAACCTATTTCTTTCGCGCGGTGGCGGCTGACGGGAAGCCGAGAAGCGGCAGCCTCTCGGGCGAGTCCGAGAAATCTGTCGCCAAGGAGCTACGCAAACAGGGCCTGACGCCGGTCTACGTCGGCGCGCAGGAAAGGAAGACGTTCGACTTCAAGCTGCCTGGTTTTTCCGCCAGCAGGAAGAAAGACGTCCTGTTCTTTACTCAGGAACTTTCCACGCTGCTCAATGCCGGAGTGCCGCTCGACCGCGCGATCACGATCACAAGCGAACTCAGTGAAAAGCCTGTGTTTCGCGCCGTGATTCTGGACCTGTTGCGCGTGCTAAAGGGCGGCAAGTCGCTCGCTGAAAGCCTCGCCACGCATCCGGATTATTTCAGCGATCTGTTCGTGAACATGGTGCGGGCCGGCGAGGCCAGCGGAACACTCGCCTCGGTGTTCGACCGCCTCGCCCAGTTCGAGCGCTCTCGCGACGAATTGCGGGGCTACATCATCTCTTCGATGATCTATCCGGGGCTGCTCGCTCTGGTGGGAGCAGGTTCGATTTTCGTGCTGCTGAACTTCGTGGTTCCGCGTTTTGCTTCGGTTTTCGAAGAATCGCGGATGAAAATACCGCTTCCGACCCAGATCATGCTCGAAGCAAGCCGCATCGTGCAAAACTACTGGTGGATGGCGGCGGGCGGCATGGCCACGGCTGCGCTCGCGCTACGGACTTACATCCGCACTGCCACGGGTCGCATGTGGTGGGACACCTTCCGCCTGCGCGTCCCCCTGCTTGGCGACGCGCTCCGGAAAGCCGAGACGGCGCGATTCGCGCGAGCCATGGCGACGCTGGTGGCGAACAGCGTGCCGCTTGTGCAGTCGCTCGGGATCGCCTCGGCCATTCTGAACAACAAGAAGATCGCGGGTGCGCTTGAAGCCGTTTCCACCGGGGTCAAGCGAGGCGAGGGTATTGCCGCTCCGCTACGCCGCGCCGCGGTTTTCCCGGCACTCGCCGGCCATCTGCTTAGCGTGGGTGAGGAGACGGGGCGATTGGATCAGATGTTTGCGCAGATGGCGGATATCTACGAAGCGGAGACGAAATCGGCTATCAAACGGTTCACGTCTTTGTTCGAACCGCTTGTGATTCTGGTAATGGGTCTGATGGTGGGCGCGTTGATTCTGAGTATGCTGCTCGCCATCACGAGTATCAACGAAGTGGCTGTTTAACAGTACTAAGGGAGGATTCATGGAACGGCAAGTGAGCGAACGGCGAAGAAGAAGCGGTTCGGGCGTAACTCTGATTGAAATGCTGGTGGTTGTGACGATCATTGCGCTATTCGCCGCGCTGGTAGCGCCTCGCATGCTCAAGAGAAGCGACACGGCGCGGGTGACGGCGGCCCGCGCGCAGATCAACTCCTTCATGACGGCGATCGGTGCCTACAAGCTCGACACCGGCCTTTTTCCGAGCACTGAACAAGGTCTCAACGCACTGCGCGTGAAACCGGCCGAAGTGAACCAATGGCAAGGGCCGTATCTGCCGCAGGACATCCCGGTTGATCCGTGGGGCCGCCCGTATACGTATAAGTTCCCGGGTGAACACGGCGACGAACCGGACATTGTGTCGCTCGGCGCCGACGGGCAGCCCGGAGGCGAGGGTATTTACGCGGACGTCCTGAGTTGGAAGAGCCAGTGAATCGCCGCCGTACAAGCGCCGGCGTGACGCTTATCGAGATGTTGATCGTCGCCACGCTGATCGGACTGATGGCCGGGATCTCATATCCGTCGGTATCGTCCGGAGTGGATACGCTGCGTCTTTCCTCCGCGTCCGATTCAGTCGCCGCGCTGCTTAATTCCGCGGCGAACCGCGCCGAGCGGCGGCAGGAGGCGGTCGAAGTCACGATTTCGATCAAGGAGAACGCGGTGTTGGTGCTGTCATCCGACGCCGCCTACACGCGCCGGCTCGAAATGCCCGTGGGTGTTTCGATTTACGCGGTGCTGCCGAAGCCCCCCGGCGACGCAGCCGATCCGCGGCGATTTATTCTCTTGCCCGGAGCTTCGCATCCAAGAATTTCCGTCGAAATGTCAAACCGGCGCGGTGCGCGCAGACGTGTAAGCGTCGATCCGCGAACTGGAGTACCGCTCGTCGAGCGGCTTCCAAACTCATGAAACCCAGCCGCTCGAAGCAGCGCGGCTTCACGCTGCTCGAAGTTCTGGTCGCAACTACGATCATGGCTATCGCCGTGGTGGGTTTGTTATCTGCGATGTCCGCATCCATGCGCAATGCCGCCCGGCTCACCGATTACGACCACGCTGCAATGATCGCGCGGTCGAAGATGGACGAACTCCTGGCCAACCCTCGGCTTGCCAAAGGGCAGCCGATCGAAGGGCAGTTCGACGCCGCGGTATCTCTGGGCACGCGCTCTGGCTGGCGCGCCGTGCTCACAACGTTCGAGACGCAGGCGCAGGCGCAGCCGGGGGCGGCCGTGATCGACCGGATGGAACTCGAGGTCTGGTGGATGTCGGGCTCGACCCGCCGGTCTTTCGCACTGGATGGATTTAGACGGTCGGTGCTGCGTCAACAGGACGTGATAGGAGGCGCTGGTGCAGCCGGGCGGTAGCCTGCCGGTGGGGCCGGCGATGGCTTTTTGCCGCCTGCCTTTTTCCACGCACATTGCAGGCCAAAGGAGGCGGGGGCCTGCCCCACCGCTACCACAGTTTCATGTGCGGGGTGCCAGGCGGGCCGGCGTGACGCTCATCGAGGTCCTGATCGCGGTCTCGCTTCTGAGCCTGCTTTCGGTTGGGATGTTGTTCGCCTTGAGAGTGGGGCTGAACGGTCTCGACAAGGCGAACAAAAAGCTGATGGACAACCGCCGGGTGACCGGCGCGCAGCGAATCCTTGAACAACAGCTTGCCTCTTTCATGCCTGCGAAGGCGATCTGCGCGGCTGGGACGCCAACCCAGGTGGTGATCCCCCTTTTTCAGGGAGAGCCTCAATCGATGCGCTTCGTGTCCACGTATTCGATTGAGGAGGCCGCTCGCGGCTACCCCCGCCTCCTGGAATTTCAGGTTATCCCAAGGGAAGACGGCCGCGGACTGCGTTTGGTGGTGAATGAGCGCCCGTACGGCGGACCCCAGACCGCGGCCTTTTTCTGTTTGGGCGTCTTGCCCTCGCCGCAGTATCGCCCCATCGAAGCGGGGCCCGCGTCATTTGTGCTTGCGGACCGCCTGGCGTCCTGCCGCTTCTCTTACCAGGAGATGTTGCCGCCGCCCGATATTGACCGCTGGGTGGATCGCTGGATCGCAACGGCTCTGCCTCAAGCCGTTCGGATCGAACTGCGTCCGCTCGAAACGGGCGCGGCGGGCTTGCAGCCCTTGAGCGTCACGACCCGTCTGCACGTCGATCGATTACCTGATTTGGACTACAACGGGCCGTAGGAAACGTGTGAAGGAATTGAAAATCCTCAAAGAAACTCACTGTCACTACCAGCGAACACTCCATCGGAGCCGAGCCGGGCGCGAGAGAAAGCGGCAATGAAGCCTCGAATCGACTTCAGATTCAGGGATCGTGGTCCGTTGCTGGAGCCGCCGGTTGCTTACGCGCGCGGATCGGCCAGGACCGCTTCCGCCACGCGGAGTCGCGGCGGCGCGCTGCTTGCTGTGCTGTGGCTTTCGGCTGCCCTTTCCGCCATCGCATTTTCGCTTGCGCAGACCGTCCGGGGTGAAACCGAGCGCACCGCAACTTCGGTCGAGGGCCTGCGAAGCTACTACCTGGCCGCGGGCGCGGTTGAACGGGCCATCGCCTATATGCAATGGGGCCCGTTCTCACTGCTGCCGGACGGAACATCCCGCTACTACACTCAAGGGCAGCCTCTGATTCCCCTGCATTTTCCTACCGGTGAGGCCCTTGTCGAGATCATCCCGGAAAGCGCCAAGGTCAACATCAACAGCGCCCGGCCGCAGGAACTGGCGGCCCTTCTCCTTTCTTTCGGCGCTGAACCTCCGCGTGCCGAGGAGATAGCCGCGGCAATCGCCAACTGGCGTTCCCCGGCAGTGCCCGGCGTGCCGAGCGCCTTCGATTTGTTCTATTCGTCTCTCAACCCGTCTTTTCAGGCACGCCATGCGTCATTTGAAGAGATCGAGGAATTGATGTTGGTAAAAGGAATGACCGCGGATATTTTTTACGGAACATGGGCCAGGGATGCGCAGGGTCGCCTCCGGCCGCGCGGTGGACTCATCGAATGCGTGTCGATTTACGGGTCCTATTCGGGATACGACATCAATACGGCCCACCCGGCCGTGCTCGCTTTGACCGGTCTTAGCCCGGACGTGATCGCCGGTGTCGTGGCGCGCCGCCGGGTCGCGCCGTTTCGCAGGCCCGAGGAACTCTCCCCGTTTGTTGCCGGAGCAGGTCCCGGCGCGCAGGGGTTGCGCATCGGCGGAGGCCCCATCTACACCATCCGCGCCACCGCGCGTCTTAGGCTTCCCGATGGAAAACTTTCCGACATGCGTCGCACGGTCGCGGCTGTGGTTGCTCTCACCACTCCCAAGCTTGACGGCGCGGTCTACCGCGTCCTCCGCTGGTACGATCGCTCGACTACGACCCTGGAATGGAGTAACTGATCTTGGTGCTGAGCAATCTATTCACGTTCGGCATGGGCGTCGGCATCGAGATCCGCGACACCGATCTCGACATCACAGTCGCGCGAGTCCGCCCAAACGGGGCCGAGGTTACGGCTCACAGCGCGATCACCCGCTTCCGCGAGCGCAAGGCAGCCGACTGGGGGAGCGAATACGCGGCTTTTCTCAAGCAGCACGGCGTTTCGCACCTCACCGCAGCCGTTACGCTGCCGCGTCGCGAAGTAGTCGTGCGAAGCCTCGCCATGCCGGGTATCGCGGCCAAGGATCTTCCCGGCGCGATCGAATTCCAGCTCGACGGCCTGCATCCCTTTGGAGACGCGGACGTGGCGTCGGCCTGGACCCGCGTGGGAGCGCCCGGTGGAGGTGGGTTGCTGCTGGGAGTCGTGCTTCGCTCCGTTGTTGAAAAGTACACCGAACTTTTCAGCGAAGCGGGCGTGGCTGTTTCTTCGTTCACGTTTCCGGCGTCGGCGATCCATGGCGCGGTCCGCTTGTTTCAGCCCCCACCGGCCGGATTCCTTGCCTGCCGCGCGAGCGACACCGGCGAAATTGAGATCTACGGTGAAAGTCCCGCCAAACCGGTTTTTTTCGCGGAGTTCGACCTGCCGCTTGAACGCGCAGTCGCTCTGGCTGCCGCCGAGTTGCGGCTCCCGGCCGAGACGGAGAGCCTTCCGATGGAGCGAATACTGCCTGTTCCTCGCGCAAACCCCGCCGAGAACGGCCTATCCCGAAATGCGTTGAGCTATGCCGCCGCGCTGACGTGCGCGTGCCCCCGTCTCGCGGCCACCGCCAACCTGCTGCCCGAAGGCCGGCGCAGTTCGCATTCACGGGCGATGCTCGTGCCCGCCGCCGCGCTTTCAACTCTTGCGTTGGCGCTTGCCGTTGTGTGGTTCGCTTCGGCGGCGTTCGAGCAGAGGCGCTACTTGAAAACGCTCGAAGGCGAGATCGCTAAAGTGGAGCCCCAGGCGCGGAAGTCAGGGTCGCTCGACCGCGAAATCGAAAAGACGGCCGGCCGCATCCGCGCCATTCGCGAGTTTCGGGATCAGGTCAGGAAGGACCTCACCGCGCTCGACGAACTCTCGCGCATTCTGCCGGCCTCTTCCTTTGCGAGCTCGGTCGAGCTTTCCCGCGACGCCGCTCTCATCACGGGCGACTCGGATTCGGCTGCACCGCTACTCGAAGTGTTGGACGCATCTCCCGAATTCCGGAATTCGGAGTTCGCTTCCGTGACGCGCGTGGCGAATACCGACGTGTTCCGTATCCGGACGCTCCGCGAGGGGGCGCGCAAGTGACGATCGGATCGATCCGCATCGAAGAGCGTGACCGCCGCGCGCTCCTGCTGCTGGGCCTGGCAGCGATCGCGGCCCTGATTATCCGCTATGGAGTCTACGGGGAAAGCGCCCCAGCTATGGTTGCAGCTCCGGATTCGGCCGCGGTCGCGGAAAAGCGTCTCCAGAACATGCGGCGTATCGCCGCCGGGGTTCCCGCTCGTGAAGAAGCTTTAAAGGAGGCGGGAAGGGTACTGGCCGAGAGCGAAAAAGGCCTCATTCAAGGCGCGACGGGCGCGCAGGCGCAAGCCCGCATGTTGCAGACTGTGCGCGCGCTGGGCAAAACGGAAGGCATCGATGTTCGCGGCGCGGAGATTGGAGAAGTGAAAGCCTTCGGCGAAGACTACGGAACCGTTCTCCTGGCCGTTTCCTTCGAATGCCGCATCGAGCAACTGGTCAATTTCCTGGCCGCGCTCTCCCGGGAACCGGTGGCGATTTCGACGAATGACATCCGAATCAATCTTGCGAACCCGAAGGAGAAGACGGTTAACGTCCGGCTTGGACTAGCGGGCCTGGTTTCGAAGCAACTGGCGCCTGTGAAAAAGGGAGCGTCGTCGTTTTGAAGATGAAACTGTGGCTGCTCAATTTCGCGTTGCTCGCGGCGTGCGTGGCAACCGGCTGGCAGATTCGAGAAGGCCGGCTTCGCGCGGATGCCCGCGGCGCGGCGCTCCGCGTCAATCCGGCGGCCGCCGCCCGGAAAGCGCCGGCCACGGCGCCTCCCACGGTTCCGCCGCCGGCGCCTCAGCCCCTGACGGCAGCGAACTACGCGGACATCGCGCAAAAAATGCTCTTCGTGAAGGACAGGAATCCGGTGGTGGTGGTCGTTACGCCTCCACCGCCTCCGAAACCGATGCCGAAGCTGCCCGTAATCTACGGTGTGCTGGCCCTTGGCGATGCCGCGACGCTGATTGTGGCGGACAGGACTGGTGCTCCGCAGCGTGGTCTCCGCGTGGGCGAGAAGACGGGAGAGTTCAAGCTGCTGGCCGCAAACAGCCGGGAAGTCGTATTCGAGTGGGACGGCAAGGAAGTGCGAAGGAAGCTCGAAGAGCTGATGGACCGAACGTTGCCTTCGCCCGCGGAGCAGGCGCAGAGGCCCGTCGCCGCGTCGTCGCTTGCACCCGGCGGCGCGATCGCTGTCAAGCAGGAAGAATCCGGACCGAAGTCCTCGTCACTCGGGGTAGCCATGGGGGCGTTCCGTGCCTGTGTTCCGGGTGACACAGCAGCGGCGGGCGCCGTGGTTGAAGGATACAGGAAGGTGTTGGAACCGAGCCCCTTTGGCCAACTCTGCCGATGGGAACCGCTGAAGTAAGTGATGTGAGTGAAAACCGAGGTGAACTTCATGACACGAAACCTGATCATTCTGGCAGTTGGTTTGGGGCTAAGCCTCTCCGCGGACGAGAAGGGTCAACCTGCGAAAAAGCCGGCCGCTGAGAACGCGGCGGCTCCCAAGACTTCGCCCGGTCCTCTCAAACTACCCGCCGATGCTGTTCTCACGGCACCCGAAACCTGGCGGTACAAGGACAAGCAGGGCAAGGAGTGGACCTACCGCCTGACTCCATTCGGTCTCACCCGCTTCGAGGAAAAGGCCGGCCCCGCGGCATCCGCCGGTGGTGAATCACCCAAACCTCCGGCGGATTCCCTGGAAACCTCGGCGGTGGAAGACGGCGACACCATCCGCTTCGAGCGGCCCGGCCCGTTTGGCATCTACCGCTGGGAGCGAAAAAAGAGCGATCTCAACGAGTGGGAACAGTCCGTGTGGAATCGCGTCCGCCAGAAACAGGAAGCGGCCTCTCCGCGGCAAGCCGCGAACCCCGCCACGACGAAGTCGAAGCCCGAGTGAAACACATGCGCAAACGTTTCCTGATCGCAGTTTCCATTCTCCTTGTGGCGCTGGCGAAATCCGCCGCGGCGCAGGCGCAGCCACCCGCGGCCCAGGCAGCAAAGCCCCAAGCCGCCGCGCAGGCTCCGGCGGCCCCCGTGGCAAAGCCACCGGCGGCCCAGGCGACTCAGCCACCCGCCGCCGTCGCCGCCAAGCCTCCAACGGCGGCGCAAGCTCCGGAGCCGCCCGCTGCCAATCTGCCGCCCCTTTTTCTTCAGAATGCCTCGCTTCCGGAGGTGATCGAGATCATCGCTCGCGCGCTCAAGATCAACTACATTCTCGATCCGGCTGTGAAGGGCGCCGTTACCATCAATACGTTTGGCGAGATGCGGCAGGTGGATGCGTTCTCCATGCTGCAGACCATTCTCCGGGTAAATGGAGCGGCCATGATTCAGGTGGGCGACCTCTACCGCATTGTGCCATTGGCTGGCGCCGCGCGCCTTCCGCTAAGCCCCCTGGTCAACGCCCAGAATCTGCCCGCGGACGAGAGAATCATCCTGAACCTCATTTTCCTCAAGTACGCCTCCGTCACGGAGATGGCGAAGCTGCTGGAGCCCTTTATGGGTGAACAGGCGAAGTGGCTCCCCTACGAACCGGCGAATTTGCTCTTTCTCATGGACAACGCCCGCAACCTGCGGCGCACAATGGAGCTGGTCTCTCTATTCGATAGCGACACCCTGGCGAATCAACGCGTAAAGCTTTTTGATGTCACCGAGAGCCGCCCGAGCGACCTGGCCAAGGAACTCGAAACCATGATGAAGGCAGTGTCGCTCTCCGAAAAGACAGCCGCCGTCAAGTTTATAGCCGTCGATCGCATCAACACGATTATCGCCGTCGCGCCGAACCCCGGCATTTTTGCCGAGGTGGAAAAATGGCTGAAGAAGCTCGACCAGCCGGCAAAAGTGACCGCCGGGTCCACGGACAATCATCTGTACCGTCTCAAGTACGGGAGGGCGGAAATCGTCGCGGGTGCCATCATGCAGTTGTATGGTGGCTTTGGATTCGGCGGTGGATACGGCGGCGTCGGCGGCCTCGGGGGCCAGTATGGAGGCGGGTACAACCCCTACGGCGGTGGGAGCGGGGGCTATCCGGGCAGCGGGGGCTATCCGGGCGGTGGGGGCTATCCGGGCGGGGGCTATCCAGGTGGAGGCCAGATGGGCGGCATCGGGGGGCTATCCAACTTCGGCGGGTTTCCAGGATTTGGCTCCGGCGGCGGGCCGGGACAGGGTGGGTCACCGGGCATCGTTGTGGCTGGCGGCGCGGCCCCGAGCGGCGCGGGAAGCCCCGGTGCGGCTGGCGACCTCGCGGGATCTTACCTGGGCGCGGCAGGAATGATGGGCGGCATGTACGGCGCGATGGGCCGTATTCCCCGCGTGATACCGAACATGACCGACAACAGTCTGCTCATTCAATGTACCCCTCAAGAGTGGCAGCAGATTTCAACGCTGATCGATCAACTGGACGTTCCGCCTCGCCAGGTCCTCATTGACGCGAAGATCTACGAAGTCACTCTGTCCGGAGCGTTTTCGAGTGGGGTGAGCGCATTCCTCCAGAAGCGCGGCGCCGGGGCGCCGGGATCCGGAACCGGAGGAGCGGGCGAAGCCGTGAGAACGCTGCTTGGATCAAGCGCGAACGGCGGGGGCATCGCTCTCAGTGCGGGTTTTCTCGTCGGACAGAGCCGGGAGTTGCTTGCCTTCCTTTCCACTCAGGAAGATACGCGACGCTCCAAGGTCATTTCGGCCCCGAGCCTCATCGCGACCGACAGTATTCAGGCTCAGCTCAACGTCGGCATCGAAGTCCCTACGCTCGCGGCTCAAGCTGTCACGCCCTTACAGAGCGCTGGAAATTCGCTGTTCGCGAACACGGTCAACAGCCGCAACACCGGCGTAACGCTGGCTATCCTCGCTCGTGTCAACGTCAGCGGCATTGTGACTATGATCATCAATCAGGAGGTGAGTGCTCCTATCGCGGCCGCCGCGAACGGCATCCAGTCGCCCTCGTTCTCGAAGCGCAACGTTCAGACCCAGGTGACTGTGCAGGATGGCGATACGATCGCCATCGGCGGCATCATCCAGGAAACCGATACGAGCAGCTCCAGCGGGATTCCCTTCCTGCACCGTATTCCCGTTGTCGGTGGGGCGTTCGGCAGCAAGTCGATAAGCAAGTCGCGTACGGAGCTTGTCGTCTTCCTGACGCCCCGTGTCATCTACGATACCAACCAGATCACCGATGCCACCGAAGAGATGAAGGGTAAGTTCAGAAAGCTTACCAGGATGGTGAGGGAGTAGTTCCCAACCCTACGCGTTCAGATCGATGACGGTACGCCCGCGGACCTGACCCTTGAGTATCGCGGGCGCGAGTTCCGCAACGCGCGAGAGCGGAGCCACCTGAATTATCGAGTCCAATAAACCTGAAATCCGAAGTTTAACACTTAAACCCATTCTTTTCAGCGGCTTGCAGGCTAGAAAGCCAACTTCGCCGAAGTTGGCTTTCCACAGCGTAAACCATTCAAAATACGTCGGATAGTCTTTGAAATGATTGCAACTTCGGATTTCAGGATAAATCGAGCGGAAGATCGCGCCGCAGCCTCTGCCACACCGCGGGACGCTTTTCGGAGGCATAGTGCACGGAATCGATTCCAAGCAGATTTACTCCGCGCAGAATGAACGGATGCACGGTAGTCGGCAGGCCGCCGCCGCCCGCAAGGCCGCAGGCCGCCACGCTCGCACCCACCGCCAGC
>SYKU01000333.1 GCA_005808865.1 Acidobacteriota bacterium
GCAAGTGAGGGCCACCAGCGCATCGCCGCCATCTTTGAGCGCTACGAAGCCAGGAGGGACGACCGAGCGCTGCTTGCCGAACTTGCGAACGGCATCCTGGACCGCTACGAGCATGATCCGGATTACGTCCGGCTCCTGATCTTTAGCGCGCTCGAGCGGCATGAGCTTGCGGGAGAGTTCTACGAACGCCAACTCGCGCATCTGTATGACGTTCTTGCCCGGTACCTCAAGGCCCGTATGAAAGCCGGCGCCTTTGCCAGGATGGATCCGAACCTCGCCGCGCGTGTGTTCCTTGGAATGGTGAATCATCACGGGCTCATGCGCGTGCTATTCAAAGACGACCTTGTTAAGGCCAGCCGGAAGAAGTTTGTCGACGCGATGGTGCGAACGTTCCTACTGGGAATGTCTGGAACTGAAGGTACGTGACTATGAGATCAAGGAATCAAATTTCGGTGTTAGCCGTGATCGCGTTTACCAGTTGCAGTAGCCAGAGAGCAGGCGACGGCGCGAAAACAGCGTCGGCGTCGGCGCCCGCGCCGGCGTTGGAGGTTCGGGCGGCTGTGGCGGAAACGCGGCAGATGGAGCGTGCCATCTCCGTGACCGGGTCGCTTGTTGCTGATGAAGTAGTTAACGTCAGTTCAGAAATCGCGGGCACTCTTATAGCGGTGAATTCGGATTTCGGCCGCGCTGTCCGTAAGGGCGACATTCTCGCGGAGGTCGACTCGCGCGAGGCGTCACTGCAGGTGGAGCGCACGCGCGCCGCTCTCTCGCAAGCGCTCGCGCGGGCCGGCCTCTCACCCGGCCAGGAGGATGCGAGCCCCAGCGAAACGCCAGCCATTCGCCAGGCACTGGCACAAATGGAGGACGCCCGTTTCAAATTCGAAAGCGCGGCCAAGCTCGTTGCGTCCGGCGACGTCTCGCGAGAGCGGCATACCGAACTCGAGAAGGCCTACCGGGCACGCGATGCAGCGGTCCAGGCCGCGCGCGACGAACTCCGGACGCAACTGGCGTCGATTCAAAGCCTGCGTGCAGAGTGGAAGCTCGCGCGGAAGCGTCTTGGCGACACGGTGATTCGCGCGCCATTTGATGGATCCGTCGCCGCCAAACTGATCTCCCCGGGACAGTACATCAAGGAAAACGTTCCCATACTCACTCTCGTGAAGGCGGGTCCGCTTCGCCTTCGCGTGGATATCCCCGAGGCGGCTGTTATGACAATCCGTTCCGGTACGACGCTTACATTCACAACCGACGCAGCACAAGGGGCCACTTTTCGAGCGGTGGTGCGCGAACTCAATCCATCGCTTGATCCCCGATCGCGATCGCTCGCGGCGGAAGCCCGCCTCGTTTCGAGCGGTGGCGCAGCCTCGCTGCTGAAGCCTGGAATGTTCGTGCAGGTCCATCTCGTGATTGCGGCCGGCGCGAACGTGGTCGTAGCGCCGCGCGAGGCCATCTACACCGTTGCGGGCCTTACGAAGATTTTTCTGCTGAAGGGCGATCAGGTCGCGGAGAAACATGTTCAGCCCGGGAGCGAGGTGCAGGGCTGGGTCGAAATCCCCGGGGACATTCTTCGTGCGGGCGATAGAGTCGCCATAAGCAATCTGGCTTCGCTGGTGGATGGAGCGAAAGTCCAGGTTCGCAACTAGGCGAGGGGCTGATTCCATGAAAAAGCTAGCAGAAGTCTGCATTCAACGTCCCGTATTTGCCACGATGCTCGTAGTGGCGCTGCTTGTGACGGGTCTTGCCTCGTATCAGAAACTGGGCGTCGACTTGTTTCCAAAGGTCGAGTTTCCCTTCGTGAATATCACCACGACTCTTCGTGGCGCCGCGCCCGAGGAGATCGAGACGCAAGTCACGAAGCGCATCGAGGAAGCCGTCAATACGATCAGTGGAATCGACGATTTAAGGTCTATTTCGTCGGAAGGAGTGTCGGTCGTCGCGCTTCAGTTCGTGCTCGAGAAGGATTCGGAAGTGGCGGCACAGGAGGTGCGGGACAAAGTCGCCGCCGTACTCAGGCAACTTCCCCGTGACGCGGACCCTCCTGTTGTGGAAAAGGTAGCCTCCGACGCCTCGCCGGTGATCAATGTGGTGGTTGCATCCGGCCGGGATCTCCGGGAGACGACGAAGATCGTCGACGACCGTATCAAAAAGAACATCGAGTCGCTAAGCGGCGTCGGGCAGGTGCGGTTTGTGGGCGACCGTATCAGGCAAATTCAGATTCAACTGGACGCCGACGCCCTGTTCGCCTACGGCCTCAATATCGACCAGGTGCGCTCGGCCATCTCCTCGCAGAACGTCGAGACGCCGGGTGGGCGTATCGATCAGGGCCGGCGGGAACTGAGCCTGCGAACGCTTGGCCGCGTCGAAAAGCCGCGGGACTTCGGCCGGCTCGTCGTCGCCACCAGGGGATCCGCGCCTGTCCGCGTAGCCGATATCGCGACCATCGAAGACGGCATCGAAGAACCGCGGTCCCTGGCGCGTCTCGATGGCGTCCAGGCGGTTGTGCTCGAAGTGAGAAAGCAGTCTGGCACTAACACGCTCGATGTGATTCACGCCGTCAAAGCGCGCGTTGCCGAACTGCAGGCGGCCCTGCCCTCGGACTTCAAAGTTTCTTACACGCGTGATCAATCGCTATTCATCGAGGAATCCTTTAAGGCAGTGCAGGAGCACCTGATCCTGGGCGGGGTGTGCGCCTCGCTGATTGTCCTCTTCTTTATTCGCAACTGGCGATCCACTTTGATTGCCGCGGTCGCGATTCCCACTTCAATCATCTCGACCTATACATTAATGAACCTAATGGGGTTCACGCTCAACCAGATCACGATGCTGGCCCTGACACTCGTTGTGGGAATTGTCATCGACGACGCGATCGTGGTCCTCGAGAACATCTTCCGGTTCGCCGAGGAGAAGGGACTCCCTGGGATGGAGGCGGCCCGCCGGGGCACGAGCGATATTGCGCTGGCCGTCCTTGCCACCACTTTAAGCCTGGTGATCATCTTCATTCCGGTGGCGCTGATGGGCGGCATCGTCGGACGTTTCATGTCCAGTTTCGGGTACACGGCGGCCTTCGCCATCATGGTCTCGATGTTCGTGAGCTTTACTCTTACGCCCATGCTTTGTTCCCGATTTCTAAATGTCACGCAGGGAGGCCATTCCACCAAGGAGTCCGTCGTGTTTCGAGTGATGGATACAACCTATCGCGCGATGCTCAGGTGGACGATGAACCACCGCTGGGTTATCGTGGCGGCCTCGCTGGGCGTGCTTTTCTCGACCGGTCCACTATTTAACATGATCGGCAAGGACTTCCTTCCGGTCGACGATCAGAGCGAGTTTGAGATCAGCGTCCGCATGCCCGTCGGATCCTCGCTCACGGGCACCGAATCCGCAATCAAAGATGTTGAAGACGAGGTCAGGAAACTGCCGGGCGTCAGCCATGTCCTCACTACCATTGGCGCCGATGCGCAACGGAGAGTTGATCGCGGCTACATCACCGTCGAGATGTCGCCTGTTACGGAGCGGAAGGAGACCCAGCAGCAGGTCATGTTGATGGCCCGTGAACGCCTCAAGCGATTCCGGGATCTCACGATCGGAGTCCAATTGCCGGCTGCCATCCAGGGCAGCGGCACGAATCAGGATCTCCAGTTCTTCCTGCAAGGGCCGGACCTCTCGCGCCTCGATCAGTACTCCCGCGAAGTCCGCCGGAAGCTCGCCGATGTGCCTGGGATTACGGATCTGGATTCCTCATATGAGCCCGGCAAGCCCGAGATGCGCGTTGTCATCAATCGCGACAAGGCGGCTGACCTCCAGGTAAGCGCCGCATCGATCGCGACCGCGCTCCGGACCCTTGTTGGCGGCGACGATCAGGTGACGACCTATCGCGAGGGTGACGACCGTTACGACGTTCAGTTGCGCGTCTCGAAACCGTTCCGCACGTCGGCGGGCGCACTCGAAAGGCTCTTCGTCCCGTCGGCGACCCTCGGAAACACGCCGGTCTCAAGCGTAGCGTCTTTGCGGGAAGCGTCCGGGCCTACGCAAATCGAGCGCTACAATCGTCAGCGGCAAATCCTGATCACCGCGAATCTGGTGAAAGGGCAGTCACTGAGCAACGTTCTCACAATACTCAACAAGAGCGTTGAGGATCTCCGCATGCCGCCCGAGTACAGCGCGGGACTTTTCGGTCGCAGCAAAGAGTTCGGCCGCGCGGCACAGAGCTATATCCTTGCATTCGTACTTTCGATCGTGTTCATGTACATGGTGCTCGCCGCGCAGTTTGAGAGCTTCATCGATCCCGTTACGATTCTAATCAGCCTGCCACTTTCGGCGCCGTTCGCCCTGCTGTCTCTCGTTCTGACCGGAGAGAATTTCTCGATCATCTACACCTCCGTGGGAATACTGATTCTCTTCGGCATCGTAAAGAAGAATTCGATTCTGCAGATCGACCACATCAAATCGTTACGCGCGGAAGGCGTGCCCCGCTCAGAAGCCATCATCCGCGGCTGCGAAGACCGCCTCCGGCCCATCATGATGACGACTGCGGCACTTGTGGCCGGCATGATACCGCTCGCGCTCGGCACCGGGGCGGGCGCGGGTTCGCGCAAAACCGTAGCAATCGTCGTGATCGGCGGGCAGACGCTCTGCCTCCTGTTGACGCTGCTGGTGACGCCTGTGGCCTATTCACTATTCGACGATCTGTCACACGCGCGACTTTTCAGCTTTTCGAGTTGGAGGCTTCGGCGCGCGGCAGGATTACTGATCATTGGCATGGTTGCCTTTGGGGCCCCGCTTTTCGCGCAGCAACTCACGGCCCCGCCGCGTGTGGGAGTCTCCGTTCTTGCGCAGCGCAAACTTGCTCTGAAGGAAGCGATCGAAATGGCGCTCTCATCGAACCTGGAAATCGAGGTCGAGCGCACGAACATGGCGGCGGCGGCCGAGAGCATCCGCGGTGCGTTTGGAACATTCGATCCTTCGTTGCGATGGCTCCCGGCACTTGAAACGCGGAACACGCCGACCGGCTCGGTCCTCCAGGGTGCGGGCGGAAAGCTCGCCGAACACTTCCATTCGCAGAACTTATATTTCCGCCAACTGACGCCGTGGTCCGGCCTCCAGTTTAATATGGACTTTGAGAACAACCGCGCATCGAGCAGCAACCCGTTCGCCACGCTGAGCCCATTTACAACGTCACGCCTGCTCATTGGGTTCACGCAGCCATTGTTTCGAAACCGGCTCATTGACCAGGGCCGCGCGGAGATAAAGATCCGGCGCAAGCAACTCGATCTCTCTGAGGAGGAGTTTGAGCTAAAGGCAATTGATGTCGTTGTGCGAGTAGAGCAAGCGTATTGGGATCTCGTTGCCGCGCGCCAGGACGCAGTCGTCAAGGCCGACACCGTGGAATGGGCGCGTGAGCAACTGGCGAGGAACAAGCGTCTGATCGATGCCGGCACGCTGGCTCCTATCGAGATCTCCGCTTCGGAGGCGGAATTGCAGCGGAGGCTAGACACCTGGTACAGCAGCCTGCAGACTGTCACTGAGATCGAAAACGGGTTAAAGGCGCTCGTGGCCGCGAATCGCGGCGCGGAAATTTGGAGCGAAGAAATCGTTCCCACCGAATTGCGAGCGCTGGCTGCGGCTCAGAGCGACGATTTGAGGGAAACTGTCGCCTCCGCAATGAAGTCACGCGTCGAACTCCGCCGCGTTGGCACCCGCGCCCGGATCAATGAAGTACAGAAACTGCAAGCCGCGGACCACACGAAACCGCAGGTGAACCTGGTAGCTTCCTTCGCAAACTCAGGGCTGGGGGGGGCTCTACGGCCTGGTGAAAACCCGTTCACCGCATCGAACGCATTGCTGTACGATCGCGTCAACAGGCTTTCTTCCCAAGCTGGCCTCGCGCCGCTTGCCCCAGCAGGCTTCGGGACGCTTCCCGATACGCTGCTCGGGGGATACGGCACGGCGCTCGGCAGTGTTTTCAGCGGCCGCTACCAAACCGCGCAGGTTGGTCTGACATTCGATCTCACGATCCGGAATCGCGCAGCCGAATCGGCTCTCGCGCAGTCCGCGATCACCGAGCGCCGCCTGAAACTCGAGCGTGAGCAACTAGAGCAAGGAATTGAAGTCCAAGTACGCAACGCCATGCAGGCCATCCAAACCGCGCGGCAACGAAGTGCGGCGGCAGCGGCGGGAGAACGCGCCGCGAAGGACAAGCTCGAGAGCGAAGAGCGTCTCTTTCTGACAGGCGAGTCCACGAATTTCCTGGTGTTGACACGCCAGAACGAGTTTGCCGATTCGCGTAGGCGGAACGTCGCGGCGGATCTCGAATTGAACAAGGCCGTCTCGCGTCTTCAGCATGCCATCGGATCGACACTGCCGGCACACAATGTGACGCTGAAATAGTACCCGTGTTCGCGTTATATTACGTGAGTTACCTAAAATTCCTGCTGTCGAGATAAGGAGCTTTCTTCTCATGTCAAATGCCACCCAGAGCGGGGCTGATTTCAAAGAGCAATTGCGTCAAGGACAGCCCAAAATGGGCCTGTTCATCAATTCGCACAGTCCGACCGTCGCCGAACAGATCGCCCACAGCGGTTACGATTGGCTGCTGGTCGATACCCAGCACGGCCCCATGGACCGCGAGAAACTCTCCACAATGCTGTGCGCGATTTCGAGTGGCGGCGCGAAGTCCATGGTTCGCGTCGGGGGTTTCGAGGACCGCGCGGGCATTCAGCAGGCGCTCGATCTCGGGGCGGACGGTGTGCTCGTCCCCTACATCAACACGGCCGCCGAGGCTCGTCAGGCGGTAAGTTGCGCGCGCTATCCAACGGTTGGCACGCGGTCGGTCTATTTCCCTCAGCGAAGCACCAATAAGGCCGGGCTCCTCGGATACGTGGGGAACGCCAATAAGAACATCATAATCGCGCTTCAGGTGGAAACGGCATCCTGCATTGAGAACATGGCGGAGATCGCCGCGGTGCCTGGCGTCGACATCCTTTTCCTCGGCCAGAACGATCTCTGCATGTCGATGGGTCTTTACGAGAAATACGAATTCCCGCACATGTACACCTCACCCGAGCTTGGCGCCGCAACCGATACTCTGGTCAGCGCGGCGAAGACGAACGGCGTGATTCTCGGTCTGTTCCTGTTCGGAACTGGCCGCGTGGGCGAATTTCTGGAGAAAGGCTTCACGTTCATCAGCATCGGTAACGATTTGCATCACATCCTGACCCAGATGACGGCGTACGTCAACGACATGGAATCCATCGCGAAGGCCAAGGGAAAGACCTGGACCCGCAGGCCAACATCCTTAATGTAAGATTGATGGCGGGCAGGTTTCGAAAGCATTTGACGCCGTTTACTCGCCGTTCCGCACTCCTCTCGCTCGGCGGGCTGCCGCTCCTTCCGGCAGCCCGCGCTGCGGGCAGAGACGCTTTCGCGCTCATCGGCGATCGCTATCACAACAGTGACTACATCCGCGTCGGTCTCGGCAAGACCCTCGGCGCGGATCTGGGCATCGGAATCGACTTCTGCGATGAGACCAGGGAACTCAATTCCGACACGCTCAAAAAGAGGAAGCTTCTGATCATGCTCCGCGATGGCATGACATGGCCAGGCGGGTATCCTGATGAATCCACAAACGCGGGTTACGTTTCGACGGGCAAGCCCACTATTGTGAGCGACCCTGCGCTTCCGAAGTGGGAGGGAAAGCCGCATTATTGGATTACGCCGGAGCAGGGAAGAGCGGTTAGGCAGTTTGCACACAACGGCGGCGGTGTGCTGTTTCTGCACAACGTGACCTACATCAGCCCGCACAACGACGATTTCAAGGATGTGCTCGGATGCGTCACCGAGGGACATCCTCCAATTCGCAAATTCAAAGTGAAGGTCGTGAATAAAGAACATCCCATTACACGGGGTGTGAGCGATTTCGTGGTCACCGACGAGCAGCACTACGTGAAATATTCGAAGGATCCGAAGCACCTTCTGCTCGAATCGGTGAACGAAGAGGGGCTTGATTACAAGAAACTCGGCCCGAAATCGGCTGCAGGTTGGGCTTACGATTATGGCAAGGGGCGCGTCGCGTATCTCGCGCCGGGACACATGCTGACAGCGTTGTGGAATCCCGAGTATGTGAAGTTGCAGCAGAATGCCGCGAAGTGGCTGCTGCGTTGAGCTATTGAATCGCGGCTATAGGGTGGGTTCGTGTCGAATGGGTGCTCTATCGGAACGCCCGCCCCTGCGCCACTTCGAGGGTCGCGGGGTTCTCGCGTCGCAATCGCATTGAGAGATTCTTCTCCTCGCGCGCGCGATCTTCCTTCCCGAGCCTGAAGTAGATCTGCGACAGGAGCAGATGCGGCTGTGGCTGCTTCGAATCGCGTCGAACGGCTTCGTCCAATTCGCCCGCGGCTTCATCGAGCCTGTCGAGCTGCATCAGCGCGCGGGCCAACGCGATGCGCGCGGCGACGAAGTCTCCCCGATTCGCGATTGCCTTTCGGAGCGGCGCCAGGGCCTCGGCGGGTTGACCCATTTTGACCATGAGATCCCCATATAGGAAGAAGGGTTCCTCGTACTCCGGCGCAAGCCGCATCGCCGTTTCGAGATACCGGAACGCTTCCTTGTTCTCGCCTGCCCGCTGAAGGTGGAAGGCGTGCTCGAAGTTCGCTCTCGGATGTTGGGGAAATCGCTTGACCGTCTCGCGCGCAAGCTCCGCAGCTTCAGCCGTTTCTCCGGCATCCTGAAACGCTTTGATGGCCATCAACCTCAGATTGACCTCAGCAGGCGCTAACGCAAGCGCCGCCCTTGCTGTCTGTGCGGCGTCGGAGAAATACCGTCCTTTCCCATACTCCACAATCAATAGCTGCAGGAGTCCCACACGCTCCGGATGGAGGCGCTCCGCGAGGCGCCACGCGCGGATGGCATCGTCCCCTCGACCAAGCCTCGCGTGCGCCGCTCCAAGCAGATAATGCGTGTTGAAGTCGGAGGGCTGAATCACCGCGGCCTGGGTCAGAATTGCCGCAGCCTCTTCCCATTTCGAAGCGTTCGTGTACAGCAGGCCAAGATTGAAAGCGGCCGCGAAGTACCTGCGATCCAGATCCAAGGCCCCGCGCCAGAGCTTCTCGGCCTGTTCAGTTTGCCCCGCCTGAGCGGCCTGCTGTGCAAGGTTTGACAACTCGGCGGCGGTTGTCGCGAGCAACAGCAAGGACCACAGGGGAACGATCATCTTCCGCTGCCCTCCTTTAGTACGACTGTCTGGCCGCCGCCCATACCTGCGAATTGCTCCGCTGCGCCGCTTGGCCAATAGACAACGACCTCATCAACTTTCTCGGCCGGGCCGAGACCAAAATGCAACCGAAAATCGCTTTGCGAGAGAAAGCTTGACTGGCTCAGAACCGCTTGCCGCTGCTTCCGTCCATCCGCCTCGACCACCACCTGCGCTCCTATCGCGGTGCGATTGGACTTGACGCCTTCAAGCCGTATGCGGATCCAATGCTTGCCGGTCTTCAGATCATTTCGAAGCAGGGATGGCGGCTCTCCCATGTTCATCACGAGTAGATCCACATCGCCGTCGTTATCGAAATCTCCAAACGCGGCCCCGCGGCTTGAGTGCTCCGCCGTTACTCCAGTTCCACCGGCGGCACTCAAGTCTTCGAGTCTCCCGTTGCCTAGATTGCGGTAAAGGATGCGTGGATTCCGGTAGCGCTCCGCGCCCTTCTTTGCCTCCAGTTCGGGATAGACGTGACCGTTCACCTGTAGAAGATCGGGCCAACCGTCGTTGTCGAAATCGGCAAATCCGATTCCCCACGCCACGAAGAACGGATTGACACCCATTCCGGCTCGGATGACTACATCCTCAAAAATGCTCTTCCCGAGATTTCGATAAAGATTCGAGTGGTCTCCGGCAAAGTTGGTTTTCACCAGATCCAGACGCCCGTCGCCGTCATAATCCCCAACCGCAACGCCCATGCCGCCCTGCTCGTGGCCGTGCTCGCTGAACGCCACGCCCGCTTCAGCGCCGATCTCCGAAAACGTGCCGTCCCGGTTGTTACGGAAGAGCAGGCTCGGCGTCGAATCCGAGGCTACATAGATGTCCACCCACGCATCACCGGTCAGGTCGGTGGCTACCGCGGTAAAGCCGTAAAATCCGATCGTTTCCGCAACGCGCGACTTCACGGACACGTCCTCGAACGTTCCGTCTCCCCGATTGCGGTAGAGCCACGCCCTCCCGTACGGCAGACCGCGCGGACCACAAAAGACGGGCATGCCCTTCCACTGGCAGTTCGGGCCCGACCCGGGCAAGCGGGCGGTCTTGAGATCGAATTCGAGATAGCTTGTGACGAACAGATCGAGACGCCCGTCGCGGTCGTAGTCGAGAAACGTGCACCCGGTGTGCCATGCCCTGCTGTCCCCCGCGACACCCGCCGTCGACGCTACTTCGTCGAAGCTTCCCCTTCCGGTGTTCCGAAGCAGGACATTCTGCCCCCAATAAGTGACAAATAGGTCCGTAAATCCGTTGTTGTCGAAATCGCCGGCGCAAACGCCGTTGCCCCACCCGCGCTGGCCCGCGCCCGCCGCCGCGGTTACATGGGCGAATTTTCCGTTCCCAAGGTTCCTGTAGAGGCGATTCCCGGCGGCTGCCGGAGTAAGCCCGATTTGAGAGCTGTCAACCATGAAGGCATCCAGATAGCCGTCGTTATCGAAATCGACCAGCGCCAAGCCCGTGCCGTTCGCCTCCACGATGTAACGGTGGGTGTTTTTCTCGCCTGCGAGGACTCGCATTCCAAGCCCGGCCTCGGCAGCAACGTCAATGAACGATGCCCCAAACGGACGGCCCGACGGCCTGGCCCGCGCTTCCGCAATAGCGTTGCGCGTGGAAACTCCCTGCGGCCAGAGGCAGGTGGTCCCGAGCAGAATGGCCGAAAACACCAGCGTGAGTTTCCACTTGCACATCACATCACCTAATGTAGCGATTCTCAGAGCGTGAGGGTGGGAACCCCGAGGCCATTTCGATGGCACTCCGGCGGCGTACAGGGCTGACGCCTCCGGCGCCAACACGAGGCGGTTTCATGCCCGGACGGCATGGTCCAAACGGGGACCGGACGGCCGAGACCCGTCTCGGCTCATGGGTGGCGCTGAAAGCGGTCTCGACACAACTGTCAGGACAGCACGCAGGAGAGCGTGCGACGCGATTCTCAAGGTGAACCGTATCACCGGGGCGCTTGTCGCATGCCGGCGGTCCGTAGCTCAATTGCTTCGCTAACCGTCGAAACGGCGTCTGCCGTCCATCACGTCCGCCATCTCATTGTGAGCCGCCCATAGACCGTCAAGTCTTCCCGCTGAACATTGTGACTGCCGCGCGTGCACGCTTACGCATCATGGATTCGAAGGAGACGCGGGGCACATCGATAAGCTTACGCAGTTCCGAATCGCGAAGCAGGCGCTGCGTGGCGTTCGGCATGCGGGAGGCCGCGCGATCGAAAGCGCCGGAGGCGGCACGCATGCCCGCTATTGCCCGATAGTAGCCTTGCTGCCCCTCTAGCCTTTGACAACCACCCACGAGCGCGGCAAGCACCTCATGACTCTCTTCAAGCTGGGCCACCACGCTCCCCCAATCGTCGAGGAACGGGCCGAGGGGCAACAGCGTGGCCGGCGAGCGGCGCAGCGCCTTCACCGGCCGTAGCGGATAGTGACGGTGACCCTCGGCTGAGAGCCCGGTCTGCTGGTACACGCGAACGGCAACGCTGAACCGTCCGCGCTCGGAGAGATGCTCCATCACCGGTGTGGTGAGCCGCGTGTGTCTCCAGAAACCCATGCCCTGCGTGAGATCGCCGCGATTGTGCGCGAGGATCATGGAGAGGCGTAGGAGATCCAACTCGGCGCCGGGTTGCCCCGCGGCTTCATCAAAGACCGCCTGTTCTCGATCGATCTCGGCTTCGATGACAGCCTGCGCTTCTTCGGCGGAGACGGTATCCCCGAGTTCGAGCACGCGGCCGAGGCCGCCGGCAATCGAGCTCCACTGTTCGCCGTTGTGGCCGCTGACGCCGCGGACGGCGCGGAGCGAGATACCGTCCTCGGTCCAGGCGCGCGAGTCAAGCGCGAAGCGCAGCATTGGCCTTAACACATCGAGATCGCGAGATTCGCGCCACGCGATTCCGCGGATCTTCGTATCGACGTCCGTGGGCACAAACGTGGCGACGGTAGCATGGTGGCAGGCCAGGCAGAGGGCGAAGTAATCCTGCAACTGCTGCTCTTGGCTGAGGCCAGGATGCAGGATGTTCTCCCAACTCGCGAGAATGCGTAGAAAGCCGTCGAAGGAGTTGCCAAGTTCAATGAGGCGGCCGGGTTCAGCGGCACCCATCCGCTGTTCGAGGAACGGAGCCGTGCTTCTTACCTGAGAGATCAGAGTCTCGGGGCCGATCCACTCGGCCCAAGCGCCGTGTCGTGGTTTGATGACAGGAGCGGACAAGCTATCAGTATGACGCGGCGGAGTCAGTCGCTACTACTCTCCGGCCGCGCTGTGAAGGGCTCCGCCGGGCGGCCTACTCGAAGGAACCGGCCTGCAAGTCAAGATCTCCTCGAATTGAGGACGCAGAACTGGGGCTTGGTCGACTGCGGTCTGCCGGACCATTGTTGGGCGAATGAATACCGACGTTTGTGGCCAGGAGTGTTTTGTGGCCCCACGATACCTCGTCAAGGCGTCAAGGCACTATACTGCGTGGCTACTGAGCCGCGCTGTTGATACTCCGATGTCGGTCAGCCTCGTCAAGGGACCAACCGTCTTCCAGAAAGCGAGTGCCCAGTTGCTGCCGCTGCCGGCTGCCCGGGCTCACTTCACTCCAATCGCGGCCGGCGATTCGCACAAGAGATGTGTGGAGCCCCTTCGAGACACTCCCTACGCACGCGGAAGGACAGGCCGATTCACCGGATCCTATCTTGGAGTCCGGGGCTCATTCCCCGAACCTTGAAGAAAAGGTAAATCCGGGGGCCTTCGCAAAGGGCTGCTACTTGTTCCGCGCCGCTGCCTTCAACCTGGCTTCAGCCCGCTTCATCGCATTGAGCGCGCGGGCCACGTCCATGCCCTCGACCGGCTTCTCCAGCCGCTCCTGCGCTCTTTGCAACGATACCCGCGCGCGCGCTTCGTCGATTTCGTCCGCTCTCTCCGCAGCGTCCGTCAGCACGCGAGCGTGGTCGCGGAGCACTTCGAGGAAGCCGCCGTGTATCACCAGATGCCGCACTCGGCCCTCCGCGGTATACGCCATCTCACCAGTGCCCAATTCCGACAACAGCGCGGCGTGGCCGGGCAGCAAGCCGAGATACCCGTTTGCCGCCGGTATCTGCGCGTCGCTCACCTGCTCGCGGACCAGCATCTTGTCGGGCGTGCAAATCTCAAGCTCGAAGGTGTCTGCCATGGAAAGTTAAGCGACCGCCTTCAACTTTGCGGAACGCTCCAGAACATCCTCGATCGTACCCTGCAAGTAGAAGGCCTGCTCAGGCACGTCGTCGTGCTTGCCGTCCACGACTTCCTTGAAGCCTCGGATCGTATCCTCGAGCTTCACGTATTTACCCGCCGCGCCTGTGAACTGCTCGGCCACGTGGAAGGGCTGCGAAAGGAACTTCTGCACTTTGCGGGCGCGCGACACCGTGAGTTTATCCTCGTCCGACAATTCGTCGATGCCCAGGATCGCGATGATGTCTTGCAAGTCCTTGTACCGCTGAAGTATCCCCTTCACGCGTTGTGCCGTGTTGTAGTGATCGTCGCCGATCACACGCGGATCGAGAATGCGCGACGTGGATGCCAGCGGATCGAC
>SYKU01000334.1 GCA_005808865.1 Acidobacteriota bacterium
CAAACGGTGCTCCGTCTTGCCTTGGCGGGTCCATCCCTCTAAGGTCTTCATCTCTTCGTCGCTGAGCTGAAATTTCGCGGACTTTCGGCGCATGACTCAACATACAGTAGTACCAGAACTAATGCAACTAGACACTAGTCGAGAGGCAGGCGATGCCGGACGTTCTGCGTGCGCCGGGCCGCGTGACGCTGAATGAGAACCAAAGCTGGCGCGTCGGGGCGGTGACCGACGGCCGCGTCGTAAGGGTAATGGTCAATGTAGGGGACCAAGTGAAACGAGGGCAGGTTCTGGCGAGGATGCACTCGCACGATATCCACGAATCGCGCGCTCTGTACCGCAAAGCGGCGACGGAACTCAGCCGCCTGAAGAGCGCTGAGGGATATTCCGTCCGGCAGCGGGACCGGGCCAGGCGGCTGTACGAAATCAAAGCGGGCTCCCTTGAACAGGTGGAACACACCGAGACCGCGCTACGTAACCTGCAATCTGAAATCTTCAACGCGCAGATCGAGGTGGAGCGCACTCGGAGCCACCTGGTCGAGTTCCTCGGCATTCCCGCCGATGAAGCGGAGCACCTTGCCGGAGAGCATGAAGAGGACGACGACCTGATTCCGATCAAATCGCCGGCCGACGGCGTATTGTTGCAGCGCGGCGTGACTGCGGGAACCGTCACGCAGCCAGGCGCGGACGCGTTTGTCGTTACCGACATGAGCGTGCTGTGGATGATGGTGGCGGTGCCGGAGGATCACTTGAAGGACGTGAGGCCTGGGATGCCGGTGCGGGTGACGGTACATGCCTATCCGAAGCGGGGATTTCCAGGTCGGGTAACGCGTATCGGCGAGGAACTCGACGAAACCACCCGGACAGTGAAGGTTCGCGTGGATCTGCCAAATGCGGCGGGGTTGTTGAAGCCGGAGATGTATGCGACCGCGGAGTTGTCTCTGGGCGCAACGCAACCGGCCTTGTTCGTCAAAGAGACGGCGATTCAGGAAATCAAAGGCCGGAACGTGGTCTTCGTGCGGAAGGCGTCCGGGTTGTTTGAGGCCAGGACGATCGAACTGGGGCGTCCCCTGGACGGAATGCGCGAGGTATTGAGCGGCCTTCGACCGGGAGAGTGCGTGGCAACCAAGGGCAGCTTCATCCTGAAGTCTCAATTGATGAAAGCGTCGATGGCGGAGGAATAGGGGTGCTCGACCGGATCGTCGATTTCCACTTGCGGCATCGGTTGTTTGTCATCATCGGATTGGCGGCGGTGGTGGCCGCCGGCATCATGGCGATGTTGAGCATTCCGGTGGATGCGTTTCCGGATCTGACCAACAACCAGGTGGTGATCACCACCGAAAGCCCGGCAATGGCGCCGTCCGAGATCGAGATGCTGGTCACCTATCCCATCGAGACGGCAATGATGGGCCTGCCGAAAATGGAGCAGGTCCGTTCAATGTCTAAGCTGGGGCTGTCGATGGTGACGGTTATCTTCGACGACTCGGTAAACACGTACTTCGCGAGGCAAATCATCAACGAGCGGCTGCAGGAAGTCCGGACCCGCCTGCCGGAGGGCGCGGATCCGCGGCTGGGGCCTGTGGCGACGGCGTTCGGCGAAATCTATCAGTACACGCTGCGCGGCGGCGGGTTGCCGGCGATGGACCTGAAGACGCTGCATGAGTGGCAGATCAAGAACCAGTTGCGCACCGTGCCCGGGATCAACGAAGTGAACACCTGGGGCGGCGAGACCCGGCAGTATCACGTGGAAGTGGACCCCCAGGCGCTGCAGCGCTATGGCTTGACGCTGCGCGGGATCTACGAACGCATCCGCGAGAACAATACGAATTTCGGCGGCGGCTTCATCGAATACGGCGCCGAGCAATACACGGTGCGCGGCCTGGGGCGCACGGGAAACATGGACGAATTAGGGCAGATTGTGGTGCTCGCCCGAGCCGGCACCTCGGTGCTGCTGCGGGACGTGGCCAGCGTGGTCGTCCGGCCGATGCCGCGGCAGGGAGCGGTGACACGCGACGGCCAGGGTGAAACCGTGTCGGGCATGACGATCATGCTGAAGGGCGAAAACGGGAAGGACGTCATCGGCCGGGTGAAGCAGCGCCTCGCTTCGCTGACGCTCCCGAAGGGCGTGGAGATCGTGCCCTTCTACGATCAGGCCGCGGTCATCGATGCGACCATCCGCACGGTGCAGCGGAATCTGGTGGAAGGCGGCGCTCTGGTGATTGTGGTGCTTCTGGTGTTTCTCGGCAACGTGCGCGCCGCTCTCATCGTGGCCGCCGTGATCCCGCTGTCGATGCTGATCGCGTTCATCGGGATGCGGGTCTTCGGCATCTCGGCGAACCTGATGTCAATGGGCGCGATCGATTTTGGAATGATCGTGGACGGAGCGGTCGTGATGATGGAGAACGTGGTGCGGCAACTGCATCCCGACGGTTCCTCGCCGGACCGGTTCGACGCCCCTCAGCGGATACGCGAAGCGGCCCATGAGGTGGCGCGGCCCATCACGTTCGGCGTGCTCATTATCATCGCGGTGTACCTGCCGATCTTCTTTCTGGAAGGACTGGAAGGCCGGATGTTCCGGCCGATGGCGGTGACCGTGTGCTCGGCGCTGCTCGGGTCGCTGGTGCTGGCTCTGACGGTGACCCCGACGGCCGCCTCGCTGGTGCTGCGCAAAGGCGCGAAGGAACGTCGGGAACACTGGTTCCATTGGCTGCGGCGGCGTTATCAGCGGGCGCTTGGGTTCCACATGCGGCATTCGAAGGCGACCATCGCATTCGCGGCAGCCGCCTCCATTGCGACCATCGGCTCTCTCAAATTCCTCGGCACCGAGTTCATGCCGCGCCTCGATGAAGGCTCGATCCTGATCGAGAGCCGGAAGCTGCCGGGGATCTCGCTTACCGAGTCGGTGGCGATGTCGACGCGGATCGAGAGGATCGTCTGCGCCTTTCCGGAAGTGTCGGGAGTGGTCACCAAACTGGGGCGTCCGGACCTGGCGACGGAAGCCATGGGAATTTATCAGGGCGACATCTATGTGCTGCTGAAGCCCTACGAACAGTGGACCCGCTTCCACCGCAAGGAGGATCTGATCGACGCGCTGGCTCTAGCGCTCGCGAAAGTACCAGGGATGGCCTTTAACTTCACGCAGCCGATGGCGATGAGGCTGGACGAGACCGTGTCTGGCGTCAAGGCCGACGTGGCGGTGAAGATCGCCGGAGAAGATTCGCGGATGTTGGAGGGCCTCGCGGAGCGGGCGACGCAGGTCCTGAATTCGATCCGCGGCGCCGCCGACGTCCAGATGGAGATCGTCTCAGGCGTGGCGGAGTTGCTCGTGGAAGTCGACCGCCCGGCCCTCGCGCGTTACGGCTTGAATGTGTCGGACGTCCGCGAGTTGATGGACGCGGTGGTGGGGGGCATCGGCGTGTCCGAAATGATCGAGGGCCAGCGGCGGTTTGCGATCGTGCTGCGGCTCCCGGACCGGTATCGCGAGGAGGTGGAGACGATCCGCCAATTGACGTTGACTGCGCCGGCAGGTGAGCGGATACCGCTGGGGAGAGTGGCGCGCGTGGCAGTGACGCGAGGGCCCGAGATCATCACGCGGGAACAGGGCCAGCGCCGGATCGTGGCGCAGGCCAATGTGCGCGGGCGCGACTTGGGCAGTTTCGTCAAAGAGGCACAGGAGCGGATGGCCAAGGAAGTCCCCCTGCCCGCGGGATACGGGCTGGACTGGGGCGGCCAGTTCGAAAACCAGGAACGGGCGATGAAGCGGTTGACGCTGGTGATCCCCCTCACCGTCCTGATTATTTTCGGCATCCTGTTCGCGACGTTCGACTCGGTTCCCCAGGCGCTGCTCATCCTGTTAAACGTGCCGTTCGCTCTGGTGGGAGGCTTTTTGGCGTTGTGGTCGCGGGGGATGAATCTGAACCTGTCGGCCGCAATCGGCTTTATCGCGCTGTTCGGAGTGGCGGTGCTCAACGGACTCGTGCTGGTGAGTTCGGTGAACCGCCTAAGGATGCAAGGCATGGAGATGAAGCAATCGGTTCTTGAAGGCGCGGGCGTCCGGTTGCGGCCGGTGCTGATGACCGCCCTGGTGGCGAGCCTCGGATTCGTGCCGATGGCGTTGTCGACCTCGGCTGGAGCCGAAATTCAGAAGCCGCTCGCAACGGTAGTGATCGGCGGCCTCGTGACCTCGACCGGCCTGACCCTGTTCCTGCTGCCGCTGCTCTACCCGTGGTTCTCGCGGAAGGTGACCGCCGGCGAAGCCGCGCGAACGCTGGGGCTGTAAGCCGGTGCGGCTGGCTGAAACGCTATCTTTCGTGCCGGCAACTCTTACCGCGGTTTCCGCCGCGTCGGTCGGAGCGGCGCGGAAGTTCGTGTCTTGTAACGGCCCTTCCTGCAATGACCACTCTTTCTCGCAATTCAGCCGCCGATGTTGAAGCCGGTGATGTGGGGCCGGCATTGCCGCGGAGCAGCCGCAAGACGAACCTGCCCATTTTTCTCCGGATCACGATATGCCAATATCGGCGGTCTTCATTCTTCGTCACGCCCATGAGATCGAGACAGCTTCTGATGGCCGAAAACGCGACCAGAAGCGTCGTCGCGCCGGAAGAAAAACCGAGGTATGTACGGAGATTCCGCAGTTTCCAGGAATTCCACGTGGGTACCATGGAGCGCGAACCAGAAGTATGGAACGTCCCCCGATTCCTTGTGGGCGCACGACAGAACGCACATCGGGCGAACGCGTCCATCGCGGACCCGTATCTGGTTTGAGCAAGCTTCGACATGCGGATACCCAAATGGCGCTGCGCCAGCTTGACACAATCGCCGTGGAGGGCCGCGGGAGTACTGCTATCGGTCCCGGTAAGCGGTTTGAAGGAGGCCGCGATCTCGGGACGGGGCCAGCGTTGGATTGCTAACTTGAACAGGTCTCTCGCTCGGCGCTCGATCTCAAGGGGACCCCAACGCTCATGGCCGCCGAAATACCGATTCAACTCGAAGTCGGGGACGTTCGCGTCCATGACCATTGGTCAGCCGCTTGTCTCCCGCTTGATGATGCCCGCCGCCGCGTCGTGATCGCCGTGAGCGCGGCTGATCAGGATGATCCTGGTGTCGCGGTACTTGAATCCGAGTCCCTCGATGGTCTTCCGGATTAGCGGCACATCCTGTTCGAAATCCGAATTGACGAGGATCTTTCCCTGTGGTGTGTTGATCAGGTAGACAGCCAGATCGGCAGTCCCCTGTAGTATAGATTTCCCGCGATCTTGAAACCCGGGATCGGCCGGTGCCAGTCCGGATTCCCCCGCGCGAGGGATTGCGCCTGTGAAGAAAGACTGCAAGCGAACCATGGTGGTCCTTTTGCGGAAGAACCGCATGTCCGGTTTGGAAAAAGGGTCCGAGAGGAACAGGCAGTCTTCAACTTGGCGGAGCAGACACGCGGAACCATCCTCGAGTATCTCGATGATGATCTGCTGGGAAGTTAGTCCTTCACGCCTCACTGATGGCGATAAGGCAAGAATCACACGTGTGGGTCGAATCGCTCCGGTGCCCGGCTGAGAAGCAGAAATGCAGTTGCGAATAGGGGAGTGTGGACCTCCGAATGCGCGTGGTAGTATCGAAGGCTGGAGCGCCGTTCGATGAATAAATCGATCATCTTTCTTATCTCGTTACAGCTGTTTACAGCCGTGGGGCTCGTTCAAGGTCAGGTAACCACTGGCACCATTCTCGGACAGGTAGCGGACAATACCGGTTCGGCCGTGCAGGGCGCGACGATCACGATCAGCAACACGGGGCAGGGCGTTTCGAAGCAACTCTCAACGGACGACAACGGCTTGTACAATGCTCCGTTCCTGATCCCCGGCACCTACAGTGTGTCGGTGGAAAGAACCGGCTTCAAGAAATCCCTGCGGGAAGGCATCATCGTTCAGGTTGATCAGAAGGCTCGCGTGGATGTGACTCTCGAGCTGGGCCAGGTGTCGGAGACTATCAGTGTTACGGCGGCCGCGTCTCTGGTGAAGTCGGACAGCTCGGAAATTGCCGAAGTGATCAATGAGCGCGCGGTCCGCGAACTTCCGCTGAATGGTCGCAATTTTGCACAACTGGTGTATTTGACGCCAGGAGTCACGGCCGGCCAAGTGGGCGAAAACCTCTCCGGAGCGAGCACGTTCAATCCGCGCGCGGGGTCGAACTTCAACGCCCTCGGCCACCACGGCAACTCGAACGGCTGGCTGATCGACGGCATCGACAACAACGAATACACATTTAATACCGTGATCGTGCAGCCGTCGATTGAGTCCGTGCGTGAATTCAAAGTTCTGACCGGAGTCTACTCGGCGGAATTCGGCCGGGGCGCGGGTGTTGTGTCCGTCTCGACGAAGTCCGGAAGCAATGAACTGCACGGTACCATGTTCGACTTTTTGCGCAACGACAAGCTCGACGCGCGGAACTACTTCCAGCTCCCGACTCAGGCCAAAGCGCCGTTGCGGCGGAACCAGTTCGGCGCGGCCGTCGGCGGACCCGTGTTCCTGCCGAAACTGTACAACGGAAAGAATCGTACCTTCTTTTTCGCAGACTACTTCGGCATTCGCGAGACGCGCGGGCTGACTTTCGTCAACTCCGTTCCGACTGCGCGCGTGCGCGCCGGGGACTTCAGTGAGTATGAGCGTTCTCCCGGAGCTTTGATCCGTATGTACGATCCCCTCACGACGCGTGTCGACCCCAACCGGCCGGGTTTTTTCCTGCGAGATCCCTTCGCGGGTAACATCATTCCGCCCGCCCGCATCAATCCGGTTGGACGCAACGTCGCGAGCGTATACCCGCTGCCGAATCAGGCTGGAAATTTTAATAACTTCACGATCAACGCCAATCGGCAGGTGATCGACGATGGATTCACCTGGCGCATCGACCACCGCATCAGCGAGAAGGACTCGCTGTTCGTACGCTACACCTACGAGTTATTTAAGCTGAATGCGCCGCAGGGCCAATCCAACTGCTGCCTTCCGACCCCGGCTGAAGCGGCGGCGAGGTTCGAACTCGGACCCTTCGTCGCGGGACTCCAGAACACGAGATTGACCACGCAGGGTATGGCCATCAACAACACCTACGTTTTCCGGCCCAACCTATTATATGAACTACGTTTCGGGTTTGCGACCACAAACCCCTTCACCGTCGCGTCGGACTTCGGGAAGAACGCCGCCACGTCGCTCGGCATTCAGGGAATCAATCTAAGTGAACTGACGTCGGGAATCCCGGGCATCAATGTGACGGATTTTACTGGTTTAAGCGGCGGTCCGGGATTTCTGCCGGTCAAGCCACAGCAGACCCACTACCAGGCCGATAATAACTTCTATTGGACGCTAGGCCGCCATCAGTTGAAATTCGGCGAGCATTTCGTCAGACGCTACACATCGCCGTACACGAACACATCCCCGCGCGGGACGCTGACATTCGGGAACAACTACACCAATGACCCGTCGACCAACACCGGCGGCAGCGGCGCGGCGACACTCTTGATCGGATACCTCACTGGTGCCACCCGCGGGGCCCTGATCGAGCCTTACTACCAGCGGAACAACGAATTCGCCGCGTTCCTCCAGGACGACTGGAGGTATTCGAACCGGCTTACATTCAACATCGGTGTCCGCTATGAAATTTACACTCCGGATATTGAGGACCGAAACCGTCTGGTGAATTTCGACCGAGCCAACCTGAGGCTGATCTACGCGGGAGAGGACGGGGCGACCAGGGCCGTCAACAAGTCCACACAGTATGCAAATTTCGGACCCCGCTTCGGATTCGCCTACGATGTCTTAGGCAGCGGAAAGACGGTCGTGCGGGGCGGTTATGGACTGAGCTATTTTCCAGAGCCGGTGACGGCCAACGGACAGCTTGGCATTCAGGTTCCATACCTGTTCTCGCAAACCATCGCGCCCGAAACAAATCCCGTCGATTTCACGCGCGTGCCCTTAATCAACAATCCATTTCCGCCGATACAAACCGTGAAACCCAAGACGACTGCCGAACTAAACGCAGCTGGGAACCCTTCCGGCCAGGGTCATGACTTCAAAAACCTGACCGGGTATGCGCAAAGCTGGAGTGTCAACATTCAGCGCGAGGTAAGTTCCAGCCTGCTCGCTGAGGCCGGATACGTAGGCAGCCGCGGCGTTCATGTGATGATCAATCTTCCCCTCAACGAGGTGCAGCCCGGCACGGGAACGCAACCCTCGCGGCGTCTGATCCAGGCATTGAACAATATCTCGGCGATTAATATTTTCGCGCCGCGAAATATGAGCACGTACCACAGCCTTCAGACGAAGCTCGTGAAGCGTTACGCGAATGGTGTGCAGGGGCTGTTCAGCTACACGTACGGCAAAGCCATCGATTTTGGCGGCTCGGCGGGTTCCGGCGGAGGCAATACGGGCAATCCGCAGACCATTACCTGCCTGCGCTGCGGACGCGGCGCCTCCGGTTACGATATCAAACATCGCGCCGTTGCCAGTTTCCTCTGGGAACTTCCCTTCGGCCCTGGAAGGAAGTTCCTGAGCGTCGGCGGATTCGCCGGACGCATCGTCGGCGGCTGGAAGTTAAGCGGCATTACGACGCTATCAACCGGGCGGCCGTTCAACGTAAATCTCAACACTGGTGTCAACAACGGTGCGCCAAGCTGGCCGAACCGCATTGGCAGCGGAAAGCTGAGCAACCCGGATCCTTTTCGCTGGTTTGACGAAACGGCATTTGTGCCTCCGCCAGCCAACACCTACGGTAACGTGGCCCGCGGCGTCCTCTACGCTCCAGGTTTGGTCGGATTCGATACGTCCTTCGTGAAGAACACAAGGATCGCCGAACGTCTCGCCATACAGTTTAGGCTGGATGCGTTCAACCTGTTCAACACACCGGCCTTCGGTTTTCCAAATTCAAATATCGGTGCTCCCACCGTGGGACGAATTACAAGCACAATCGCCGACAGCCGTGATCTTCAATTGGCGCTAAAGCTTGAGTTTTGAAGCAGTAGTCTAAACTCAGAACTCCTGTGGTGGCGATCATGAAATGCTAACGCCCGCAGGCTGAAA
>SYKU01000335.1 GCA_005808865.1 Acidobacteriota bacterium
CAAACGGTGCTCCGTCTTGCCTTGGCGGGTCCATCCCTCTAAGGTCTTCATCTCTTCGTCGCTGAGCTGAAATTTCGCGGACTTTCGGCGCATGACTCAACATACAGTAGTACCAGAACTAATGCAACTAGACACTAGGCTGGTACGGAACGGCGCCCGGCAGGCCTGGAGACCTGTCCCACTTGAATAGACTTCGCAACCGGCTGATTTTGATATTTCTCGCCGCGACCCTCGCACCGCTGACTGCGACCCTTTGGGTTACTGCCTCCCTGCTCGAACGCAGCCTCAGCTACTCTTCGACACGCCAGTTGGACGAAGTCGCAAGGTCGCTCGAGGAGACGGCACGCGCGTACTATCAGCGGGCCCGGGAAGACCTGAAGAACCATGCGGCGAGCGGAAGCGTTAAGCCGTCCGTCTTCGCCGCTTCCCGCGCCCCTGAGCGGCTTCGGGAGTTCGTCGCTGCTGGAGAGCGCGAACGCTTCGATCTCGCGCAGGGGCGCCTGGATTACCTGCTCCGCCGCGGCGGCGAGGTCTGGGTGTACTCGGCGCCGGTTGGAATCGATCTGGATCGCATCGGAGAACAGATCCGGGAGGCGCGCACCTTCATAGAGGACAGCCAGGCGAGAGACTTGAGGCGCGGCTTTACGCTCACCTATGTCCTGATGGCGGCGTCTTTCTGGATGATTTCGCTCGCGCTCCTGATGTACATGGCGTTCCGGATCAGCCGGCCGATTCAGCAGTTGACGGCGGGTCTGGCCGAACTGACCGCGGGGAACTTCGGCACGCGTGTTAAGACCAGTCGCGACGACGAAGTGGGTCACGCGATATGGGCCTTCAACCACATGGCCGGGCAACTTGAGCAGAACCGGGAGCGTCTGGTTTATCTCACACAAGTGGCCACGTGGCAGGCGCTCGCGCGCAAGATGGCGCATGAAGTCAAGAACTCGCTGACGCCTATTCGTTTGACCGTGGAAGAGATGCTGGCCCGGCATTCGGAAACCGACCGGGGATTCCTGGAGCAGGCCTCGCAAATCGTTGTCGATGAAGTGGAAGCGCTTGAACGGCGGGTGCGGGCGTTCTCCGAGTTCTCCTCCGAGCCATCCGTGCGGCCGGTGGAACTCGACGTCAATGCCCTGGTGGAAGACCGCGTCGCATTTCTGCGCACCGGCAATCCCGAGGTCCGCTATGACGTGCGGCTCGATGCGAACGGTCCGCGCGCATGGGCCGACGAAGACCTCGTCAAGGGCATTCTCACCAATCTCGTGCAGAATGCGGCGGAGGCCGCGGGCGCCGGCGGATTCGTGCTCGTCACTTCGGCCGGCGCTGATTCGGGCGCCGTCATCGAGGTGCACGATTCCGGCCCGGGACTGAGCGAACAGGCCCGCAGGACTCTGTTCCAGCCAACCATCTCGTTCAAGCAGCGTGGCATGGGACTTGGTCTCTCCATTGCGCGCCGGAGCGCGCTGCTCTGCGGCGGTGACATCGTCCACGTCCAAAGCGAGTTCGGCGGCGCCGCCTTTCGGATTGTGCTCCCGGCCGTCAGGCAAGATCAGCCCCAACAGGAGTTGAATGAAGCGTATTCTGATCGTGGATGACGAAGAGAACATCGGACGCTCACTACGGATGATTCTGGAGCGCGAGGGCTATCAGGTGGCCACGTGTAAATCGGCCGCGGAGTTCCGCGCGCATCCCGATTCGCGCCGTGCCGACGCCTTCCTTTTCGACGTGCGTCTGCCGGATGGCAGTGGCATCGACCTCCTTCGAGGCCTCCGCCAATGCGACAACCGCGCCCCGGTTGTGATGATTTCGGGTCACGGAACGATTGCCGACGCCGTGGAAGCGACGCGCGCGGGCGCATTCGACTTCCTCGAGAAACCGCTGGGGCGCGACAAAGTGCTCCTCTCGCTCAAGAACGCCCTTGAACAGGTGAGCCTGCGGCGGGAGAACGAGCGGCTTCGGGAACTGGTAGGCGGCGGGCCGAAGATGATCGGATCGAGCGCCGCGTATCTGCGCGCGGTCGAGCAGTCCTCGATGGCGGCTCGCTCGGACGCCCGGGTGCTGCTCATCGGCGAATCCGGAACGGGCAAGGAGTTGCTCGCCGCGCACATTCACCAATCGAGTCCGTTCGCCTCAGGGCCGTTCGTGAAGGTAAACTGCGCGGCGATTCCGACGGAGTTGCTGGAGAGCGAACTCTTCGGACACGAAAAAGGCGCGTTCACGGGCGCGACGTCCGCCCGCCGGGGCAAGTTTGAACTTGCCGACGGCGGCACTCTTTTTCTCGACGAAGTAGGCGATCTTCACGCGGCGTCCCAGGCCAAGCTGCTGCGCGTGTTGCAGGAAGGCGAGTTTCACCGCGTGGGAGGCGAGCAGACGGTGCGGGTATCGGTGCGCGTGGTATCGGCCACCAACCGCGACCTTCAGTCGCTCGTTTCGCAGGACAAGTTCCGCGAAGACTTATACTACCGCCTGAGCGTAGTTCCGATTCGCGTGCCCGCGCTTCGCGAGCGCCCGCCGGACCTTCGGCCGCTCAGCGAATATTTCCTCGAAGAGTTCTGTTCGCGCAACAACTTCAAGAGGAAGACGCTCGCGGACGAAGTGTTTCCCGTCTTTGAAGGCTACTCCTGGCCGGGCAACGCGCGCGAGTTGCGCAACTCGATCGAGCGGATGGCGATACTCACGCCCGGCGAGTTGCTTACCGTGGAATCGATTCCGGCGGAGATTCGGACGGCGCGGGATTCGCAGCCGCGGTCAAGCGTGCAGGACGCGCGGGAATCGGCGGAGCGCGAGCACATCCTGAGGGCGCTCGAGGAGGCGAACTGGAATGTCTCAGGAGCCGCGCGGGCCCTGAACATGGAACGGACGAACCTCCACAAGCGGATTCGGGCGCTGGGGCTTAGCCGGCGGCTGTGACCGCGGGACGCGAAGCATCCGGCCGGGCAGGTGAAGGTTGACGGGCCCGCGCGTCCCAAGCGCGAACTGGCGCCTCGCGCAAACGAGACTTCCGGCCATGGTGCCTCGCGGCGAAGCCGCCGCCGATCTCTCGCGGTTGGTACGAGACCGCGGCCCGTCTGACGCAGTCATGACCCTGCTCCGGGGGGCACCGGGGATTCAAGACAAACTCGTGGGGCTGGGTTCAGCGCACGAAACGGCTTTTGGCTTGGGAACAAACCTGCACGGATCGAGAAACACGCTGGCACGGCTCGGTTTTCTTTGATCAGGATAAGCCGGGGCATCCGCGTCCAGACACGGTGTATCAAGGAGAGGGAGCGGATGTGGATGCATGGCCGCTGGCACGAGCCAGAGCAGTACCAACGCCTTGGACAAATCCGGCTTGGCTGAAGTGCCTGCTCCAGGTGCTACAATTTTCATTCGACCCGTATGAGATGCCTTGCGCTGCTGGCCGCGTTGTTTTATTTCGTCGCCGAAGCGTCATTCGCCAAAAAAAAGAAGACTGAAGAAGAGCTGACGCAGAAACTGGAGATTCCGAAGGACCCGCCCAGCGCCGTAACGGCAGAAACCAACCGACTGGTGTTTCACGTTTCACCCCTTTCGGGTAAGGGCCTGCTCTCCCAGCAGGTCCGCGATGCGCTCAAGGCGCTGGTGAAAAGCAACGGCGGGGCGTCAATCGTAAAACTGCGCGCTTTTGTGGCTGGAAGCGGTGACCTCCGCCGCGTTCAGGCGATTGTCAGCGAGACTTTCACTGAGCGCAAAGTGGCCTTACCTGCGCTCAGCGTTGTCCAGGTGGGCGGACTGCCTTTCGAAGCCGCTCAAGTTGTGATTGAATCGATCGCCGTCGCGAAGAAGGAAGTGAACCCGCATGGACTCTTGTTTGTCTCAGGACAGGCTTCGCTGAACGACAATCCGATTGGCCCCGTCGCGTCTTTGGTGCAGTTGTCCGCCGACAGCCTGAATCGCGCGATCGCCGGCAGCGGCGCCGCCCTGAAAGACGTGTTGCGCGTGACCTGTTTCGTCAGTTCCCTCCAGGACATCGCTGAGGTTCGCTCGAAAATCCGGTCGTACTATCCAACGGGGGCGCTAAACGTCGTACAGGCACAGCGCGCTCCAATGCGAGGCATCTCCGAGTGCGAAGCCGTGGTGCGGTTGCCGAAGGCCGTTGACGGGGTGGAGTTGGGCAATCCGGGCGGACTCACGGCATCGCCAAATTACTCTCAGGTTGCCGCGGTCAGCGCGCCGAAGGTGGCCTTGACCGGAACGCAGTCGGCATATGGCTTCGCGGACGGAGACGCAAGGCTCGCTTTTCAACGTCTTGGCAAGGCGCTTGAAGCGGTCGGAAGCTCCTTCGGCGACGTCGTGATGTCGAGTATTTACCCGCTCTCCACCTCCATCCGCGATCAGGTGAGCAAGATCCGGTTCGAGTTCTACGACCGAAAGCGGCCGCCGGCAAGCACGGTGCTTCTGTTCGAGGGCCTGCCCTCGATGGACGCCGGCTTTGCCGTGGATGTCGTCGCGATACCGAAAAAATGAACCTAATGCCCGAAACAATTGTTACCTTCGGAGAGATCATGCTGCGCCTCGCGCCCCCGGGCTTCGAGCGCTTCCTTCAGACGCCGCAGTTCGTGGCGACATTCGGCGGGGGTGAAGCCAACGTTGCAGTGGCACTCGCGGGCTGGGGGAAATCCGCGCGCTATGTAACCGTGCTGCCGCCTAACAACCCCATAGCGGACGGGGTCGTCGCCGAGATGCGCCGGTTCGGCGTGGACGCTTCGGCCATCGTGAGAGCCAAGGGCCGCATGGGTATCTATTTTGTCGAGCCCGGCGCTAACCAACGGCCTTCAAAAGTCGTGTACGATCGCGACTACGCAGCCATCGCGCTCGCAAAGCCCGGTGACATCGATTGGGATAAGTCCTTCGAGGGAGCATCATGGTTTCACATCACGGGGATCACACCCGCGCTCAGCGCATCCGCGGCCGGGCTCGCGATCGAATCCGTGCGCATCGCCAGGGAAAAGGGCCTAACCGTATCCTGCGATCTGAACTACCGCAAGAATCTGTGGAAGTACGGTAAGGGCCCGGCCGAGGTAATGACCGAACTTGTCCGTTATGTCGATTTCGTCATCGCGAACGAGGAAGACTGCCAGATGGCTCTCGGCATTCAGTCCGGCGCGGATGTTCATTCCGGGAAGCTGGATGTAAGCCAATACAAAAACCTGACCGAACGCGTCATGAGCGCTTTCCCGAATCTCAAGGCGATCGCGATTACCTTGCGCGAATCGAAGAGCGCGTCGCACAACGGCTGGTCCGCGTGTCTCCACGACGGGAAAGAGTTCATAGTTAGCCGGCATTACGAGATCACGCACATCGTCGATCGCGTCGGCGGCGGGGACTGCTTCGCGGGCGGCCTGATTTATGGACTGACAACCCTTCCCACGCACGCCGACGCACTCGAATTCGCCGTGGCCGCTTCCTGCCTGAAGCACTCGATTCCGGGCGACTTCAATCGATTCACGGTTGACGAAGTCAAGAATCTGCTGAAGGGCGACGGCTCCGGCCGGGTGCAGCGCTAGTGCTTGTTTTCCTGAGAGGGCCTCTCTCGACCAGGCAGTCGATAGGCGTCGTGTTCTTGTGTACGCTTATCGGCGCTTCCGCTCAGTTGCTCATGAAAGCAGGCGCTGTGGCAATGACTCAGCCTGGCGTGGCGGGTTTTCTTCTGAACGTTCCTTTGATGGCGGGCTATGCGCTCTACGGGCTGAGCACGGTGATGCTTATCTTTACGTTGCGGGACGGCGACCTCTCCATCCTTTACCCGATTCTCGCGTTGACCTACGTGTGGGTCACGGTCGTCGCGCCGGTCTTGTTTGATGAGCTCCTGAACCCGTTCAAAATTCTTGGCGTCGCTCTGGTAATGCTGGGAGTGGGGATTCTCGGAAGGAGCGGTGCCGCGAGTTGAGGACTCCGATTACTTCGATATTGCTTGTACTGCTGGCCTCCTTCATCGGGTCTTTCGGAGCCGTCTTTCTGAAGATCGGCGCGGCGAAGCTGAAGGGGGGTCTAAGATATCTGTTTTTGAACCCGGCGCTCATCGCGGGCGTCGTGCTGTTTGTCCTTTCCTCGGTCGCGTTCGTCCTGGGAATACGCCACGGAGAGTTGACCATCCTTTACCCGCTGGTCTCGCTTTCGAACCTTTGGACAGTCCTGTGGTCGCGCATCTACTTTAAAGAACCACTCACCGGAGGGAAGCTATTGGGTCTCGGGCTGATCCTGAGCGGAGCGGTGTGTATCGGCCTCGGCAACCGGTAGACAGGTTACTTTTTTTTCACTTCGTAGAGGTATATGTTGTGAATGCGCCGATCGGTTTCTACCTTCTCGATGCGGACTGGAGTCCAGCCGCGAATTTCGAAATCAAGCGATACGACACGCGCCCCCGGCCTTAGGTACTTTTCGAGATTCGGACGCAGCAGTGCGTTCGACGTCGTGAGCAGGAAAATGGTCACAACATCGGCAGGGCTAAAGTCTACCTTGAGGAGATTGCCGTGTAGAAAACGCACGTCGTTGTCCAAGCCAAGGTCTCTCACGCGGTCCGAAGCAGCCTTGAATAGCTTGTGGGAGAGTTCCACGCCGACTCCCCGCGCTTTGTATTTCTGAGCCGCCGTGATAACAATGCGGCCGTCGCCCGAACCAAGGTCGTAAACAAGTTCTCCCGGGAGGAGGCGTGCCGCTTCCAGCATTCTGTCGACCAGAATTTGAGGGCTGGGAATATAAGGGGCGAGACTGTCCCTGCTCTCCGCCGGCTGGGCGGTGCATGTCAAAGCGCCCGCGATCAGTCCGAAAACGGAATAACGAAGCATACTTTACTGGGTGGATGCCGCCGAAGGCGCCCGTCCATATCTCAATTTTACAATACGGGACATGATCTCGGTCCAGGCAAACCATAGATCCCTGGGGCGGCTAATTGTGTATTCGTAACCCTTGAGGTGCTTGACCGCTGTTCCGATCGCGTCGCGCCAGGGCACCTGCTGAGGAAATGCGTTGTAATTCATGTAGAAGACGGGGTACGTCAGATCGCCAACCTGCTTTAGCGCTTCGGTGGGGACTCCTTCCTCAAGCATCACCTTCGGACCGGCGAAAATCAGAGCGTCCGGCTGCTGCGGGGAACTGCATTCATCGGCGATCAGTTTGGTAAGAAACCTGACGTCGCCGTGCTTGTTGCCGAGACGGTTCAAGTCCACGGTGCCGAGCTTTAAGGAATCCAGCGCGTCACCGAGTGCCGGAAAATCGATCTGCTCCGTATTGTCCTGACGGTAAATCACGCGCTGCTCCTGCATGTTGAACGCGACTACCGAGACCTTCGTGATGCGAGGCTCGCGAGCGACGGACCGTAAGATCGAAATCAGCGCCGCAGTGTCAAAGGGTTTGAGCGCGGCCGCACGGGCGTTCTGTGGGGCAAAATTCACCAGCACCTTGACGTTCAGCGTTCCTTCGGGATCGCGCGTGACGGGCGGTTCCTCCTTGAAAGGCTGTTGCTCGACCGCCCGGATTCCGCCCGCCGGAATCACCATCGCCAAGTCCTTGTCCTTGGGCGGCAGCATCGCCTCCACTTCCCAAAACGAAGAGCAGACGCGTTCCGTGCGGTCCCGCATGAGCCAATCGACGTGATAATTTCCCTCGCCGAGGTCGAAACCTCCGCGCAAGTAGGCTTCCCCTTTGGCGTCATCTTCGATCGCGGGAACGCTGATCTTCTGGGAGAAATAGACCGGGGGCTCGTTTCCCCCTTCACGCCTTACCCTGAAGACCATCGTCAACATGTCTTCGTTGCCGGCGAGTTCGCGCAAGGGGACGCTGACTTCGTAGCCCGCGTGAAACCGGAGGTCAAAACCGAGGCGAGCCTTGACCGGGACGACGGCGCATGGGAGATCCTTGCGCTCATCCCCCGCTTCGAGGACGGCCGAATCAGTGTTGAAGATGCGGACCGTGCCTGTGGGGCCCGAGCCCCGCATCAGCGACTGCGCGTTCATACCGCCGCACCAGAGAAGCCCCACTGCCAACCCTGCCCGTGCGATCGAAGATCCAGCGTTGCGAGACATCGTCATATCAGGACAATGCAATCCGCGTACCATGTCCCTTATAACTTATCGGCGCGTCAAAGTGCAACCCGACAGAGTTTGGGGAGTACGGGGGTACGGGATTTTTGGGGTTTTAGTACCTCAACATTTGGATTCTGCCCGTTTCCGGCAGGAAATCTTCCGCGGTATTGCCGCCGGATCCAATGTTAATAGGCCTTTGGTGTGCCTTCGGGGAGGCTCCAACTTTCGGCCTTTGGGTTTGTTTGGTTCCGGCTTCGCCGACTTAGGGATTTTGGAGAGGCTGGGGAGTTTGGGGATTTCCGGGCAGGGCGGGGATCTGCGAGGGTTCGATTTTTTCTTGCCGCGGATGCGGGAGTCCCATTTCGGATTTGGGACCTCCCCATGGCGTGGACCGGTAATCCCACAACGCTGCTACCTGCGTGATATCCGAGTCGCGCGCACCTTGTTGCCATACTTGCGGGAGGCGCCGAACCCCGCGACATGGTGGTTGTCCGGTCCGGTTCACACGTTGGCTCCTGTTCGGACTGGCGAATCGCTGGGAATCGCGCTCCGCTCGTCCGGAAGGGCAGTCGATCACGAAATGCACTTGCTGCTCGCGCGCAGCGCCCGTAGGTAGGGCCACCGACGAAATAGTTGGTCAGTCGACGTAATGCTGACAGGCAGGACGGAGATGGCCCTCGACCTTTCGGGATCTCCCACTCAAAACGCACCACCCGCGGCTGATTCAACATCGCGCTCACGACGCCGAACCGGTTGCGGTGTTGTGAGGTGTCCGGTGGAGCAAGGCCCGGCCATTTGGCTCGCTGCGCCGGTCCGGAGCCCTGAATAGCTCCGCCTGGAGGCGCCGAAAGCTAAGGGGCCGGCGCCGTGAACCGGCTCGTGTCGAACCAACTCGTGGAAATGGCCACATGGATGCGGCGCGAAGGTCATGCGTCAAACAACCAGCCCCACACTGCCAATTGAATGCATCCGACCGGGTAGAATCGAGGGACGCATGCGGGACTGGCTAAACCTTCCGAACACCGTTACGATGATCCGGGTCATTGCAGCGCCGTTTATATCCCGGGCCATTCTCCGGGGCGAGCATGGGCTGGCAGCCGCGATTTTCGCCGGCGCGGCAGTCACGGATTCGCTCGATGGCTTTCTCGCACGCCGCTTCGGCGGAACTACCCCTTCCGGCGCCTATTTCGACCCGATCGCGGACAAACTTTTCCTGGGGGTTGTCATCCTCACTCTGGCCGCGGCGGACAGCATCCCTTACTGGTTTGCTGGAATCGTTTTCGGCCGAGACCTTCTGATTCTCGCGGCGACAGGAGCCGCACTTCGGTTTTCCAAGCTTAGGAAGTTCCCACCGAGCCCATGGGGAAAGTTAAGCACTTTCCTCCAGATTGCTTGCGTTGTCACCGTATTGGCGGCGAACGCCGCGCCCGGAATCGCGGGACGCGCCGCGCTACCCTCGATATGGCTCTCCGGGGCCGCAACCCTCTGGAGTGGTCTCCATTACGCCTGGACCGGAGCGGCACGGTGGCGGTCCGGACAAGATTAAGCTTGACGCGCGCCCGAGACAATGCTATATTTACAGCACTACGCTAGATAAATAGCACACGGTGCGACCCATGATGAAACCGCACATCCACCTGAGCGCTCGCGAGCGCCAAATCATGGATATCCTCTACAAACGCGGGCAGGCCGCAGTCGGAGAGATCCAGCGGGACCTTCCTTCGCCGCCTGGCTATTCCGCCGTCCGGGCCATGCTCCGGGTTCTCGAGGAGAAGGGTCATGTAAGACATCAGGCGAGCGAGTTGCGTTACGTATATACACCCACCGTCGGCAGGGAAAGAGCAAAGGTCTCCGCCCTGCGACATTTGCTTGCGACCTTCTTCGACGGCTCGGCCGGGGAGGCCGTCGCAGCCTTGCTCGACGCTGAGGCAGGTGCGCTCTCAAGCGAGGACCTGGACCGCATTGCCCAACGGATCGAAAGAGCGCGAAAGGAGGGTACTCCAAAATGGACTGGACTGCGGAAATAGCCATCAAGAGTACGGCCGTGTTGTCCCTTGCGTCGCTCGCTTCACTGTCTCTCAGGCGCGCGCCCGCCGCGGCGCGGCACTTCGTGTGGGCTTCGGCCCTGGCAGCGCTGCTTGCCTTGCCTCTCGCGAGCGTGTGGGCCCCACGCTTCGTTCAAGTTCCGATTCCGGGCCATTCCGCGCCGGTTTTCGAAGCTCCCGCGCCATCCGCCGCGCAGTACGGCGGCGCGCCCGTTCGGCCTCGCGTTCCGTGGGAAGTTTTCGTTTGGGCAGCGGGCGCGATCGCACTGTTGCTTCGAGCCACGGCAAGTCTCGCGCGCGTATGGAAGGTCTCGCGGGACTCCGGCGAAGCGACCTGCCCCGGACGCTGGGAGGCCATCGCCGCGGACCTTTCACGCGCAATCGGCCTGCGCCGGCCAGTCGCGCTCCGGGTTGCCTGCGCCGAAATCATGCCCATGACGTGGGGTGCGGTCTTCCCCGAAATTGTCTTGCCGGCGGCCGCCCTGTCGTGGCCGGAGGCGCGGTTGCGTGTCGTCCTGCTCCAGGAGTTGATTCATGTGAAGCGGGGCGACTTTCTCACGCAGTGGCTTGCGCGGCTTGCCTGCGCCTGCTACTGGTTTCACCCGCTCGCGTGGTTCGCCGCCCGTCAACTCCGGGTGGAGCGCGAACGGGCCTGCGATGACGGCGTCCTTTGCCACGGCGAGGAAGGACCCGGCTACGCGCAACTTCTTGTCGACGTCGCGAAATCGCTGCGGCTTTCCGCGGAACCAGCTGCCGTAGCTATGGCGCAAATCTCAAATCTGGAGGACCGTGTCATGAATATTCTTAACAAACAAGCAAACCGGCGTGGATTGTCGTGGCGAGCCGCGGGTATGGCTGGCTTTGCGGCGATCGCGCTCGTATTGGCGCTTGCGGGGGTTCACGCGGGCGCGCAGTCCGCCACTGGCGGCATCGTTGGCATGGTTCGCGACGAAAGCGGCGGCGCCGTCCCAAAGGCTGCCGTGACAGTACGCTCGGGAGCGGGCAAGGAAATGGCGTGGACCAACGACACGGGCGAATTTCTATTTCCGAATCTGCCTGAAGGGAATTACTCGCTTACCGTTGCGAAGCCCGGCTTCGCCCTCTATGAGGGGAAGCCCGTCGGGATTCGCGCGAACTCCGTCGAGCGTATGGACGTCACCTTGAGTCTCGGGCGCGTCAGCGAAACGCTGGAAGTCGTCGGAAAAGCTCCTGCCGGAGCGCCCGTTGCCCCAGCCGGTCCCAGGCGCATTCGCGTCGGCGGCGACGTTCAGGCAACGAAACTCCTCGCACGCACGAATCCCGTCTACCCCGAAAGAGCGCAGAGAGAAGGCGTGCAAGGAGTGGTTCTCATCGACGCCGTGATCCTGGTGGACGGCACCCTCGGCGGCGTGCGAACCGCGAACGCCGTCGCAAATCCCGATCTGGCCGCGGCCGCGCTCGACGCGGTGAAGCAGTGGCGCTACCAGCCGACGCTGCTCAATGGCGTACCCGTCGAGGTGATCACCACAATAACCGTGAACTTCCGGCTCGCGCCTTAGCAAACTCGAAAACTTCGGTTGCATTCTTCTGCGAAGCGACAACGAGTTGGGTCCGCAAACCGCGGCGTTCGAGCGATTGCTGCGCAACCATTCGCGCGATCGCCGGGTGGTTGTTGTGCTCGCTCAGATGGCCAAGAACCAGAGTCGTGACCTCCGGATCGAGATCCTCAAGAATGAAATCCGATACCACCGCGTTTGAAAGGTGGCCGACGCGGCTCATCACCCGTTGCTTTACAGCCCACGGATACGGACCGACTTTCAGCATATCCAGGTCGTGATTCGATTCGAGGACCAACAGGTTCGTCCCCCTGAGATGCACGCGGACGGAATCTGTCACGTAGCCAAGATCGGTAACGATGGCGAGCTTCACTCCGTGCGAGCGGAAGCAGAATCCCACGGGGTCCTTCGCATCGTGCGGAATCGTGAAGCTGTCCACTTCAATGTCGCCGATACGGAACGACGTGCCCGCCTGGAAGAGTTCGAGCGTGGGCGAGTAGCCGTTCCAGTCGATCGACGGCGCGGTGAGCGGCGTGAGATACACGGGAATCTTCAGCCTCTTTGCGATGCGCGCGAGGCCCGCGATGTGGTCGGAGTGTTCGTGTGTGATGAGGATCGCGTCCAGGCGCTCGGCGCTTTCACCGGCGCACTCGAGGCGGCGCGCGGTCTCCTTGAAGCTGAGGCCGGCATCGACCAGAAGGCGCGTCTCGCCGGTGGCCACCAAAGACGAATTGCCGGTGCTTCCGCTTGCGAGCACGCAGATTTTTACGATGAGATTGCCTCCGTAGACTACAACTCGATGCTACTTGCTATTTTCGGAAACGACAAGCGGGCTGCCGTTGCGAATCTCGTCGGTGGCCCGCCTGACGATCCTGTCTCCAGCGGCGAGTGCTCCCACAACCTCCACAAAGTCGCCCGAGACCGCGCCCTTCTTTACATTCACCCATTCGGCTCTGCCGCCTGAGACACGAATGACGAATGTGCGTTCCGTAGTTGCGACGACCGCCGCCGGCGGGACCAGCAACGACTTCGCGGCGCGACGCAGAGGCCAGTCAACCTCGGCATACATCCCAGGGGCGAGATCCCCACGGCTGTTGTCGAAGTCCGCTTCGACCGGCATGCTGCGCGTCGCCGCGTCGAGTGAACGCGGAATGCGGGCGATTACGGCCTTGAACTCGCGGGCCGGATGCGCGGGGACGCGGAAGGTCAAACGGCCGCCTATTGCGAGGCTGGCGGCCTCGGTCTCGGGTACGGATACGACCAATCGCAGGCGCGTAACCTGCTCGATCCGCAGTAGCCCAGACTGAGCCGATCCCGGGCCGACGAGCGCACCCCGATGCACCAGACGCTCCGTGACCAAACCGTCAAATGGAGCTTGCACGTCAAGGTAACTTTCGAGGTCGCGGAGAGGGCGCACCGCCGCGGCGGCCGCCAGGGAAGCGCTTTCGATCGATTTCACGACCGCTTCGGCAGCCTGCAGTTGCTGTGCGGCCAGAACCAGTTCGTTCGCCGCGATCGCTCCTGGCGTCCGCGAAGCTTCCTCGAGTCTGGCATGCGTGCTCCGCGCGCCCGCCAGTTTTGCTTCCGCCTCGGCTTTCCGCGAAGCGGCATCGACCACCTTCGCTTCAGCCTCGCCGACTCTCGCGGCGAGTTCCGGGGCGGAGAGGCGCACCAGCGTTTGGCCCGCCGTCACGGCGCTGCCGCGATCGACGTTCACGGTTTCGACGAAGCCGCTCACGCGTGCTTCGAGCGTCACCTTTAAGAAGGGAAGCAGTTCGCCGGGGAGCCGACGCGTTCCTTCCACGGATTTCCGCACGACTGCGGCGGTCTCGACAGTTTGCGCGGGTAGCGAAATCGCAGCCAGCAGGAACGGCAATAGCGCCAGAGATATGTGCGACAGATCCCCTGGCCGGGCAACGGCCTTGTCAGAAGCCACGGCAGTCTTGCCGCCCGCCGACGACAGGCCGGGAGGCCTCTCCCACACCCGATCAGATATCATTCTCATGCTCGCGTACCTTCATAATGGGAACTCCCAGGGTCGTCCGGATCGAGCGAAGGGGATCGCGCCCCCGTTTCCCGCTGCACCACTGCGTAGAGCGCCGGCAGCACCGTCAGCGTCGAAACGGTGGCCACCAACAGCCCTCCAATCACGGCGATTCCCAGCGGCGCGGTTTGATCGCCGCCTTCACCCCTTCCCAGAGCCAGCGGGATCATTCCAGCCACCATCGCCATCGCTGTCATGAGCACCGCGCGCAACCTTGCGCTTGCGCCCAAGGCCGCGGCGGCCGCGAGCGGATTGCCTTCTTCGCGCGCCCGTTCAGCGAAAGTAACCAATAAAATCGAATTCGCGACCGAAATCCCAATCGCCATGATCGCGCCGATGAACGACTGAATATTGAGCGTCCTGCCCGTCAGCCAGAGCGCCAGTGCGACCCCCGACAAGACTGCGGGCATGGTCGCGAGAATCGACGCCGATAGCCGGAAGGACTGGAAGTTCGCCGCCAGAAGCAGAAATATCGCCACCATGGAAAGCAGCAACCCGGTTCGCAGCCCCAGGAACGTCTCTTCGACGACCGGGATCTGGCCCCGCAGCCCTACCGTCATCCCTCGCGGTACCTCGCCGGCGTGCTTCATTGCTTCCCGCACCTTCTCCGCGAGTTGACCGAGAGGCTTTTCATGAACGTTAGCGGTGTAGCTCACGACGCGCTGCATGTTGTACCGCTCCACCATTCCGGGGGCTGTTCCGTTCGTCACGCTGGCGACATCGCCGAGCAGCGGCCGGCTCCGCCCGTCTTTCATTACCGGAATGGCGCGAACATCTTCGGCGGACTGGATGCGGTCCTGCGGAATCTCCACCTGGATCTGAAATCCGTTTCCGCTCACCGGATCGCGCCAGTAGTTCGGTTCCGAGAAGCGGCTGGACGATGTGGCAGCCACCATGGAGCGCGCCACACCCGCCGCGGTAAGACCGTATTGCCCTGCGCGGTCGCGATCGATCGCAATATCGAGCGTCGGGTAGTCGAGCGGCTGTGCAAGCTGCACGTCGCGCAATTCGGGTATCTTCACGAGTTCCCCGCGGATCTTTTCGGCGTACACGCGATTGGCCGCGAGGTTGGGGCCCTGGACCGCGACCTCGATCGGCGTGGGGGACCCGAAACTCATGACCTGGCTTACGATGTCTCCGGCCTCGAAAGTGAACTGGGATGCGGGCAGCGCCTTAGGCAGCTCTACTCTAAGCAGTTCGAGGAGCGTCTCCCCGCGAACCGGCGCCCCCGGTTTTAAGGCGACCTTCATGACGGCCTCGTGCGGTCCGCTGGTCCATAGATGAATCAGGTTGATCGGGTAGCTCGCGGGCTGAACGCCGATGAACGCCGTGCTGACGGCCACGTTTCCCGCTCCCGCGACACGCTTCACCACGTCGAGCATTCGAAGCGCTTCAAGCTCCGTCCGCTCCACACGCGTGCCAACCGGCGCGCGCATGCGCAGTTGAAACTGTCCGGAGTCGACACTCGGAAGAAGTTCCGTGCCGATGCGAGGCGCGAGCAACCACAGGATCGCGCCCGCTCCCAATGCATAAACGGGAATGACGGCCCAGCGGAATCGAACGATACGCTCGACCATACGGCGATAGAACGCTTGCAGCCAACCGCCTTCGCGTGCCGCATGCCCGCCGCGCATGACCCACACCGCGAGCACCGGCACAAGAGTGCTCGACAGAATGTACGAGGAGATCATGGCGAGTCCGACGGCAAGCGACAACGGCACAAACAACTGGCGCGCCACGCCCGTCATGAAGTAGGCGGGCACGAACACCGCAATCATCGACATCATCGCCAGGAAACGCGGCGTTGCCGTTCGACGGCAGGCGTCGATCACGCAGCGGGACCTGGAGGAACCACCGCCCATCTGAGAGTGAATGTTCTCGATCTCAACGGTAGCCTCATCCACCAGCACGCCCACTGCGAGCGCGAGTCCCGAAAGGGTCATGATGTTGATGGTCTGGCCGGAGATCCAGAGCCCCACGGTCGCGCCCAGCAACGCGAACGGGATCGTCGTCACCACGATGAAGGCGCCGCGCCAATCACGCAGGAAGACCAGCACCATCAGCCCCGTCAGCAGCGCGCCCAGCAGCCCCTCTCTCACCAGCGCCCGCAATGAGCGTTCCACGAACCCGGTCTGGTCGAACTCGATGCTCAGATTCACGTCCTCCGGGAGCACGTTACGCATGGCGGGCATCGCCGCGCGGACGCTCCGCATCACGTCGAGCGTCGAAGCGTCGGCGCGTTTCGTAACCGGAATGTAGACGGTGCGCTTTCCATTCACGTGGGCGTAGGCCGTGATGATGTCGGTGCCGTTCTCGACCACGCCAATGTCGCGGATATAGACGGTGGGGCCGCTGCCGGTGCGAACCGGCGCGTCCATCAACTCCTGCAAATTGCCGCCAATGACGGCATTCGTGCTGGCGATACGGGCTAAATCTCCGATACGCACGACGCCCGACGGGTAGACCGCCGATGCACGGCTTACCGCTGAAATGGCGTCCTCCGGAGAGAGGCGGTACTCGCGCAAGCGGTCGGGATTGAGGCGCACGACGATCGAGCGCTGGTTGCCGCCGAACGGCGGCGGAGCGGACACGCCGGGTTGTGTCGCGAACAGAGGCCGCACGCGATTGATGGCGAAATCCTGCATTTCGGCCGGCGTGCGAATGTCGCTCGAGAGCACCAGCTGGGCTACGGCGACGCTCCCGGCGTCGAACCTGGTAATGAACGGCGGCACAGCCCCGGGCGGCATAAATGCGCGCGCCCGATTCACATAGCCTACCGTTTCC
>SYKU01000336.1 GCA_005808865.1 Acidobacteriota bacterium
CACGAGACGCGAATCATCCCGATCGAAGGCCGGGGCGCCGCGCGGCCGCACATCGCACCGACGCTTCGCTCGTACTACGGCGATGCGGTCGCCCGCTGGGAAGGCGAGACGCTCGTCGTCGATACGACGAACTACAACGGGCGCGTCAGCGCCGGCTTCTTCAACGGCGGCGATCTCGTCACCCAGACGCGCAAAATCCGCCGCCAGGATGGAGGGCAGAATTTGAACGTGTAGCGGATTCAGGACCATAAACGGACTTTGAGGACTATTTCAATGTTATCACAGCGGCGAAAAAACCGTCCCCCTCCTCGCGCCCGGGCAGCCGACACACTGTTTCCATAACCTTAGCGCCTGCAACACTTTCCACTACTCCCTCGTTTTCCTCCCGCTCCAGAGAGCAGGTCGAGTACACAAGCAGGCCTCCTGGAGCGAGCGCGGCGAGGGCTTGGCTCAGGATCATCTTCTGCTTCTCCACCAGGTCACTGATGTCAGACGCCTCGAGCCGCCATTTGATTTCAGGATTTCTCGCTAGCGTACCGGTTCCGGAACATGGGACATCCACTAAGATACGGTCAAACACCCTCCCAAACGGCAGCGGACGCGTGGCGTCAAGCCGCACCAATGCCACGGGAAACCGCCGCATCGCAGTCAGGCGGGGAAAATAGACGTCACACGCCACCGCGCGAATCCCTACTTCCAGAGCCTGCGCGGTCTTGTTGCCGGGCGCGGCGCAGACGTCGAGAAATCGATGTCCTCGCTCCAACTGGAGCAGTGGAACGATCGACTGCGACCCGATGTCCTGGATCCGCAGCCCTTCCCGCGGTCCCGAAAGCAGACGGAAGCACCCGGGGATATCCGTAGGTTCGGAATCGGGTACGGGCGGTTCGTTTGGGCCAACGCGGACGTACGTCGCCGGTTGCCGCAGGTTCGCGGCCGCGAGCGCCTCCATGCGCTGGATACCGAACTGCTTCTCCCACCGTTCGAGCATCCACTCCGGATGCGACAACGTTTCCGAGCGGCTTGGCCACTCGACCGCGCCCCGGCCCGCCTTCCTCAACACAGCGTTCACCAAACCCGACGCCGAGCGCTTCCCCGCCCGTTTGACCAGTTCGACGCTTTCGTTCACGGACGCATGCGGTGGAATTCGGTCCATATAGCGTAACTGGTAGATCCCCATGCGCAGCGCCCGGCGCACGGGAGGATGCAGATGCGGGTCTGGACGCCCAGAGTAGTGAACGATCAGCCAGTCAAGCTGCTTCTGGAAACGGAGCACGCCGAAGACGATTTCGTAGGCGAGACCCGTGTCGCGAGGATCGGGCGCGTTGAAACGGTGATAGAGAAGGTCGGAGGCGTAGCCCCCCTGCTCCACCTCCGCGAGGCAGTCGAATGCAAGGAGGCGAGCGGGGGAGATGGTCATGGAATTTAGCGTCGTTCGTCTCTCTTTCGCGGAAAAACAGTTGGATTGGGCACCCCGCGGGCGATCTCGGCGTCCTAATAACAGGGTACACCATAAAGTCAATCGCGTGCCAGCTAAGTGTTGTGTTATCAGACAAATTGCAGGAAAGACGAAGCTCCGGAGCCCCGAACGGGCCCCGAATCTGGAGATAGCCCGGAACAGCCAGGCTTGAAGCGGATCGAGATGATCGGCAGATCCACGGTATCGAGACCCCATGCAAAGATACTGGTACCTTTGGTCCGTCCCCTCGGACGAAAGATAGCGCCCTCCCATGACAGGTTTACGTCCCTTTTTTCGCATGCATTATTGAGGGAAAGAAATGAAATACACAATGAAAAACTGGATTGGCAAGTCGATCGTCACAGCATGTTCGGTGGCCATCTCCTTCGGAGCCACGCCGCAGCACACCATGGACGCAATCCAACTCGTGGCCGACCTGAATTCCAACTCCGCCAACGTCAATGTCTACGACGGCGACGGCACTCTGACCGACCGCATCGACTGGACCGGCAGCCCCCGGACCGCAATCTCGGTTTGCGGAACCTTCGTTACCATGCTGATGAAACACGCGTACGGCTTTACCAGCGCCCAGTACAGCGCGAAGACCGGCAGTTCCAGCCCGAACGCGGCCAGGTACTACGATGCCATCACCGCATCTAGCGGCTTCACGCGTCTACTGGGGATCGACCAACTCGCTCAGGGCGACCTTATCGCGATCAAATATCCCACCGGCCAGCAGTCGAGCGGCCACATAATGCTGGTGAATGCCGTTTCCACGTTCCAATCCAGGATTCTCTCGAATCAATCCTTCCTGGCAAACAACGGCGAGCCGTTGGTCGCCGGGTACTTCGACATCACGGTAATAGACTCGAGCGCCTCCTATCACGGCAAGAGCGATACTCGCTATTCAAAGCCCGGCGGGATCGGGAGTAACGGCATCTTTCGGATCTACGTGGACAGCGCCTATCAGATTACCGGCTATACATGGAGCAACGAAAAGACCTCAGTGTATAGGAAGGTGGTGAGCGGCTACCTGGTAGGTCTCGGCCGCTTGCAGACTGGAATGTGGTAGGCGCCGGGGGCCTGGGCGCCGGCAGTCAGACCGCAACCGCCTCCTGCCTACCTTCGCGACGGCAGTGCGGCGCCGCTGCGAGACCGGCGGCGTGGTGGATGAGGCGCGTCCTGCTCACCCGGCGATGGGCGGACGCCGGCGGCCTGCGCCGGTCGCTTTCTCGAAAGCAGCGCCCAATTGGAGGATGCTCCATTCCGCCTGGTGACGGCCCACAATCTGAATTCCCACTGGCAGGCCTTCTGGCGTGAAGCCCGCTGGAACGGAGATTGCCGGGTTGCCTACCGTGGAGATGAAATAGCACGACCGCATCCAGTCGATATAGCTCTCCATCTTCTTGCCGTTTATCGAGGTGATATAGGGTTGCTTCACGTCAAACGCCGGCACCTGAGTCACGGGCAGGATGAAGTACTCGAATTTCTCGAAAAATTGACGCACGCGTTCATAAATCTCGCCGCGTTTGGCTTCCGCGCGGCTAATCTGCCTGCCCGTGAGCTTCGCGCCACGATCCACTTCCCACTGAATCGTGTCCTTAACGAGATCGCGATGTTGAGATACGCGTTCGGCCTGCGCGAGCTCAAACGACCAGGCGCGCAACGTCTTAAAGACCTCGTCCGCGCCGCTGAAATCCGGCTCGGCCTGATCCACGATACAACCGAGCGACTGGAACACCTTGCGCTGATCGTCGATCACTCTGGTCACCCGGGGATCGAAAGGCTGGCCGTTCAGATCCTTGAACCAGGCTACGCGCGCGCCCTTGAAATTGCGTTCGAGCGGCCGCGCGAAAAGGCTTCCAGGTTCGGTGATCGAACTGGGCGAGCGTGGCTCAGGTCCGGCACTGGCGCTTAAAAAAAGCGCGGTATCGGCGACGGTGCGCGCCATCGGTCCGTGGACACCGAGGGTGAACCAGGAAAGACCTCCCGGACCGATCGGCACGCGGCCGGGAGCGGGACGGATGCCGACTACGTTGCAGAAGCTGGCCGGATTCCGAAGGGAACCGCCCATGTCGCTGCCATCCGCGATCGGAACCATGCCGCAGGCGAGCGCGACCGCAGCGCCTCCGCTGCTGCCGCCGCAGGTCTTTGTAACGTCGTACGGATTGAGCGTCGCGCCGAATACAGGGTTGAATGTCTGCGATCCCGCTCCGAATTCCGGCGTGTTCGTCTTGCCGAGCGTCACGGCGCCGGCCCGGCGGATACGCTCGACGATAAGGGCATCGCGCGTGGGGACATTATCCTTCATCAGCGGCGAGCCGAAGGTGGTGCGGATTCCTTTGGTTTCGGCAAGATCCTTGTGGGCCACGGGAAGGCCGTGCAGTGCGCCAAGGGGTTTGCCGTGAGCCTGCGCCTCGTCGGCCTTGAGCGCGGCCGCGCGCGCCTGATCGGCAACAAGCGTAACAATCGCGTTGACCTTGGGATTCACGCGCTCAATCTGCTTCAGGTGGGCTTCGAGGACCTCACGCGCGGAGAGATCCTTGCGCCGAATGCGGCTTGCGAGTTCGGTAGCGGTGAGAAAACATATCTCGGGAGCTGGCGCGGCTTGCGCGCCGGATGCGGTTGCTAGAAAGAGGCAATCGCGGCGCGTCAGATCGTTGGGCATTCCTGCATTATGGACTAGATGAACCAGTTTCGTTTGTGATGGCAGGATCCGTGTACCGAACGCGGAGGGACCGGGCAAGGCCGCGAACTCCTTCGTCGAAACTCCGAAGCGGCGACCATCGGGAACGCTGGGAACGGATCGATGGCCAAGATACTCCTGGTGGAAGATAACGAAATGAATCGGGACATGCTCTCCCGCCGATTGATCCGCCGCGGATTTGAGGTGGAGATCGCGGTCGATGGCGGCAAAGGCGTCGAGAAAGCGCAGTCCGGCAAGCCGGACCTCATTCTGATGGACATGAGCCTCCCCGTCCTCGACGGTTGGGAAGCCACGCGCCGGACAAAAGCGAACGAAGCAACAAAAGGAATTCCCGTCATTGCGCTTACCGCGCACGCCATGTCCGGCGATCGCGAAAAGGCCATCGAGGCCGGCAGTGACGACTACGACACGAAACCTTTCGAGTTGATCCGGCTATTGGAGAAAATCGCGGCGTTCCTGCCGGGAACGGGCGGCCAGTGATGGAACTTTGGGTGTGATTCAGAGCCGTGCGTTGCAAACCGGATAACATCATCAGCAAACGCGGGGATGACGTCCTGCGCCGGCCAATCGGCGTCCCGCAGCGCGCGTATCTCCGCTGCGGCTACTTCGATTTCCCACGGTCACTTGCGCGCGAGTGCCGGGCGGGGGCGACGTACAATCAGCCTTTCGCCTCAGTCGCGGTTGGTCCGCGCTACCAGGGCTTTTCCGGCGCCTCGCCAAAACGAGGCCGGGCTTGCTGTTAGACGGGATCAAAGAGCCTCCCTCCCAAAATGACGGGGCCGTTGGCTTGGGCGAACAGGCCGAACCGCATGCGATACCGCGAACGGCCTTCGGGAGTTGATTCTACCCCAATCTGAACTCTTCCACTTCGGACTGTCCGGGCATGATCGCATCCTTGAAAGCGATCTTCAGCAATGGTGGCGCGATGATAGTGGTGGCGACAGACATGAAAACCACGACGATGTAGATATTCTGCTGGATGACACCCATCGCAAGACCCATCTGCGCCACGACCATTCCCACTTCTCCGCGCGGGATCATGCCGACGCCAACCCGGAAGGCGTCCGTCTTTCCCATCGGCCATGCGCCCAAGCCGCAGCCGATAAACTTCGAAACGACCGCGGCTCCCAGAATCAAGGCAGCGAGCATGACGGTACCGGGGTCTGAAAGAGCCCTCAAATCCACGTTCAGGCCGATGCCAACCAGGAAGAACGGAACCAGGAGCTCCGTAACGCCATGCGAGAGATCGCGCACGCGGGGACCGGTGCTTTCGGCGAGAGCCATACCTGCGAGGAACGCCCCCACGATGGCCGCAACCCCCGTATAAACGGCCAGCAAAGCGAGCGCGAACATGAAACTGATTGCAATGGCGAACTGCGCTTCGCCGACGTGCAGCTTTTCTCCCTGCGGAACGATCTTGTCCATGGTGCGCGTCCCCCACTTGGCCACGACGATGGTAAAGCCCACCGCCAGGATGCCCGTCACCGCGAGCCCGATCAGGTCGACCTTGCCCTTGGCGAAGCTGCTCACGACGGCGAGAACGAGCAGGCCGAGCACGTCGTCGATCACAGCCGCAGCGAGGATGATCTTTGTCGAAACCAGATGAAGCAGCTTCTTCGTCGAGAGAACCTGAGCTGTAATGCCGACGCTCGTGGCAACCATCGCCGCCCCCACGAAAACGGCGGCTAGCTGTGGGGCACCCCACAGCGTGAGGATCCCCCATCCCATAATGAACGGCGCCACGACACCGCCACAGGCTACAACGGTTGCGGTGCCGCCCAGTTTCAACAACTCCGACGATTTCACCTCAAGGCCGACCCGGAACAGAAGAAACATGGCTCCCAGTTCGGAAAGCGCGGAGAGGAAGTCTCCCGGGGCCATCCACCCCAACACGCTGGGACCGATTACGACTCCGGCGAGAATTTCTCCGACCAGTCCAGGCTGTCCGATACGCTCGCAGGCTTCCGCCATGAGTTTGGCGGATACAAACACGACTAGCATGGAGAGCGGGATTTTTGCAGCGTCTGACGCGAGTAGCAGAGCTAGGGGCTGCATGAGAAGGAAAACGCTCTCCAGGGGATAATTTTCGCTGACGGGGCGGCTACGACGGTTAAGAATCAGCGTATCACAGCGGGCTTTGCCACGAACCCAAGGTTGGCGGTCATCGGGATCATCACCACCCCCGGGGAGTTGCACGGCGCGCGGAAAGTACCGAGAAACACCCAAGTCAAGGACAGTGAGGCGGGCGGGCGTACCTTCGAAGGCGGCCGCCTGACTGTTTGAGACAACCTGCCACAATGAGGCCCGCAAGTCCGCCCCGCCCCGCGTAGTAAGATAAGAGCGAGGCATGACATTCCTTCGCAGGTTCCCTTGCTGGTGGCTCGCCCTCTGTCTGGGAACCGCGTTCGCGGTGGACTGGAAGGCGCTCCAGCCTCAGGGGTACGTCAGCGATTTCTCGGGCGTCGTGGACGCCGGCAGCAAAGCCCAGCTCGAACGCTACTGCGCTGCTGTGGAAAAAAGCGCCGGCGTTCAAATCGCACTCGTGACAATCCCAAGCCTCAACGGCGAGCCGGCCGAGGATGTCGCGAACACCATCTTCCGCGCCTGGGGCGTTGGGGCCAAGGGTAGGAATGAAGGGATCATGCTGCTGCTCTCGACTGGAGACCGGCGCACTCGCCTCGAAGTGGGTTACGGAGTCGAACAGTGGATTCCCGACGGTTTCGCCGGCTCCGTGCTGCGCGAAATGAGGCCGGCGCTCCGGCAAAATCGCTATGGCGAGGCTCTGCTGGCCGCCGCCCAGACCATCGGCTCCCGTGTCGCCGCGGCGAAGAATGTGACAATTGAAGCGCCTGTCCGGAGGCGAATCCGGCGCGAGACACAGGATTCCATCCCCTGGCCGCTACTGCTCGGCGGCGTGTTCCTGCTATTCCTGCTGTCGCGCGGCGGCCGCAGGGGTGGAGGAGGCGGTGGCGGCTTGCTCGCCGGAATGCTTCTGGGAAACCTGCTCAGCCGGGGAGGCGGGTACGGGGGCAGATACGGAGGCGGTGGCGGCGGCTTTGGCGGCTCGGATTCCGGGGGCGGCTTCGGCGGCTTCGGCGGCGGCGATTCCGGCGGTGGCGGGGCTTCGAGCGACTGGTGACAAAATGACTCGTGAAAATATTCAACGCCTGCTGGCCGAAGTTGTAGAAAAACTTCAGAAGGCGCACGGTGACGCGCTCGTTTCCGTCGTCCTCTACGGATCGGCGGCGGTTGGCGATTATGATGACAGCTATTCGGATATCAACCTGCTTTGTGTTCTGCGGCAAGTGACTCCACTCGAACTTGCCGCCGCCGAGCCTGTATTCAAATGGTGGCGGGAAAAAGGCAATCCATCACCTTTGTTGTTGAGCCGCCTCGAACTCGAGACATCCATGGACTGCTTCCCTATAGAGTTCCACGACATCAAATCGCAAAACAAGATATTGTTTGGGGAAGATGTCGTCAGCGGACTGGCCGTTGAATACCGCTACCACCGGTCGCAAGTGGAGCACGAGCTCCGTGCGAAGCAGTTGCGTTTGCGCCAGAAGGCCGCCGGCGTGCTCTCGGACCAGGACCTTCTTCGTCGCTTATTGGGTGATTCACTGTCCACGTTCTGCGTCTTGTTTCGGCACGCGATCGTCCTCGCGGGCGGAAATGCGCCCATGGACAAGCGCGGTGTCATCGCCCGCGCCAGGGATGCGTTCGGCATCCACACGGAGCCTTTCGACCGGTTGCTCGATCTTCGCGAGGGGAAGATCAAACCCCGGGACCTGGAACCGGCGCCGGTATTCGAGCGTTACTTAAGAGAGATTTCAGTCGTGATCGTCGCAGTCGATCGTCTGGAAAAATAAGAGGAGACTATGAAAATTTTGCTGATTGTACTCGGAGTTCTGTTGTTGGGCGGTTTTCTGATCGGCGGACAGGTTGTCGGCATCAGGAACGGCCTTGTGGTCGAGAAAGAAAGCATCAACGGACAGTGGGCGCAGGTGGACGTCGCGCTGCAACGCCGTTCCGATCTGATTCCGAACCTTGTCGAGACCGTGAAGGGATATGCCAAACAGGAAAAGGAGGTCATCGCATCGGTAGCCGAGGCTCGAGCCGCTCTCGGGGGCGCACGCACACCGCAGCAGAAGATCGCCGCTAATGGCATGCTCGACAATGCGCTCTCCCGGTTGCTGGTTGTGGTGGAGCAGTACCCCAATCTGAAGTCGAACGAAAATTTCATGCGGCTGCAAGATGAGTTGGCCGGCACCGAGAACCGAATCGCGGTAGAACGCCGCAAGTACAATGAGATCGTTCAGCGGTACAATACTCAAATCGAACTGTTTCCGAACAATGTTGTCGCGTCGATGACGGGATTTGCCCGCAACGACGCTTATTTCAAGACTGAGGCAGGAGCGCGAGTGTCACCAAAGGTGGCCTTCTAAAAGAGCGCTCGAGGCGTTTTCTAAACAATGAGCGTACCTGTTTTCAATAACTACATTCGCGGCGAGTGGGTCTCCGCCGGAGCCACTTTCGAGAACCGCAATCCGGCGAATACCGATGAAGTGGTAGGGCTGTTCGCCAAGGGTTCCGCCGCTGACATGGCTGATGCCGTGGCTGCCGCGACGGAAGCCTTTCCCGCTTGGGCGGCGATGAACGCTCCGGCCCGCGGCGCGATCCTCTATAAAGCGGCCGATATCCTGGACCGTGCCTTCGATTCCATCGCCGCCGAAATGACGCGCGAAGAGGGGAAGACGCTTCCCGAGGCCAAAGGCGAAGTCCGCCGGGCCATCAATATTTTTCGCTACTTCGCCGCCGAAGGTTCGCGGATGCCCGGCGTTGTCGTGCCTTCCGAGCGCGACCGGGTCCACATGTTCGCGATCCGCAAGCCGGTGGGAGTCGTGGGGCTCGTGACTCCGTGGAACTTCCCCATCGCGATTCCGGCGTGGAAGCTGGCCCCCGCGCTGATTTGCGGCAACACCGTCGTGCTCAAGCCCGCCTCCGCGGCGCCCCTCAGCGCCTGGAGGCTTGTGGAGGCGCTGCATCAGGCCGGACTGCCGAAGGGCGTGCTCAACTTCGTCGCCGGTCCGGGAGGCGAGTTGGGCAATGCGCTCATCGGTGCAAAAGGACTCAAGGCCGTTTCATTCACCGGTTCCTGCGAGATCGGAAACTGGCTGCACGCGGAAGCGTCGAAGCGCCGCCTCCGCATCCAACTCGAAATGGGCGGCAAGAACCCCACCATCGTGCTCGCCGACGCCGATTTTGGCTCGGCCGTCGAGAATGTCGTGAACGCCGCGTTCTTCTCCACCGGTCAGAAATGCACCGCCACCAGCCGAGCCATCGTCGAAGACGGGATTTATGACCGCTTCGTCGATGCGCTCGTTGAGCGCACAAAAAAGCTCAAAGTCGGCGACGGGATGCAGCCCGGTATCGACATCGGGCCGGCAGTCGATCAAGGCCAGCTCGATACGGTGCTCAAGTACATCGAGATCGGTCGCAAGGAAGCGGGCGAGCCTCGCGTGGGGGGCAACCGTCTGACGGCGAACGGCCTGGACAAGGGTTATTTCATCGAGCCAACGATTTTTGCGGACGTCACTGAGAGCATGACCATCGCTCAGGAAGAGATCTTCGGACCGGTGCTCGCCGTCATGCGCGCGAGAGATTTCGACGATGCGATGCGCATCGCGAACAACATTCCGTTCGGCCTTTCCGCGTCCATCCAGACCACGAGTCTTTCCCGCACGTTCGATTACATCTACAAGATGGAGGCTGGCCTGCTCACCGTCAACCTTCCGAGCGCGGGCGTGGAGTACCAACTGCCGTTCGGCGGCACGAAGGATTCCAGCTTCGGACCGAAGGAACAGGGTCCCGCGGCGCTCGAATTCTATAGCGATTACAAGACGATTTACCTAAAATACTAACCATGCGTTTAGGACAAGTGAAGTTAGACGGCGTAGTCACAGCGGTGGTATTTGAAGGGGACCTCGCCAGGCCGATACCAGGCCATAAGATGGCGGATCTGATCCGCCGCAGCGAAGCCGAATCGATTTCGCTGACTCAACTGGCCGGGAGGATGGCGAGCCATCACGCCGAACCCTTGGCGGCCGTTGTGCCGATTCATCCGCCCGAAGTCTGGGCGTCGGGCTGCAATTATGAAAGGAGCGCAAGCTTTCGCGACGGCGAGCACGGCACGCGTGAAGGAATGTACGCGTACGTCTATCGTGAACCGCGGCCGGAGATTTTCTTCAAGGGAACAGCGCGGGTTTGCGTAGGGCCTGGGCAGGCAATCGGAATTCGTTCCGATTCGAAATTCACGGCACCCGAGCCTGAACTGGCCGTCGTGCTGGGGAGCAAGGGGCGCGTCCTGGGCTATACGCTCGCAAACGACGTATCGGCATGGGACATCGAACGCGAGAATGCGTTGTACCTGCCGCAGTCGAAAGTGTATACGGCGTGCTGCGCACTGGGGCCGGTGATCGTCACGGCCGACGAGTTGACGGACCCCTACGCCCTCGACATGACGTGCACAATTACGCGCGGCGGACAGACGACTTTTTCCGGCGCGGTCTCGACCTCGAAGCTGCACCGCAAAATAGAAACGATTGTCGATTACCTGATGCGCGCGAACCACGTGCCCGCGGGTAGCATTCTCTGCACGGGTACAGGCATCATCGTGACGGAGGAAGCGGCCCTCGCGCCCGGCGACACAGTGACGATCCGCGTTGCCGAAATCGGCGAGTTGTCGAATATTGCGGCGGTGGTGGAGTAGCTATGTGGCGGGCGAGGTCTGGTATCAGCGGCAGTGTGTGCGTCGGCATATCCTTCGTCGGCCCTGCCCGTTGCGCCAGTTCCAGCGGCGGCAACTTTCTTCGCGGAGCCGCGTCCGCCCCCACTCGGGATGTTCGGCCAGAAGCACTTGAATCTGCCCGATGTACTCCGCGCTCAGTGCCCGTCCTTGTGCCGTCATGACGCTCGTCATGGTTCAATAGTACAGCATGACCGCAGTTCGAGTTCAGCGGAAACAGGCCCGAGACGACTTTCCGAACGCTGTCAAGGAGGCTCTGGCGAAGCGGGTGGGCTTTCGGTGCTCAAACCTTGGCTGTGGACAACCGACGAGTGGGCCACAGGTGGATAGCGGAAAGGCCATCAACGTCGGCGTGGCCGCACACATTACTGCCGCATCCCCAGGCGGTCCGCGATTTAACCCCTCCCAAACCCGCCGGCAGCGACGATCCATTGAAAACGGGATTTGGATATGTCAGACGTGCGCAAAACTAATCGACAACGATCCCATACGCTACAGTCGCGAACTATTGGAGAACTGGAAGAGGACGGCGGAAGCCGCCGCCCTTCGGGCCCTCGAAAATCCCTTGTCAAATCTGAGCGAGTCATCGGACGCCTACCGGAAGGTGGAACGACTGATGCCGGAACTCTTAGCTGAAATGCGCAACGACCTCGCTGAGAGTCCGCTTAGTCGCGAGTTCGTGATCTTGGAACGGTCGTGGACCTACCTGGATCGTGGTAACCTGCTCGTCTACTATTTCGACGACCATGCCGAACTGACGAACAAGCTCCGGATCCTACAGAATGCCTGCATGGTCGGCAACATCACGCGCAATAACGTCGACCGCTACGTGATGTCAGAGAGACTTGTAGAGTATTTGGCAAACGGCATGCCGGCTAACCAGGGCATGCACACGGCCGCCCAAGAATCCGGCGACGGGTGACGCCACGGGTCGTTATCCTTTCCATCACGCCCCTCGGTCTGACACCAGGTAGAACACCGAGAAGAAGAGTATTCCATGCCGCGACTGACTGAACAAGAACAGCAAGAGATCATCCGTTTTCTGGAGGCGGACAAGCCGCCGCCGGACAAGTTTCGGTTCCTGCTGTTCGAGGACAAGCGCGAGGTGGAACTTGTCTGGAACGGTAAGAGCAGCGAAGTCAGCAGTATCGTCCTGCCTTTTCAGGTGATCGAGCAGGTGGATGAGCCGCGCGCCGAAAGGCCGGAGGACACGTCACCACAAGGATTGCTTTTTGACGAGCGTGGCCGCCAACTCAAGGGCCGGACGAG
>SYKU01000337.1 GCA_005808865.1 Acidobacteriota bacterium
GCCGGGAGTAGATGTCGTAGGCGCGCTCCCCGCGCGAGGTCTGCTCCACAACCATGGGAACGAGCATGGACTTGATTTCCATTCGATTATTATCCTTTGCGATTCGCGTCGGGGCGTCCGCCGCGCCGGGGCTTTTCGGATTCCGCCGCCAAGTCCCGTTTCCGATCGAGGGCTGCCGCCACATCCGCGATCGTGGTGCGCCCCAGATACTCTATGATACGCGAACGGACGGCCGTCCAGCTATCGTGCATGCCGCATGGAGTCCGGTCGTTGCATTCCGGGAGGCCGACGGCGCAGCGATCCCAGCAATTCGAACCGTCAACGGCCTGAACAACGTCCAGCACGGTTACCTTCGGAGTCCGGCCGTCGCGGATCAGGGCGAAACCGCCGTTGGGACCTTTGTTTGATTGAATGAAATTCCGCTTCGCCAGGTCCTGAAGAATCTTGGCGAGAAAGTGGGCGGGGATTTCTTCTCTCGCGGCGAGGACTCTGGCCATGACGTAAGTCCCTGGCGGCGCCTGCGACAACCGGGCGCAGGCGCGTATGGCATACTCGGCTGATCGCGAGTAGAGCATGAGCTTCATCGTAGTCCGCCGCCGGAACGCGGCGCAAGCAAAGGGCGCGCTCCGGCCCGGCGGGGAGCGGCTTGATGTAGTCTCCTGACGGCGCGGCCTAAAAGTTGTACTTGAGGCCGAACTGAATATTACGCGGCGTTGTCACCTGGGACGTAATCTGGCCGAAGCTGCCGAGCGCTGTTATATCACGGCCGGGAGGTCCGAAGCTGACGTGATTCGCGAGATTGAAAAATTCCACGCGGAAGTCGAGATACTGCCGTTCGGTGACGTGGAACTTCTTGCCGATGGAGGCGTCCAGGTTGAAGAAACTCGGCGCGCGCTGCGTCCCCACTCCCGCGGTTCCGAACGTCCCAAGCGCGGGCACGCCATAGGCGCAGGTCCCGTTGTCGACACCGGCGGCGCAGAACGTGGTGGAATCCACCGGTCCGAAGAACCGGTCTACCGTCTGCGACGTGACCTTCATGTTGCGGTAGTAGTTTGCGCGCACGTTGCCGCGCACGGACTGGCCGGTGTTCGTCTGCGCCGCCGAAGCGTTAATGCTGACGGGGAATCCCGAATGCGTCGACAGGAAGTAGCTGATGCTCCAGCCGCCGAGAATCAGGTCCGCCGCCCTGCCCATGGAAGCGCCAAAATGCTTGCCTTTGCCGATGGGAGGCGAGTAGAGTCCGCCGACCGTGAAGTTCAGCGGGGAGTCAAAGCACGAAGGTCCGTAGTTGGCGCGGCGGTCATAGGCGTTCTGCCAATAGGCGCCATCTGAGGCAACCGCGCCGCAGCCGTAATAGCCCAGGTTGTCGGTAAGCGTCTTTGAGAAAGTGAAGGCCGATATGAGCTCCAGCCCCGCCCGCAACCGATGCTTTGCCGTCATCTGAAGCGAGTTGTATTGGCTGGTCCCGCTCGATTCCGTGAGCGCGATGTTGCCGACGTTCGGCAGCGACTTCGCCAGCGGCCGGCGGTCATTCAAATTGGTCCACGTGTTGAACGGTCCCGTTCCCGGGAGCGGTTGATTGGCCTCATGAGGAACAATCAGGTGCGTCGCCTTGTTTCCGACGTAGGCCGCTGAAATCGAGGTTGCATTCGCAAGCTGGTACTCGATCGAGAGGTTGTATTGATTGGTGAATTGCGGCCGCAGATCCAGATCCCAGGCGCGCGCCTGATAGAACGGCGCGGGGCCGGTGCGCGGACCGGTAAGGTCGCCGGCTCCGATGACGTCGGCAAACCCGGCTCGAATGTCGCCAGGTGTGCGAGCGTCGTAGTTTACGTTCGATTCGATAAAGAACGGCGGATTGAGCGGCAGACGAAGGTTCGCTCCCGTGCCTTCAAGGAAGCTCGAAAAACGGTAACCTGCGCGCACAACCAGCTTGTTGTTAAAACGCTCCGGAGTCCACGCCATGCCGATAGTGGGCATGAACTGCCTGCGGTAGGGCTTGTAGAGTGCCCGGCCGAACTCGGACTTGCCGGGATAGATGAGCGCGCCGGTGTAGGTGTTGATATTCACCTGGCGGTCGGCAACCTCGTACGGCGGCGAAATGTACTCCCAGCGCAGGCCCAGGTTTACGGTAAGGTTTCGGCGGGCTTTCCAATCGTCCTGGAAGTAGACGGCGTTACGCCAGTGCCGCTGTCCCCACTTGCCGGTGACAGCGCCGCGGCCTTTGGCGGAGAGCGTGTTGAGCAGGAAGTCGCCGTGATCGAGGCCTGAATAACCTCCCGAGTAAGTAAAGGTGCCGAGCGCTCCGTTATTACCGGCGTAGTAGTGGTTCTGCTGCGCGCGGAACAACTGGCCGCCGAACTTGAGCAGGTGCGCGCCCGCCTGATAGGTAAAGTGGGTCTGGCCCTGGTAATTGTTCTGCTTGGAATCGGCTATGGACGCTCCCGCGCCAATGTTGGACAGTCCGCCGCCGACCGTGATGCCGCTGATGCCGGGGATCGGCTGACCGCCGGCGATGCCGAACTTCCCGTTGCCGTCCGCGCCTAGTTGACCGGACCAGTCGATGGTGTTGTCGGCGACGCCGGTGCGGCTGTAGGAAACGCGCGTCTCGTTCACCAGACGCGGAGTGTAGGAGCGCGTCCAGCTCACGACGGCGCTCGTGGTTGGGCCTTCCGTACCGTTGGTCAGTAAGACCGGCAGCGCGGCCCGCGAACCGAGGGCGGAGTAGCGGCCAATCGACCAGCGGCCGGAGAGCGTATCCTTGTCCGACAGCCGGAAGTCCACTTTGGCGTCGGCCTGATGATTCCCCAGTTTGCTGGCCTGAGTCGCAAGATAATTATTGGTCACCCCCAGAGCGCCCGCGCCGGTATTGTTAGGAAGCGGGTAAAGATCCGGGCTGGAAAAGAGTTTGAGCGCCACTGGATTGGCGATGCGCGCCGCGGGGATGATGTTGCCGGGGAACGGCACGCGCGAGCCGGCATCGGTGCCGGTCTGCGGATCGCGGACAATCTGATTCACGGAGAGGAATCGCGAGAGGTCGCCCGTGCGCCAGGCTTGGGGAGCGACGCTCGCCGCGGCCGGGCCTGACACGCGCTGCTCGGAACCCTCGTAATCCATGAAGAAGAACGCCCTGTTCTTGGCGATGGGGCCGCCGAAGGTGCCGCCGAAGATATTGCGGCGGAACGCGTTGCGTTTTTGGCCTGTGCGATTGGCAAAGTAACCGTTCGCGTCCAATTGATTGTTGCGGAGAAACTCAAACACGTTGCCATGGTACTCGTTGGTTCCGCTCTTGAGGGTCATGACCACGCTCGCGCCGCCCACGTTGCCGTACTCGCCGCCGCCGTTGCCCGTGATCACTTTCACTTCTTCAAGCGCGTCAACGTTGGGCTGGTAGCCGATGCGGTTGCCGACGGTTTCGCCGGTCTCGACGCCATCGAGCAGGAAGTTGTTCGTCTGTTCGCGGTTTCCGTTCACCTGCGGACGGCTGCCGCTACCCTGGAATCGCGCGGAAGTGTTCATCAGGCTGGGATTGGTGCTGATGGCGCCAGGGATCAGAAGCGTCAGGCTGGCGAAGTTGCGGCCATTCAAAGGCAGTGACGTAAGCTTGGTGGAGTTGATTGCGTCGCCCGTGGCAGTCGATTCCGTCTGAAGGATGGGCGCGGCGCTCGAGACTTCCACGGTTTGCGTCAGTTCGCCGACTTCGAGCTTGAAATTGACGCGCGCAATCTGGTTGACTTCAAGAGTGAAGGGTCCGAGCGCGGCCTTCTTGAATCCGCTGTTCTCCGCCACGATGTTGTAGCTTCCCACCGCGAGGAACGGCAGGTTGTAGACGCCCGAGCCGTTGGTCTGTGCCGCGTAGGTGAGGCCCGTGCCCGCGTTGGTCGCGACGATTTTGGCGTTGGGGACGGCGGCGCCGGTCGAATCGGATACGGTTCCGGTGATCGATCCGGTAATGTTTTGGGCAATTCCCAGCGAGGTGAAAATACCCAGTTGAAGCAAAAGCGAGAGCGATAGGTTTCGCATAGTGTGCTTTCATGAGGGGTACTGGCCGGGAGGGCGCAACCGGGCGCGCGCGGCCTGCGCGGCCGGATGCGCGTTACGGATTGCGTGTGATTCGCCGGCAATTCCGCCGCTTAGTTCCAATTCGTGACGCGCCAACTCGTGCCAAAACAGCGGGATAGGCAGTCCTTATCGGAAAGAAACTCAACCTCGGCGAAGTTGGCTATCCACAATGCATCATGTTGATGGCAGGCATGATGGACGTCTCGCCTGGACCCAACTTCCGGATTCAGGCTTAGCGTTCGAAACTGAGAAGCCCACGCACATCAAGCTGCGAGATCAGGCATGGCTCCGGCGGAGAATACACAACCTGATCAAAGCCTGGAATGCTCTGTTGAATTTCGCGGGCCGGCGCGGAACGGATAGCGCCGCATGACATAATCGGAATTCAGCCTCCCGATGGATCTCCGCGAAAAAGTTGGACAATTGCCCCTGTCTCCCGGCGTCTACCTATATAAGGATGGCGCCGGCCGGGTAATCTACGTCGGCAAGGCAAAAAGTCTGCGCGCCCGCGTGCGCGGTTACTTTTCCGACGAGCGGCTTAGCGATTCGAAAACCGGAACCCTGATTTCCGAAGCGCGCGACATCGATTTCATCCTGGTCGACAACGAAAAGGAAGCTCTCGCGCTTGAGAACAACCTGATCAAGCAGTGGAAGCCGCGCTTCAACGTCCTCCTGCGCGACGACAAGACGTATCCGTACATCAAATTGACCGCGGAAAAGTCCCCGCGTGTCTACGTCACCCGCCGTTTGAAAAAAGACGGCTCGACCTATTTCGGTCCGTACTTTCCGGCGAATCTGGCTCACCGCCTGGTGCACTTTATCCACCGGCACTTTCTGGTGCCGTCTTGCAAAATCGACCTCACCCGGTTCCATCCCAAGCCGTGCCTGCAATACCATATCCACCGCTGCCTCGGGCCTTGCGTCGAAGGTCTGGTGACCGATGATGCCTATGGTGTCGCGGTTAAGGACGTCCGGTTGTTTCTGGATGGCCGTCATGGAGACCTCTCCACCGCGTTGCGCGCCCGGATTCAGATCGCCTCCCACGAAATGCGCTTCGAAGAAGCCGGCGCTCTTCGCGACCTGCTCGCGACCGTGGAAGAAATGGGCGAGCGCCAGAAGATGGCTGCGGCTAAGGGAGACGACGTGGATATTTTCGCCTGCTACGCCGAGCCTCCCCTCGTCGCCGTGAACCTGTTTCACCTGCGCAATGGCCAGATCGTCGACCGCCGCGAATTCTTTTGGGAGGACCAGCTCGACTTTGACGAGCCCTCGTTCTTCTCGGAACTGCTTCAGCAGATCTATCTCGATCAGCAGTACGTGCCCTCGGCCATCCACACGCCCACGGACTTTGAAGACCGCGAAACGCTCGAAGAATTGCTCAGCGAAAAGCGGAACCGGAAAGTCGAGATCCTGACGCCTCAGCGCGGACAGAAAAAAGCTCTGCTATCTCTCGCCGGCACGAACGCGAAACACAGCTTCGACCAGCGTTTCCGCGTGCTCAAACCTTCGTCGAAGGCCATCCAGCAGGCGATGCAGGATACGCTCGGTCTTCTCGAACCGCCTTCGCGCATCGAGTGCTTCGACATCTCCCACATCCAGGGTACGGACAAGGTGGCGAGCATGGTCGTGTGGGAGGACGGGCGCATGAAGAAGTCCGGCTACCGCAAGTTCATCATTCGCACGGTGGAAGGCAACGACGATTTCGCCTGCATGCGCGAAGTCGTCACGCGCCGTTACACGCGTTTACTGAACGAGAAGCAGCCTATGCCCGGATTGGTGCTTATCGACGGCGGCTTGGGGCAGTTGCACGCGGCGGCCGAGTCTCTGGAGGCGCTTTCGCTCGCCAATCAGCCGCTCGCATCGATCGCGAAGCGCGAAGAGCTGATTTACGTTTTCGGCCAGGAGTCCGAACCTGTCGCGCTCGACCGCTACTCGCCCATTCTGCATTTGATCCAGACCATCCGCGACGAAGCGCATCGCTTTGCCGTGACCTTCCATCGCACTTTGCGAAACTCGCGGCGGCTCACGTCGGAACTGGATGCGATCCCTGGGGTGGGCAAGCTGACAGTGCAAAAACTACTTAAGGCCTTCGGCAGTTCGGAACTGGTTCGGGCGGCATCGGAGGACCAGTTGACCGCCGTCGCCGGGCGCGCGGCGGCCCGAAAAGTAAAATCGCATTACGGTAACGCAAATGGCGGCTGATGTCGCAGGCATTTTTAACCCCAATACTGTTCATTTTATGCCAGTGCTGCTTGCGGATAGAATAGTGGCGCACTGCACTCGTGCGTGCCGGGCCGAGACCTGGCGACTCGTCCCGGCTCCGATGTCGCTTCTTGGGGAGCCTGAACCAATGAGAATGCCCGTTGCGATGCACGCGCCTCCCAAGGGCACCGGCGACGGTAAGGCCGATTCTACCCCCCCCTGTACCATTGCCCTCCCTCAGGATGATGGTCGTGATCGAAGTCCGGGTAAGCGTTTGCCTACCCTTCGGGTAGGCCTGTTTGTTGGGCGTTTTCGACACGAGGAGGACGAGTTCCTCCGCCTTCACCGGCGCCGAAGCGAATGGGTCGGCTTTCTCGCCGAGGTCCCACGGGAATAGGGCGGCCAGCGAACCCAGCACGCCCAAGGCGGCGTACCAAGCCATGAGTTCGCGCAGGAAGAAGTTCGGGAAAAACTTCATTGACCGAACCTTATCCGGAGCAAGCCACGGCGGCGTGCTCATGCCGGCTTTCTGCACCAGAGCGAGATGGACCACTAACAGGATGGTTGTGATCCCGGGGAGGACGGCCACGTGGAAACCGAAGAAGCGCGTGAGCGTCGCGCCGCCCACTTCGTCCCCACCGCGCAGGAAACGCGCCAGCGTCTCGCCGAAGACCGGTATGCTCGCCGCCATGTCCGTGCCCACTTTGGTGGCGAAATAGGACACCTTATTCCAAGGGAGCAAGTAGCCGGAGAACCCGAACGCCAAGGCCAGGCCGAGAAGGGCGATCCCGCTGAGCCATGTCAGCTCCCGCGGCTTGCGGTAGGCGTGCAGGAATACCACGCTGAACATGTGGATGAACGCGGCGAGGATCATCAGGTTGGCGGACCAGCTATGAATGGATCGCACAAGCCAGCCGAACTCCACGCGGGTCATGATGAACTGGACGCTCTCGTAGGCCTCCGCGGGGCTTGGGCGGTAATAGAGCAACAACAGAACACCGGTTAACACCTGGATCGTGAAGAGGAACAGGGTGATGCCGCCAAAGTAATACCAGATTGTCGCCGAGTGGACGGGCACAATCTTGTGGGAGGCGAACTCGCGGATGGCGGCGAGTCCCAGTCTTTCTTCCAGCCAACCGGCGATTCCGGCCTTCGCTCCGGGAGCGGTCACGAGTCCCCCCCTTTCTCAGCGCGCTCAAGCGCGCTTGGAAATCACCACTTCGTCGCCGCGCACGCGCACAGTGAACTCCTCAAGCGGCCCTGGCGGAGGGCCGGACAACACCTTGCCGTTTGTGTCGTAGAAGGCGTTGTGGCACGCACACCAAATTTGATGGCTGGCATCCTGGTACTGGACGGTGCAGTTCAGGTGCGTACAGACGGCCGAAACCGCCTTGAATTCGGTCTCACCCGCGCGAATAAGCAAGGCAGGACGGCTGCCGAATTTTACGATTTTGCCGGAGTTCACCTTGAGGTCCGTGATCTTCCCGGCGGCTACCTCGTTTACGGAGGCTTCAGGGATCGACGGAGGGATCATGAACCGCAGCGCCGGATAGACGAACGAGGCGACAGACGCCGTAAATCCGCCTTTCAGTAGCCAGTGCACAATTGAACGACGACCTTCCGGCATAGGCACATCCTCCCGGCTTGGAAAGACCTGGTTCCACGGACCGCACTTCAATGGCCAAACCGATTTTCGGGTGTTTTTCGCTCTTCTCCCGCGGATTTCCTACGGAGTGGGGAAGCTCAAAGGGTGAAACCACCCATTGTGGGGTGCCGTGCAGGGACGTTCCACGTTGGCAGCCCCCGCGGCAAAAAGCATAACTGCTCAGAGCCCGGTAGCGACAACGAGGTTCGCGACCATGAACCTTGGATCTGGGGACGCGCCGCCTTGTCGAAAGAAACAACCTGCCTTGCGGTCGGGATGAAGAAGCGGCTCTCTCGGAGTGGAGTCGCTTAGTCGGAAAAGACCAGCACCCGCTTGCTCGTCATGTTCCCCGATCGCACCACCAACTCGTGCCCCCCTCGGCCAATGCCCGCGGGTACCCGGATGTTGACTTGGTACAGACCGACAAGATCCGGCGCGAGTCCCGCGAACGTCACTTCGCATGAAACGCCATCGATGGCGACAGTGGGGCTGGTTACGGCATGCGCCAAGGGACTCGAAGGTCCGCCGCTGCCAGTGGCGGGAGTATTTCCGACGGGCCCGAGGCCCGTGGCGTAGAGATAGACAAGTTCACCGGCTCTGAGGGGGTTCAGCGACGTCGCGAGCGTGTTGTTCGAAGTTCTGACGATAATCGCGGTGGATCCGTCCGTGGTGAACACGCCCGGTTGCAAGGCCAGCAGAGGAACCTCGAGCGGCAGGCTCGAAACTCCATCGCGGACGAGGACGATACTCGCCTTCGCGCCCGTCGTCTCCCAAGGGACTTGTATGTTCACTTGACCGGCCCCGTTGGCGCCGGCGACAGCGTAGATTGGCGCGTCACGGCCATTGACGCGAACGGCCAAGCCGGCAAGCGAGAGCGGCAAGGGAATGCCCGCGGCCGCTGTAATGCCGGCGCCCGCCGTGAGGTCCGTTCCGAACACCGTAACCGCGGAACCCGCCACCGCCCCGTTTTCAAAGCTGGCGGCGTTCGCCACCGCTGTTGCGGCCGGACGCCGCGGTTGCGCCTGTGTGGCGTCAATACGATAGATACGACCGCCGCGGTGATCGGCAAGGTAGACCTCGGCCTCCTCATCCTCTCCGAACGTGGAAAGCGAAAGCCGGCTCTCCAGCAGAAGGCGGTTGCGGAACTGCCCGGCCTCGCTGCGCAATCCCCAAATGCGGCCGCTCGCATAGTCGCCGTAGATGTATGTTCCGGTGAGCGATGGATAACGCGATCCCCGGTAAACGAAGCCACCGGTAACGGAGACATCGTTTTGATTCCTGGTGTCGTACTCGTGGACCGGCAGGACGAGTCGATCCGGGGCGCACGCGGCGGTAAAGCATCGCAGCCCTTCCATGAGGCGCCAGCCATAGTTCTCTCCGCCGCGGCTGCCGGCCGGCGTGTAATTGACCTCTTCGGCGCGGTTCTGGCCGACATCGGCAATCCACAGATCGCGGGTTTCGCGGTCAAAGCTGAAGCGCCAGGGATTGCGCAGTCCAGTGGCCCAGATCTCCGGTAGAAAGCGCGAGTCGCCCACGAAGGGATTGTCCGGAGGGATGCGGTAGGGCGTCTGGCTGGATTCCACGTCGATCCGGAGCATCTTGCCGAGCCAGACCAGGCCGCTTTGTGCGTTGTTTCGCGGATCTCCCCCGCTGCCGCCATCCCCAAACGCGATCCATAGAAATCCATCGGGGCCAAATCGCAATTGGCCGCCATTGTGATTCTGGAAAGGCTGGGCCTGCCGCAGGACGATCTGCTCGCTCAGCGGATCGGCGCTATTGGCGCCAGCGGACAAGCGATAGCGGGATACCAGGCTTGTACTGCAATTGGGATCGGTGTAGTTGACGTAGAAGTAACGTTTCGCGGCGTAACCGGGAGGAAATGCCAGCCCGAGCAGACCGCACTCCCCACTGGTGCGCGTCTTGGTTTGAACGTCGAGAAAGGGCGTGTCTCGCAATTGCCCGCTTTCGTAAACGCGAATTATCCCGTTCTGCTGGGCGAAGAAGAGTTGCCCTGAACCGTCACCCGCATTTTGGATGTCCGTGACGTTACGCAATCCGCTGGCGATCTCCGTCAGCCGGATCTCAGGCTCCTGGGCATTCGCCGTCCCGGCGGCGAGTCCGGCGGCCAACACCAGTTTAACGGCATCGCGCATGGCGAACCTCCTGACGCAGAGTGTTACGCATTCATTTCACCACGAAGGGCTGGGTGCCGGCACGTGAATCACCGGGAATGGAACAAAATCTCCTGCTTGGACTCGGCCCGGACAAAAAGTCTGACGCGAGATCCCGCCACCGAAGTCGTTTCCCCTTCTCCCAGGCCGAGAATCCAGGGGTACCAATCGCCACCATCGAGGATTTTTTCGGGAGCGGACCAGCCGGCCGGATTGCCAGGCTCGGAGTTCATCGTGAGATAGACCCCTTCCTGCGGCCACATCGGAGAGCAGCAGGACCGGTTCATGAGCGCGACGTACTTCCCGAGGGCCGTGTTCCAATGGACGGAAGGTCCCCAAAAAGCATCGGTGTCCCGCCCCTGCCAAGCCGTCGAGGCTGGAAAAATGGGCGTAACCGCGCCACCGAGGCCAGGCTCGTTCCAGGCTCCCTGGAAATACTTGAGGACCGAGCCGCGGGGCGCCGCGATCCTACTCGACGGCATTCGCGCGATCGCGATTCCCTGGCCTGCCAGGTCCCCACCATAGGATCCGAACAGGAAATAAAAGAACCCGTCTCGCGGATCGAACACGACGGAGAAATCGCCGTGACCACCCGCGAAAAAGCCGTTCTCCGAGTTGCAGTCGATCGTATCGCCCGAACTTAGAACGATACCCAGGTCGCGAAAACTCATCCCCCCGTCGTTTGAGACCAATGCCCCGATTTCAGGCGCGGTCAACTTCGAATTCGGGCACAATCCCTTAGGCTCGTGATGGTACCAGGCGTACACCACGTCTTCATCGGCTCGCCAGATCGACTCGATCCATAACGGGAAGTGTTCCTGGCGGTCGACAGCGATCGCGTGGGTCTGGATCAGATTCATGTTCGTGTCGAAGATGCTCACTCTCGGCGCGGCCCACGAGTGGTAAACGTGCAGCCGGCCGTCCAGCCAGAAGGAAGAATTATTCGAATCCATCAGGATCGGAAGCGTAATCGGTTCGGCGGCGACGACGTCGTAACCCTGTCCGAATAATTGAAGGGAAAAAACTGTTAAATAACCTATTCGTAAAAGCCTATTCACATTGTTAAGACGAAATATATTGTGTTCCGGTAACGTTTTGACCAGTTTTGACCAGCATTTTCGTTTTTACGCCCGGCGGCCAGCGACTATCCTGAATTCCGAAGTTTACAATTTGTGAGACGAAAACTATAGCGCAAAAAACAGCGGGTTTGGACAGACCCTGTCGGAAGGATACACACCCGCGAAGCTGGTTCTCCACAATGCATCATATTGATGGCAGACATGATGGATATCTTGCCTGGACCAAGCTTCGGAATTCAGGATTGTGAAATGAAATCACCGGTACGGCGCAGCATCCACCGCGCAGGCGTGCCTCACTCCACCTGTATCGTGACAGCGTTGCTTGCGAGGCCGCCCGAAGCGACATACACGGGGACGGTCCCCACCGCCGCGGCGGGCGGTACGACGGCGTTGATCTGCCAGAGCCCGGGGGCCGTCATGCCGCTGTACTGGACCTCCGAGGGCTCGCCCGAAATCCAGACTCGGGGGGGGGGCGGCTGGTGCCTGGCCGGTGGCAAAGATCTGCACCACGCTGCCGCGCCGCGCGCGAAAGGCCGCGCTGTTGAGGCTGCCGTCCTGATTGAGGACGGCGCCGGGCTGCGTGGGGTCCGCGCCGTTCACCGTGAACAGTGCGGGCGCGGCGGCGCTCACCTCGAAGCGGCCGGCCAGGAGTGGTCCGGCGGCGGCGCTGAACTCGGCGCGCGCCGGGCCGAGCGGCGTTTCGGGTGGGACGCGGAAGACTAGTTGGTTGGGTGTCGATGCGATTACCTGCGCGGGGCGGCCTTCAATCCGCAGTTCCACCGGTCCCGCGGGAAACGCGCCGAACGCCGACGCCCAGCCGCCCGGCGCGATGCCGTGCTCGGGGCGGAAGCTCGCGGCGTTGACCACCGTCGCCTCGCCCTCGGGCGCCGCGGGCAGGCGCCTGGAGCCCGCCTGGGCGAGCGCCATCCACGCGTCATGGCGCGTGAAATAGTCGGACGCGCGCAGACGCAGCATCACGTCCGGGTAGACGCTGTCGCGGTCGGGAATCCACGGCTGATGGGGAAAGGCACGGGTCGAGTGCTGCACCGTGAGCCGGGAGGCTCCGAGAGAGAACGCCGCCACTTCTCCGAAATGCGACGGCTTGCCGCCCGTGCCCTCGCCCACCAGAATCGCCGCCAGGCCCGATTGCCCGGCCAGTTGCTTCGCCCAGTCGTCGTCGATCTTCAGGAACTCGGTGTTCTGCACGCCGGAGGAGAAGGTGCCGCCGTCGGCGATACCGTAGAACGCGAAACGGCTGTTCTCACGGAGCCGCGGAATGCGGACCGAAAGGCCCAACAGCAGGGGGACGATCAGGTTCGAGTCCCCTCCCCCGTTTTCGCGCAGGTCGAAGACGAGCGTCTCCACCGGATTCGCGTCGAGCGCGGCCAGCGTGGCGGCGGCGAACTGCTCGAAGGGGCGGCCCGCCTGCTCCTGACAGGCGCGGTAGCGGATGTAGAAGGTGCGGCTCGCGGCGTGGTATTCCGACCAGTAGTTGAGCGCGGCGTTGCGCGCATTGAAAGGAGCGAATCCGCCGCCCGCGTCGAGCGCGAAGACCAGGGTGGCGTTCTCGACGCGGAATTCCTCGGTCGTGATTTCACCCGAGGCGAGGCGCAGCCGGTAGCGCACTGGATCGGCGCCGGCGACAAGGCCCATGCCGCGCAGCAGGCCGTAGTTCACCAGCACGGAGGGCATGCGGGCGCGCAGCCAGAATTCGTTCTCGTGCGCGATCAGCGGCGTGAGCCGAGTGATCGCTTCGGCGGTGGGGATGCCGTTCACCGCCTCGACCGCGGCCCCGAGCAGGCGCTGGCGGTTGGACGGCGCGGCGATGACGAACACGCCGTCGGTGAACCAGCGCAGCCGCAACGGAAGGGTCGCGAAGCCGAGGTTCGCGCCGGCGGCGTCGGCGACGGTCAGGCCGGTGTGGGAATCCCCGGCCGAAGCGATGAGGGTCGCGAGGCGAGTGTAGAACTCGACGGTCGCGAGGCGAGCGTTGTCGGCCTCCAGACGCGCGGCCGCAGCCTCGAACTGCGCCTGCGGCTGTACAGCGTACAGACTGGGATGTACCCGCGGCAGCGTCTGCACAACCTGGCGGAGATCGGCGAGGCGCTGTTCGGGCGAGAGGGTCTGCGCGGGCGATGCCGCGGCAAACAGGACGGAAAGAACCGCTACCCGCGGGTACATACCATTTTGGCCGGGTTTTCCATTTTGGACTCCTGCCCCGGTTGAGTCAAATTCGCGGACAATTATTCGTCGTCGTGCGAGTGTGTGGCTTCAACGGGCTTCCCGGCAAGGGCGCCAAGCTGTTCCCGCGTATACTTTTCGCGCTTGGTTTCCTTCCCGGATAGCGTCTCCACAACAAAGTGGATCACAGCTTCGAATTCCTGGTCCAGACGGAAGTCCGGTGGGGCCTTCAGTCCGGGGATCATCGCCATTCCGTGCTCGTCCATGACACATTCCAGTCCTGCGGGGAGGTGGAACCGAATGCGCAGTCCCTTCCGGACGGCGAGCCGCCGGAGATCGGTCAGCGTCACAGGTCTTCCTCCTCGATGACGATATCGGAAGCGTCCGAGAGCGCGTTGTGTCTATCCTGGCAACGTATGCAGTACCGGGCCCAGGGGACCGCCTCAAGACGCTTATTCGAGATCGGCTCCTCACATTCCAGGCAGACGCCGAACGTTCCACGCTCGATCCTTCGCAACGCGGCGTCCACCTGCTTGAGAACGGTGATTTCCAGTTGATTGCGGTTGACGAAAAGCCATTCTTCGTGACTTTGCTGGCTCAGGTCCCCTTCGTCCGAAGGCTCACCCCTGCGGTGCACGATTTCAGCGAAACTACCTGTGGACATTCGAGTCCGGATGTCCGTCCCCTTCTCCTCCAGGATTTTCCGAAAGCGGGTAACGGCGCCTTTTCCAGTTTTTTGGTTCATCACGCCTGACATTGACACATTATTCTCCGGGGTCCCAATCTATTGCGGACGCGCAGCGCCCCGCACTGGTTACCAGGGAAGCACCAGAGGGAAAGGACAGACCCTGAGTATAGCGCATACCAGCCGAGGTTTTTCCTGGCTCGTTCTTCCTTCACTTCCTTCAGCCCTCGAACAGTCCGATCTGGTCCCCGCGGTCCTTCTTCGGCTTGCGTGATTTCAGCGGGCTTCCTATAACCCCCAGCACATGAACCTCAACCAGGGCCGCCCGCGGCACGAAGAGCTTCTGATGGTTTCCGTAAGGGCTTGGCGGAACAAGGGTGAAGCCAAAACGCTCCAACTGGAGGAGATTATTCGACAGGACGCCCTCGCTAATCTCCCCGTCCCTGAACTTCATCCGCACCCAGAGACCGCCGAGTTTCGGTCGCGCATTGAACAAACGGCCCTCCGGAACCGGCTCTTTTGAATCCAGATCTCTAACAAAAGAAACTATTTTTATGTCTTCGTACGGGACCAGCGAACGGGTGCCGTCTGGCTTCAGTAGTTCGATTCCCGTGGGGCCGAGGTAGGTCCCCGGGCTGACGAAACCTGCCAGCGAGTCGCGGTCGAACCGGCGGACGAAAACTTTTTTCGTTGTGGAGCCAGACAAGTCAGCGCCTTTTCTTAAAGAGATTGTTTCAAACAATTTCGGGATTATTGTATCATTGGCACAATGCCAACGAATGCGGCCCAGTCCCTCGCGCGAGAGATCGCTGGGTTTCTCGACTATTGCAGAATCGAAAAAGGCCTGGCGGCCAACTCGCTTGAAGCCTACCGCCGCGACCTGGAGAAGTTTAACCTTTTCTGCCTAAGTGGGTCGGCGGAAGGTATTTCCGAGATCGAAACCGTCCGGTCGTACCTCGATACCCTATATCGTGCCGGGCTGGGAGGGCGATCGATTGCACGCCACCTCTCTACGCTACGAGGGCTGTACGGGTACCTGGTACGGGAAGAGAAGGCCACTTCCGATCCAACGGATAACATCGCCGCCCCGAAGCAATGGGAAACGATACCTAAGTATCTGAATCGGGAGCAGATCGAGCGGTTGCTGACGTCTCCCGACCCGTCTCGTCCGACCGGTATTCGAGACCGCGCCATGCTTCAGTTGTTGTATGCCACCGGTTTGCGGGTTTCCGAACTGTGCGCGGTGGAACTGGGCGATCTGAACGGGGAATTGGGAATCCTGCGAACAACGGGAAAGGGGAATCGGCAGCGGATCGTTCCGGTGGGCAGTCACGCGCTCGCCGCTATCGAGACATACAAGACATCCGCCCGATCCGCGATCCTCAAGGGACGGCACAGCACGTACCTGTTCGTGACCGCGCGCGGCGGGAAATTGACACGGCTCGCCTTTTGGAAAAACCTGGCGGGGCATGGCAGGAAGGCCGGAATTTTTCACAACCTGACGCCACACGTGCTACGCCACAGTTTCGCGACCCACCTTTTGGAGGGTGGAGCGGACCTGCGAAGCGTCCAGACCATGCTGGGACACGCCGACATCTCAACGACACAGATTTACACTCACGTCGTTCGAACGCGGCTGCGGAAGACATTGGACGAGCACCACCCGAGGGCCTGAACGTCAATGCCCGATTGTCAGAGTCTGGAGCGAGCGCCATGAGCGATTACATATTCATGCTGGAGAGTCACCTGAGTTCGGAGCAGAACCAGGTAGTGGCCGAAGTGCAGTCCGCGACAAAGCAAGCCGGGGTCAGTCTTTTCCTGACAGGCGGCGCTATGCGGGACATGCTCGGCGGATTTCAGATCCGGGATCTGGATTTCACGATCGAGGGCAATGGGCTCAAGGTCGCGAAATCCATTGCTCAGAAGAGCGGCGCGCGCATCGTTTCTCAGGACGAGTTGCGGCGGTCGGCCGAACTGGAATTTCCGAACGGCGCCACAGCTCAGGTTGCGATGGCCCGCACGGAGACCTACCGAAAACCTGGCGCCAAGCCACAGATTGAGCCCGCGACGATTCAGGAAGATCTTCGCCGCCGGGACTTGGGCGTCAACGCCATCGCGCTTTCGCTCGCCCAGGCCTCGATGGGCCTGCTGCTCGATCCCACCAATGGCCAAGCCGACCTGGGCCGCAAGGAACTGCGGACACTGCATTCGATGAGCTTCTACGACGATCCGATTCGGCTGCTGCGTTTGCTCCGGTATCGCATCAGGCTGGGCTTTTCCGTCGAAGATCGGACCGCGTCACAGTGGCGCAACGCGCGAGACGCGAAAGTGGAAGACCTCATCCCGGCGCGGACGCTGTTCGGGGAGTTGAGCCAGATCGCCGAAGAGCCAAATCCGTCCGCCGTAGTAGCGGCCCTCGAGGAGGAGGGATTGCTGAGGCTGTTAGCGCCCGGATTGGCGGGGCCGAAGGTGGATCACGCGGGACTGGCAAAACTCGACAAGGCCTCGAAGTTGCTCCCGCCGTCTGTCTCCCGGAAGGAACACTTCGGGCCGTTCCTGTACGCTCTGACGGCAAAGCTCTCGGCCAAGGAGAAGGCCGGGCTGGTCGCGAATACGGCCATGTTGAAGATCGAATCCGAGCGCTGGCAGAAGCTGGAGGTGCGGTCGAAGAAACTGGAAAAGGCGGTACGTGCGCCGGGGTTAAGGAAGCCCTCGCAGGTGTACAACGTGCTCAAGACGGCGGCGGGCGAGGAAATGCTGTTCCTGCTTTATCATTCAGAGTCGAAAACTATCCAGGAGAGGCTGCGGAACCACCTCCAGAAGTACATTGAACTCGCCGAGGAGATCACGGACGCGGACGTCGCCGCCACGGGAATACAGCCGGGCAGTCCGAAGTTCGCGAAAACCAAGGAGGCGATGATGAATGCCCGGCTTGACGGAAAGACCAGGAAACCGGAACCGCCCCCCATGGATGCTAATCCGGAACCGATGGGGCGGGGAAGGCGATAGCGGCACTCGGTCGGCGATTTGTTGCCTGGCTTTCCCCGGTGTATCGCGGGCGGGCTTGTTGCCGATTCCGCTCGAATGGTGTTCCGGCCGACCACCAGGCCGTATAGGCCTGGGCAGCATCGAGACGAACTCCTGCGGCCTATTGCAGGCCGCTCGGGCCAGTCAAGGGCGCGGCAGAGCCGTCAGCACACACCGATGGCGATTCTGTCTTGGGCCGCCCGAGACCGGTTCTATCCTGGCTGGGTTAGGCCGAAGTTCTTGGGGTCAAAACGCATAAGTCAATCCGCACCAATGCATTAGGAGAATCCTCTGACCGTGCTGCTGCCTACAGCCAGCTCAGACAGTCCGTAGCGTCACTCCAAGCAAATCCAAAGCGCGCTGCTGA
>SYKU01000338.1 GCA_005808865.1 Acidobacteriota bacterium
CCGGACGCAAAGCCATCACGGCTGTCCTAACGGCTCGTCAAGCTTCGGTCGCTCAACTCACGCAGGCAGCATGAAAATCGTCGCGAAAGGAGAAGATTCTATTGGTTAGTACTACAGGGGTCTGACGCACTTCGGAGGCGTCTATTGTTTCCACGAAAATGGGGTATTTACTTAACTCAGGTACCCACTACCTGTTGTGGTTCGTCTTTTCTCCCGGCATGAAACACTTGACCATTTGCTTGTAGTGCACGGGTTCGGCCACCACCGCTTGTTGAACGAGACGGTAGAACAATTTGCGACGATTCCGTGAGGTTCGCCGGTTGAACCGGAAGGTGAATTCGTCCAAGTAGTAGTCCAGGTGTTCCCGGCTCACGGCGCCCTGGTGGGTCTCCAGCAGCCATCTCTTGAGCAGCGAGGCGACCAGATGGACACGCGGCATCAACTCCGAGGCTGACTCGTTCCGGCTGGCGACCACGGTGACCCGATGGCGGTAGCCCTTCTTTTCGGCCGTCGATGAATCCGCTGAGCGATACCGTGGACTCGTAAGTGGCAGAATGGTGAGCCTCGGTTCGGGCTCGCCTTCCGGTGTGCTGGTTCAGCCCGACACCGCCTTGAAGCAGATGGAGGCCGAGGCGCCGCAGCCGGCTCCAGGAGGAACATCGCCCGGCACTGGCTCGGGTGGAACTTCGCCCACAGGTGGCGCTAGGCGAGGGGATGACCGGAGTCCCGAACCCGAACCGAAGAAGCACCCCACCCGATTCTATGGAACCGTGTCGCTGGACCCGTCGCGAGTGGGCCGTGACGCAGGCCGAATAGCAGACGAGGTTCTCTGTCACCTCTCTGGATTGGTAGGTTCGCAGGTCAAGGTGACGCTCGAAGTGGAGGCGACCGTGCCAACCGGCGTCGCGGATGATGTCGTCCGCATCGTGACCGAGAACGCAAGAACCCTGAAATTCGATAATCAGGGATTCGAGACTGAATAGCGACGCGATAAGCTTCTCGACGAAAGCCAGATTTAACGGCAAGGATATCAAGATCAATTACTCGTGAAGGTCGCCGGCGGGGAGATCAAGTTCACCCGCGAGATCGAAGGTCGCGACGTGAAGTTCGAGTTCACTGCCAGGAAAGCGTCGTAAGGCCAGGTGTGTCGTTGTCAGAGCCGAGCGATCAGGGCATCGGTAAATTCACCGGTCGATGCCTGGCCGCCTACGTCAATGGTGAGAAAGCGGCGCTCTGCGTACACGGACTCAAGCGCACGCTGGAGCCGTGCCGACGCTTCCCGCTCCCCAATGTGGGCGAGCATCAGCACTGCGGAGAGCATCAACGCCGTGGGATTAGCCAGTCCTCTGCCCGCGATGTCCGGCGCCGTTCCATGTACCGCTTCGAAAACGGCATGACTGGTGCCGAGATTCGCTCCCGGCACGACGCCCAGTCCGCCCACAAGTCCGGCCGCGAGGTCCGAGACGATATCTCCATAGAGGTTGGGCAGCAGCAGGATGTCGAACGTCTCCGGCCGCATCACGAGCTGCATGCAGGCGTTATCCACAATCAACTCGGTGTACTCTATCCCCTGAAAATCCGCCGCCACCTCACGACACGAGCGCAGGAACAGGCCGTCGCTCAATTTCATGATGTTGGCCTTGTGGATGGCCGTAACTTTCCGGCGGCCTTCGCGGTGCGCATACTCGAAGGCGGCCCGGGCGATGCGAACCGACGCCGTCTTCGTTATGATTTTCAGGCTCTCCACAACGTCCGGCACCACTTCGTGTTCCAATCCCGAATATAGGTCTTCGGTGTTCTCGCGAAAGATCACCATGTCAATCGGCAGATCCTGAAAACGGGTTTGAAGCCCGGGCAACATCTTGATTGGGCGGAAATTTACATAGAGGTCCAAGCGCTTGCGGAGGGCGACATTGACGCTCCTCTGTCCGCCCGCGACCTGGGTCGCGACCGGGCCTTTCAGCCCTACTCGCGTCCCAGCGAGCGACTGGAACGCAGCCTCCGGCAGGACCGTGCCCGTCGCAGCCAGTGCCGCCGCCCCCGCCTCGACGCGGTCCCATTCGACGGAGACGCCGGCCGCTTCCACCGCCCGGGCGGTCGCATCAGCAACTTCCGGCCCGATGCCGTCTCCAGGAATCAGTGTGATGCGATGGGTCATCGTCCCATTATAGAGGCGTGCCTGGTTTACGCTGACCACCTGCTACAATTGTCTTATGTGGCCTCCACTCGCGGGCACGCGCCGGGCTTTCCTAGCGGGCTTGGCTGCGGCTGGCGTGCGAGCTGAGGAACGTGGGCGCCACTTCCCCTCCGAATGGCGTAGATTCCCGGACCCGGCGACGGAATTTGAAGTACTCCGCCTCACCGACCCATCGCATTCGAGCTACCTCTCGGCCGACTCCCGTCCATTCACGCGCCGGGGAAATTCCCTCCTGTTGTGGAGCGACCGCACGGGCAAACCGCAAGCCTTTCGGATGGATCTCAAGACCGGGGACTGCCGGCAGGTCACAGACGCCGAATCCCTCGACGGATCTACGTTGACGCTCGCTCCCGACGAGCGCAGCTTCTGCTATTTCGATGGCACGTCTTTCCGGCAAGTGAATTTTTCGAACCTCAAGGACCGCGAGATCTATCGCATTCCCGAAGGTTGGCAGCGGTGTCCCGGCCTTTGCGTCGCGGGAGACTACAGCGCGCTCTTTGGCGAATCGAAGGACGGCCGTTCGCGCATTCGCCGCATCGGCATGTCAAAGGGCGTCTCCACTACCGTGCTCGAAGTCCCGTTCGTCATGTGCCACCCCGTCGCGCGTCCGCGCCGGTCCCAGATTCTTTACCGCCAGGGCGACGAAGCTCTCTGGATGGTCGATTTCAATGGGGCGAACAACCGCAAACTGCGCACACCGGGTGGCCGGATCGGCCCGGCCCTTTGGTCACCGGATGGAAAGGCGGCGCTTTATCTGCATCTGCCGGAAGATCCGGCGCGCCTTAACGCAATCCGCGAATTCATACCGGACGACGGCCTCGACAAGATGGTTTCTCCCACCAGCCAGTTTGTTGACTTCGGACCCAATACCGATGGTTCCGTCTTCGTAGGCGCGAGCCGAAATAGGAATTCCCCGCACGTCCTGATTCTGCTTCGCGTTACGCGGCGCGAATTGACCTTGTGCGAGCACCGGTCGAGTGATCCGTCGAAGGTGTCGCCGGTGTTCTCCCCGGACAGCCAGATGGTTTACTTTCAGAGCGACAAGCACGGCAAACCCGCCATCTACCGCGTGCATGTTGAAAAATTCGTCGAAAAGACCGAAGAGGAAGCGTCGTAGGCTTACGGGTCTTTCAGTTCCCGAGCCTGTTTGAGAAACGGTTCACCCGCGTCCGGTTTGCCCGCCTTGACCAGGGCCGTTCCCAAAGCGTGCAGAATGTCCGCGTCGTCCGCCCGGCCGCTTAACGCGCGCTGATAGGCTACCGCGGCGTCCTGCCATTTTCCCATCGCTGCGAGCGCCTGCCCCAGGAACGAGGCCGCGTCGACGATTTCGGCGGCGTCCTTGGTGAGTTGTTTCTCCCGTTCTTTGAGCGCTTGCGCCAGATATTTCGCGGCGGCGTCGTTTTCGCGTTGGAAAAGCTGCGAGAGGCCGATTTGGAAAGGATCTTTTGATCGTCCGCCCAGCCCGCGGATGGACTTTTCGATCGCCGGGGCATCGAACAGGAACTCCGCCGCAACATCGGCCATGCTCCCCGAAGCAAGCAGGCGCGCCGCCATCGACGCGACCGCGACTTCGCTTTCGAGGTTCTCCCGCGCGCCCGGTTCCGTCAGAACGATCGTTGCCGGCGTATCGGGGATTTGCACAAGTCCGTTCCACGGTGTGACCATCACCATTGCTCGCGGCGCCTCGGAGACGCTGAGCTTGACCCAGTCGCCCAACCTGGTGTCGGCGGAGAGCCTGATCTTTGTCTTGCCGCCCCTGTCGGTTGGCGGTCCGGCGGTGAAGGATACGCCCGCGACGGGCTTTCCCTTCAAATTCACAGCGCGCACGGCGAGCGTGCCGCGCTCCGCGAACAGCGGCAAACACAGGGACCAGAACAAAGCGTAGCGCACCATCTGTCAGCTCCGAGGGACCTCCACTTCACGCCCCAATAAATCGGCCGACACGTATCCAGCGTAAATGGTGAGGGTGATGTCGATCGCCAGGTCGAGGTCGCTTTGCGGTGTCCGGCCGTGTCTGACGCACTCGACGAAGTCGCGTAACTCCCGCGCGTATCCCAGACTCCAGCCTTCGTCGGCGGACGCCGGAATCCAGCCCTCATTCGAGTGCAGTTTCTCCATCAGGTAGATGTCCTTGAACTCCGCGTGCCGTGGGCTGTACGTATCCACTACGTTCACGGGACTGATGCGACAGCGCGTCCGGTGATTGTTCGCGAACACTTCCACGAAGTCGTAGATCCCGCCAAGCACCAGTTCCGACGCCATCACGTCAGCCACCGTTCCGTCGTCGAAGGTGACGTGCAGGAACGCGTAGTCCTCCGTGTCCTGATACTTCGTACGCAGGAACCCGCGATCCTCGAATCCGGGCAGGCGCGTGATCGAGTGCGTACGTGCGGTAACTGAGGCGGGGCGGATCGGAGAGCCACTTCTCGCCAGGCCTTCCTTACGCCTTAGGTAGAGGATCGCGCCGAGCGGATGGCAAGCCTTCGCTATCAGGGACCCTCCGCCCTGGATACTCCAGATTCCGTAAACCGGCGAGTGCGATCCGCTGTGCGACTCCTCGCCTACGAGTCGCAGAATCTGAGCGCCCGATTTCACCACAATTTCGCATTCCTTCTGGATGGAAGGCGCGTACACGAAATTCTCCGCATACCCCAACGTGATGCCGGCATGGGCGACTGCGCTCTTGAGCCGGCGCGTCTCTTCGACAACGGCCGCGAGCATGTCCACCTTGCTTGTGGTTTCTGGCGATCCGAAACAGCCCGTGAGCGGCTTCTCGACAATTATGTGCTTTCCCGCCGCGGCGGCCGCCAGAATGTATTCCGAGTGAGACGACGGCGGCGTGCAGACATCGAGAATATCGATCTCCGGCAGCATCTCCTCTACTGACGCGAACGCGCGCAGACCGTGCTTAGCCGCGAACGCTTCGCGGCTTTCCGCCCGCGCGGAGGTGACCGCGACGACTTGCGCGCCGGCTTCAGGAACATTCTCCAGATGGAAGCGCCCGGCGAACCCGGTTCCCGCAATCCCAATTCGTAAAGGACTCATCGTTCCGAAGTTATCATGCCTGAGGATCCTCAGCGGTTACAATGACTGTATCCGATGGCAATACCTGAAGCGGCAGTCGAATTCATGAGCGGGCTGACGGAGCGGGCGCGCCGTCTGAAGAGGCGTATCGTGTTTCCGGAAGGGACGGACGCGCGCGTGCTGGAGGCGGCCGGGCGGCTGGCGAAGGAAGGAGTCGTGAATCCCATTCTCCTTGGCCGTGCCCCGGCAAGCGCACCTTCCGGTGTGACCTTTCTGGATCCCGCGACCTCTGACTTGGCTGCGAAGTTTGCCGTTGTTTATGCCGAGCGGCGGCGCGCAAAGGGCATTACGCAGATGGAAGCGCGGGAGATAACCCGAAAGCCGCTCTACTTCGCTTCGTTGATGGTGGCGGCCGGCCATGCCGACGGCGCGGTTGGCGGGGCAGTGAACACGACTGCTGAAACTGTCCGCGCGGCCTTGCACGCGGTAGGGCCGCGGGCGGGAATGAAGCTGGTCTCGAGCGTGTTTGTGCTGGCCGTCCAAGACCGCAGCTTCGGCCACAACGGGTTACTGTCGTTTTCCGATTGCGCCGTCGTGATCGATCCGTCTCCGGTCGAGTTGGCCGAGATCGCCATCGCGACGGCGGACAGCACGCGCGTGCTGTTGAACACGGAACCCGTCGTGGCACTACTCTCTTTTTCAACGAAGGGGAGCGGCAAACACCCGCAAGTGGACAAGATCAAGGAGGCATTACGCATTTTGCGCGCGCGCGCGCCCGAGTTGAAGGTAGACGGCGAACTTCAGGCGGACGCCGCGCTCGTGCCGTCGGTTGGATCGTCGAAAGCTCCGGGTTCTCCCGTGGCCGGCCGCGCGAACACGCTCATCTTCCCGAATCTTGCTTCGGCAAATATCGGGTATAAGCTCGTGGAACGTCTCGGAGGGGCCGTGGGCATCGGTCCCATCCTGCAAGGGCTGGCTAAGCCGCTGAACGATCTTTCGCGCGGGTGCTCGGCCAACGATATTTTCAACGTAGCCGTGGTGACGGCGCTCCAGAGTTAAGAAGGCTGCTCTTTCGGCCCGATACCGAGCGTCTTCATCTTGCGATAAAGATTGCTGCGCTCAAGGCCGAGCAGTTCCGCCGTTCGCGTGACATTCCCGCCCGCATCTTCCATTTTCTTCAGAATGTACTCGCGCTCCACCGACGCGCGGAGTTCCTGCAAACTCGCAAAGCGGTCGAGGCGCGCGTCCGCCGCGCGCTTCACGACGATTACCGGCACGTGCCTTGCGTCCACTCTCACCTGCGGATTCAGAATTACGATTCGCTCGATCACGTTTCGCAACTCGCGGACATTGCCCGGCCAGTGGTACTCGACGAGCACCTGGTAGGCCTCCGGCGTCAGTTCCTTCGGCTTGCGACCGTAGGCCGTCGTAAACTCCCGCAAAAAATAATCGGCCAGCAGTGGGATGTCCTGCGCGCGGTCCCGCAAGGGTGGAACGTGGAAGGGAATCACGTTCAGGCGATAGAAAAGATCCTCGCGAAAATTTCCGCGCTCGATCTGTTCGTCGAGGTTCTTGTTCGTCGCCGCGACAACCCTTACATCCACCTGGATCGATTCGGAGGCGCCTACCGGCTCGAACCGCTGCTCCTCAAGCGCCCTCAGTACCTTCGCCTGGGTGCGAAGGCTCATGTCGCCAACTTCGTCAAGGAAGATCGTGCCGCCGTCAGCCTTTTGGAATTTGCCGGCCTTGGCTTCGTGCGCGCTCGTAAAACTGCCCTTGCGGTGGCCGAACAACTCGCTTTCGATGAGCTCTTCCGGTATCGCCGCGCAGTTTACTTCGATAAACGGTTCCGCCGCTCTTGGGCTCATCGCGTGGAGCGCGTGCGCCACAAGTTCCTTGCCGGTGCCGCTTTCGCCATAGATCAGGACGCGTCCGTTCGTACCCGCCATCAGCGTCAATTGCTGCCGCAGCGCCTTCATGGGAACGCTTTCGCCGATGATCCTGTACTTCGATTCAGAGCCCTCTTTCAACCGGCAATTTTCAAGCGCGAGTCTCCGCTGGTTCAGCGCGTTCTTCACCACAACGGAGACTTTCTCGATCGAAAGGGGCTTCTCGAGAAAATCGAACGCGCCGAGTTTCGTCGCCTTTACCGCCGTTTCAATATTGCCGTGCCCCGAAATCATCACCGCCGCGGGCCTTTCGGCGAAAGGAATTTCCTGAACGCGCGCGAGGGTTTCCAGTCCGTCCATGCCGGGCAGCCAAACGTCGAGCAAAATCACCTCGAAACCCTGGCGGCCAAGTTCGGCGAGACACTCCTCACCCGACTCGACGGAGACGACCGTATATCCTTCGTCTTCGAGAACGCCCGCGAGCGACTGGCGGATGCCGGGCTCGTCGTCGACAAGAAGAATGCGCGCGGCTTTCATTCCCGAACGCCCGCCAGGCCCACGGCTTCGGGCATCCGCGCGTCATCGCCGCCTTCGATTAACACCGGAATCTCGATGGTGAAGCACGTGCCGGCGGGCTTGTTGTCGTCAACACGGATCGTCGCGCGGTGATCCGACAGGATGTGATTCACGATCGCGAGGCCCAGCCCCGTTCCCCGGCCTTTTGTCGAGAAATAGGGCAGGAACAACTTCTCTTTCTCTTCGGCACTCACACCGCACCCCGTATCAGCGATTACCAGCTCCACAGTTCCTCCCGCCGTACCCGCCTGAGTGACGATATCAATCTCCCTCACTGGGGAGTCCTGCATCGCTTCCGCCGCGTTGTCCACCAGATTTATCACCGCGCGCTTGAACAATTCGCGGTCGAGATTCACGGCCGGCAAATCAGGCGCGAACTGGGCTCGGACCTCGATTCCATCTAGCCTCCCCGAGAAAACCGAAAGGGCGCTTTGAACGACTTCGTTCAGGTCGCAGCGAACCGGCTGCGCCGCCGGAAAACGTGCAAACCGCGAGAATTCGTCCACGAGCGTCTTTACGGATTCCACCTCGTTCGTGATGGTTGCGGTGCACTCGCGCACGATTCGCATAACCTCGCCGGGCAACGCGAGGCGGTCAAGCTGCCGGGCGATCCGCTCGGCAGAAAGGGTAATCGGGGTGAGGGGATTCTTGATCTCGTGCGCTATGCGCCGCGCCACCTCGTTCCAGGCGGCGGCCTGCTGGGCACGCATCAGATCGCTCGTGTCCTCGATCACGAGCACGAAACCCGAATTCAGGCGGTCCTCCAGAGCAGAAACCGTCACGGCCAGGTGCAGCGTTTGTGTTCCGAGTTTTACGTCCATCTGGCTCGATGCGAGGCCGGTCCGCCGCGCCCGTTTCATCAGATATTTGATTTCCGCGGTGTCCTCGCGTGAGAACAGATCTTCAAGGCGTACCGTCCCGCCTGTTTGGGAGTGGGGCAGAATTGTGCGCAGCGCCCGGTTGAGGCGCTGTACCGTACCGTCGGAGGAGATCGAGATGACTCCCGTCGGGATGCTTTCTAGAATCGCTTCGGTAAAACGGCGGCGTGTGTCTAACTCGCGGCTGTTCGCTTCCAGTTCGCGCGTCATCTCGTTGAATCCGCGCACCAGTCCAGCGAGCTCGTCGATCGCCTCCACCTCTACCCGATAACTGAGATTCCCTTTCCGCACTTCCCCCGCCGCGTGAAGCACGGCCGCGATAGGAGTGCTGATCTGCCCGGCGAGGATTCGTGCAATCCAGGTGGCAACGAACAGGACGAAGAGCGTGATGAGCGCGAGATACAGCAGGTAGAAATACTTCGAATTCCGGCGGTTGACTGCGAGTTCGCCGTAGAACCGGTTGTAACGCTCGATCGACCTCTGCTTTTCGGCTATGTCGAGCGGCACCTTGTCCGCAACGGCCACGAATCCCAACGATCCAACGGGGTGACGTGCCGTTACGTATTCGTTGATGTCCTGCTTCTGGAACATCGTCACGGGACCGAACGACCCTATCGGCAGTGGCAAACCGGACCGCAAGATCGCCGCGCCATCCAGACCGTGCTCCGTGCAGAAGCGCTTGAGAAATTCGGGATCGGACTCTCCTGTCTTGAGCGCGCGCGCGACCTCCGGAAGACCTGCCAGAAGCTCCGCCTGCACCTGCGCCTTCTCGTTCAGCGAACGGTCCAGGGTGACCGCAAGTTCGATGAAATTCAGCCGCTGCACCTCGGCCGGCTTGCTAAACCATTTGTCCAGGTTCTTGTTCAAGACCTGAACGCTAAACAAGACGAGGAAGACGACGGGCATGAAGCTAAGCGCCAGAGCGCCCAGAACGAGCTTTGTCCGGATGCGCGATCCTTCGCGATTGCTTCTGCGCTCAATGTACAGCTTGACGCCGGTACGGAACAGCATGAATCCGAGCGTTATGAAGAGCAGAAAAACAAGACTGGAAACAGCCCAAAAAATGAGAGTCTGGCTGGGATCGACCGGACCGTGCTCGCCGAAGTCAAACGACCCCTGCCAGATCACGAGAGTGGCCGAGAGGACCAGCAGCACGATACCGGAGAGGTAGAGAAGGCGTTGTCGCATGGCCGCGCTTTAACCGATTATACGTGTTCTTGGCTATACTGAATCGAATGAGCTCCCTCGCAACCGAAAGCCCACTGGACAAAGCTTCCAGCTTCCTCGAAGCACCCATCGGAAAGAAGGCCGTGATGGCCGTGACGGGAGTGATTCTGTTCGGTTTTGTGCTCGGCCATCTCGCGGGCAACCTTCAGATCTTTCTGGGTCCGGCGCGTCTCAACGAGTACGCGGAGATGCTTCGCAGCGTGCCGAAGGCTTTGTGGGCGGCGCGCATCATTCTGCTGATTGCGGTGGCGATGCACATCGTCTCCTCGGTGCAGTTGACGCGGCTGAAGCAATCGGCACGGCCAGTAGGCTATACGAAAACCGGATACGTACAGGCGACCTATGCGTCGAGAACGATGATGTGGAGCGGCCCGATTATTGCGGCGTTCATTGTCTATCACCTGCTCGACTTCACCTTCGGCACCGTGAACCCGAACTTCCAGCCTGCTGATGTGTATGCAAACGTGATTGCGAGCTTCAAGCGGCCGCTGGTTTCCGCGAGTTATATGATTGCGGTGTCGCTACTGGGAGTGCATTTGTATCACGGGCTGTGGAGCATGTTCCAGTCGCTCGGCATCGCACACCCGAAATATACGCCGAAATTCAAGACATTCGCGAAGGTGTTCGCGGTGGGCGTGACGATTGGAAACGTGTCGATTCCACTAGCTGTCGTCACGGGGCTGGTTGGGTATTGAGTGTTGGGCGCGCAGTCTGTCTGGGCATTTCCAGGCGTACAAAGCGCACAAATGTTTGCTTAGTATTACTACGTTAACTATTGACAGAGCAAGAAGGCGCTGATATGCTTGGGCATGACCGATGCCCAGGCGGTGCGTTGTCGCAAGCGATTGGAGCAGTTTCTGATGGACCCGTTGGAACCGGTCGGTCGGAGTGAGCGACGACATTGGGGAGAGGTATACGTGCGC
>SYKU01000339.1 GCA_005808865.1 Acidobacteriota bacterium
ACTACCAGCTCAACGCTGCCCGCCGTTTCCTTCCTGGCTCCGGCTGGTGAAAACCCTCGTATCACTGCACAGGCGGGCCAAACCATCGCAGGCGGGGTTCAGATCCGGCTAAATCAATTTTTCGGGAACGTCGGAGTGCGCGCCACGGCTAATGCCGCGCTCTCCGCTACGGATCCCTCGGCCAGTTGCACAACCGAGGCAGGTCTTGTACTGACCGATTTCGCCGGAACAGCAAGCTGCGACCTGAAGATAGGACCGCGGACCGGGGAAACGAATTTGACCGTGAACGTGGGCGGCTATTCGGAAACCACGATTCCCCTCGTTGTGAATCCAGGACCTCCCGGCGCGCTTCGCGTCATTCAGGGAAACAATCAGGCCGGTCTTGCAGGCCAACAACTGCCACTTGCTTTGGTCGCCGAGGTAACGGACGCTTTTGGAAACGCCTTGCCTGGAGCGGCGGTCGAATGGGAAGTTGTGACCCCCGGCACCATTACGCTTTCGAATGTCTTTAGCCGGGGCGACGTGCGGGGGCGGGTTTCCGCACTTGCGAATCTTGGAAATACCGGCGGCACATATCAGGTGCGGGTAAAGATCGGGACGACGGCAACGGCGACGTTCAATCTGACCGTGAGCATTCCCTTCGCGCAACTCGTGAAGATCCCCGGGGGCGATCCGCAATCGGCTGCATTCAATCAGCAGTTTGCGTCTCCCCTGACGGCGCAAGTCAACGACGGCAGCGGGCGGCCTGTTCAAGGAATACCCGTTGCCTTCACCATTGCGAGCGGGTCGGGTTCGGTGGTGACCAGTTCAGCCACTACCGACGCTCAAGGCCGCGCTTCGACACATGTGCGGGCCGGCTCGGCGGCGGGACCGCTCACCGTTGTAGCGGTAGCGGGCTCATTCTCGGTGACGTTCAATCTGACGGTGCTGCCGCCGGGGCCGAGCCTCACGACCTCGAGTTTCGTCAGCGCGGCGAGCGGCGCACAGGGTGTTACACCGGGAGGGCTAATCGAAATCACCGGCCGCGGACTCGCTTCCGACCTTCAAGGAACAGCGAGGGCAAATCCCTTGCTGGGCCCGGTGCCCACAACGCTCGCCGGCCTCAGCGTGAGTTTCAACGGAACGCCGGCGCCCATCCTTTCCGTGACGAACATACAGGGTGCGGAATCCGCGATTGTGCAAGCGCCATTTGAACTTCAGCCGGGTGTAGCCTCCATCAGAGTCGATTCCGGGGGCACGCCTCTGACGGTCGATAACGTGCCGGTGCTGCCGTTTCAGCCTGGAATTCTCGAAACGACAAGCGGTGGTCGAAGGTATGGACTGGTTCTAAAGGCAAATGGCACCTACGCCTCGCCGTCGAACCCTGTTTCAAAGGGCGACACCATCCGTGTCTACGCGACGGGTTTGGGCCAGGTGGCTCCGGCTTCCGCGACCGGCCGTGCCGGCGTCCCGGGGCAGCGTGTGACCGCGTCAATAATAGTGGGCGTCGATAACGCCGGCGCCCGCATCGTCAACGCGCAACTTGCCGTCAATTTGATCGGAGTCTACGAAGTGGACGTGGAAGTTCCGCAGGAGGCGACGGCGGGAGCGAAGATTCTTGTCATCGCGATCGTATTGCCCGATGGAAGCGTGGCGTTCTCACAGAATACGCTGATCGCCATACAATAGTGAAGCGCCGGGCTCGCGGCAGCTCTCAGGCTGCGCGGGTCCGGCCTACACACGCTGGAAAGTCATGATTACGACTCGCATTACGGTTGCCCTTCTCCTTGCCGCGACGATAATGCACGGGCGGAATGTGTTCGTGCTCCCGAACGGCGTGGCTACGCAGCCTGTTGCCGTTTTCAAGGGAGACCCGTTGACTCCGGCTGGAACGTTTCCAGCCTCGGCCTCCGCCTTCACGGCCTTTTCAAACGCCGCCGGAACCAAGTACTACGTAGTGGGACGCGAGGCGAAGGAAGCACTGGTCGTGGTCGATGGCGCATTCTCCAAGAGGATCACGAGCTTCGATCTCGCGGACGGGGCTCGGGCCGCCGCGATCACGCCGGACGGCCGGCGCATCCTGATACTGGGAACCAGCCTTCGCATTTTCGACACCGCCGAGGACCGGGAAATCCTCACCGGCGTTGTTCAGGATTTGGGCCTGGACCCGAGTGACCTCGCCGTGAGTCAGGACTCCCGGAGAGCCTATGTGATTAGCATCCCTTCCCGTCGCCTTACGGTCATCGATCTCGGCACCAACACTGTCGCCGGAAGCATAACAATACCCGGCACGGCGACCGGGTTATCGGTAAGCCCGAGCGACCTTGTCTATGTGACGGCGCAGAATCGGATCTACGAAATCGACGGCCGGGCCATCGCGCTACGCGGAGAGATCCCGCTCAACGAGTTGCCAGGCAAAGCCGGATTCACTCCCGACGGCCGTGGCGTTGTGTCGAACAGGACCCCCGTCACCGGCTCCCTTTTTGCCCTCTTCAATCCAGTCAATCGAGGCGTCGGAAGACTACCTGGCTTTTTTCTCCCCGGCGTAACCCTCGACCGGATGTATCCCGCGAGCAACAACCGGGTCTTCGCGCCCGTCGGCGGGACTATCTACGAGATTTCGCTAAGCCCCGTAAGCGCCGTGCTTTCGCCACTTACCACTTTTGGCGATCAGGGCGCCGTCAACGATCTCGCGTTCTCAAATGAAGTATCGGCGCTGACCAATGGAACCGTCTCGAGGCACCTCTACCTCGCTCAAGGGCGCTCCTTGAACCGGATCGATCTCAATCTCAATCGGCCGAGCGGCACCGCGAAACTCGGATTCGACGGCGCCAAACTGGCGTACGCGGGACCCGCGTCCACAAGTCCCGTGACTGGTTTTCTCACCTATAACGCGAGGCAAACGGTATTGCCGAAGGGAACCTCGATTCCTCTCGTGGTGCGCCTTCATGACGCGAGTGGACAACCTGTGTACAACGCGCCTGTAACTTACGCCACGGAGGCGGCCGGCGCCGTGATCGAATCACCCTCCACTACTACTAACACCGAGGGCTTCGCGCAAACCGTGGTTACCGCACCGGCGACGGCGGGATCGTTCACGGTCAGGGCCAGTTTCGGAACCGGATTGACGACGCGATTCACGGTAAATATCGGGGATCCCAGGGAGGGAAGCCCTTCTGTCATTGAAATCGTTTCCGGAAACGGTCAGGTGGCAGGCATCGGCGGGGGCGCTCCAGAGGCGCTCCGCGTCGGGGTGCGTGACGCGTTTGACAACCCGGTGAAGGATGCGGAAGTTCAATGGAGTCTGACGGGTCCTGGCCTGTTGAGCGCGGAGTCCGTCCGCACAGATGCCAACGGACAGGCTGCGGTGACCTTCGCGGCGCCGGATACTCTCGGCCCGCAATTTTTTATCACGTCGCCAGTCAAGGCGACCGTTGCCGGCAACTCCGTCGACCTCTTCGTGACGACTATTTCGGCGATACCGAATATCACGATCGTCAATCCGAACAACAATCCGCGGAAGATTACGGGAACCGCCGGCGAGACTTTGACGGGAGGGCTTCAGGTGCGCATCACGAGCCCCCTCGGCCAGGGAATGCCGAGAGTAGGGCTCCGCGCGGCAGCGGCGTTTGACGCGACGACGCAACTCTCCGCCGGTTGCGTGAACGAGGGCGGTACCGTGCTCTCCGATAGTGCCGGGCTCGCGTCGTGCGACCTCCGGCTGGGGGGAGCGATCGGCGAAAGTAATCTCACACTTGTGGTAGGAAGTTTCTCCACCGGCACGGTAAGCCTCGCCGTCACGCCCGGGGCGGCGGCGCTGATGCGTATCCAGCGCGGAAATAATCAGTCCGGGCAGACGGGTCAAACGCTATCGTCAGCGCTATTAGCCACGGTCACCGACCAGTTCGGGAACTCGCTCCCGGGCACGCGGGTGGAGTGGGAGGTTGTGACTCCGAACTCCGTGACGCTGACTCAGGTTGTCAGCACCTCCAACCTTCAGGGCCAGGTCTCCGCGCTGCCGACAATGGGCTCGTTCGCGGGCACGTATCAGGTCAAGGTCAGCGCGGGAAATGCGGTGGCGTTGTTCAGCCTAACGGTCACGACGACGTTGGCCAGTCTGGCCAAGGTGTCAGGCGACGGTCAGACCGCCTCGCAAAACCAGGCGTTCGCGCAACCACTGCAAGTCCGGGTGATCGACGGCGCCGGGCGGCCGGTCACGGGCGTGCCCGTCGCCTTTGTGGTCGCCACAGGCCGCGCGACGCTCGGAGCCACTTCGGGAACTACGGACTCGGACGGCAACGCGTCAACCACGGTCCGCGCGGGCGATGCCTCCGGCACCGTCACCATCGCGGTGTTCGCGCAGAACCTGACCACCGCTTTCACGCTGACGGTGCGCGCGCGGGGGCCGGTGGTGGCGTCGAGCGGCATCGTGAACGCGGCGAGTCTTCAGCCTGGCGTTGCGCCGGGGGCCATCATCAGAATTCAGGGGACCGACATCGCCAGCGGAGTCGATGGCGTAGTTCGGACCAACCCGGGCGTGCCGCTGCCGACGATTTTAGCCGGCGTGACGGTACGCTTTGGGCTCCTTTTCGCGCCCATCCTCTCGATTTCCAACGTGAATGGACAAGAGTCCATCACGATTCAGGCGCCATTCGAACTGCGGACGGGCGTGACGCCTGTGACGATTGACGTCAGCGGCTTCTCCTCGACGGTCAATGCCGCCGTAGTGCCGTATCAACCAGGAATCTTCGAAACAGTGGCTGCGGACGGAAAGCGCTATGCAACCCTGTTTCGAACCGACGGCTCCGCGGTTACTCCCGAAAATCCCGCCCGGCGCGGGGAAACAATCCGACTGCAAGCCACAGGACTGGGCCAGGTTTCGCCCCCGACAGGAACGAACCGGCCGGGCACGGCAGACCAGAAGGTGAACGTCCAGATCATCGTGGGCGTCAACGATGAGGGCGTTACCCTCGTGAACGCGGAATACGCGCCGCGCAATATCGGGCTCTATAACGTGGATTTCGTGATTCCGGAAGACACCACCGCCGGCGCCGAAAGACCGCTGGCGCTCGCCATCGTACAGGCGGATGGCAGCGCGATATTCGCTAACCCAACGCGAATCCCGATCCAGTAGAGGGACACGCCCCGCTGCCTGGCATGGCCTGGTCACGCTTCGCGACGGTTTTCGGTGGCAGGCAACCGGCCTGCCCTACCAGTTAAAATAGAGGTTTATGACTTCTCAAACTGTCCTGCCTTTCCAGGAGGTCGTGGAAGCGGCCGGACACCTCATCGACTCCCACGTCATGGAGGGGATCTTCGACAAAGTTGTCGAATACAACGGGCGCTTCGAAGTGGAGCAGTTCCGAATCGGCCGCACCAACACGGATTCGTCCTACCTGCGCCTGAAGGTTGAAGCGCCAACCGCCGAGTCCATGGAGCACCTTTTGCAGCAGTTGCTTGGACTCGGCTGCGCGCCGGTCGATTCCAGGGACGCGCAAACGAAGGAAGTGGAACGCGACCGCTGCGCGCCGGAAGATTTTTATTCCACGACGAATCACCGCACGCAGGTGCGCCATAACCAGCAATGGCTCGACGTGGAAGATCAGCGCATGGACGCGATGGTGGTGGTGGGCGACGGCCGCGCGTTCTGCCGCCGTTTGCGCGACCTTAAGAGTGGCGACCAGATCGTAGTGGGTCTGCGTGGAATCCGCGTGGTTCCCGAAGCGAAAGAGCGCGACAGGCACTCGTTCGCCTTTATGTCGAACGGGATCTCGTCGGAACGGCAGGTGGAAACGGCCGTACGGCAGACTGCCGCACTTGTCGAGCAGGCCATCGAACAGGGGCAGAAGGTAATCGTCGTCGCGGGGCCGGTCGTGGTACATACGGGCGGCGCGCGCGGACTTGCGGACCTCATCCGCAGCGGCCATGTACATGCCTTGCTGAGCGGGAATGCGTTGGGCGTGCACGATATCGAAGCGGCGCTGTTCGGCACCTCGCTCGGCGTGCGGGCGTCCGACGGACGGCAGGAAGAGCACGGGCATCGCAACCACATGCGCGCGATCAATGCAATCCATCACGCGGGCGATGTACGGGGAGCCGTGGAGAGCGGACGTCTTCAGTCGGGAGTGCTGTACGAATGCGTTCAGAACAACGTGCCATTCGTGCTTGCCGGCAGTCTTCGCGACGATGGCCCGCTGCCCGACACGATCACCGATATGAACCAGGCGCAGGACGCCTACGCGGAACATCTGAAGGGCGCGGGCGTGGTGCTGTGCCTGGGATCGATGCTGCACGCCATCGCGACGGGGAACATGCTGCCGAGCTGGGTGAAGATAGTCTGCGTTGATATCAATCCGGCGGTGGCCACAAAAGTAAGCGACCGCGGAACGGGTCAATGCGTGGGCGTCGTCACCGATGTCGGCCTGTTTCTCGACATGCTCTCGCGAATACTGGTGAAGAAGTGAAGCGGGCGTATTCGGACGCCCACGCGGAGGCTGGGATCTCCGCGCCGCTGCCGGAAATTGAAACGTGGCCAAATCAGTTTCCGGGCTATGAGATCGAAATTGTGATACCGGAGTTTACCTCCGTGTGTCCGAAGACCACATTGCCGGATTTTGGCCGCATTACGCTGCGATATGTTCCCGGAAAACTCTGCCTTGAACTGAAATCACTGAAGCTCTACGTGCTGGCCTACCGCGATCTCGGCATTTTCTACGAGAACGTGGTGAACCGCTTTTTGCAGGACGTGGTCACCGCCGCAAAACCAGTGAGCGCAACCGTTACCGGAGAGTTCACGCCGCGCGGCGGGCTGCATTCGAAAGTGACGGCTTCTTACACGGCGCGCAAGGGGAGCGGGAAACGTGGGCGGTGAGGACGGAGGGGACATCCGCGCCGAAGAACTGGCGGCGGTGATTCAGGAGATCCGGGGCCGCGTTCGCGCGCGGTATCCCGGGACTTCGATCTCGCCGTATCAGATCCCCCTGCCGGACCTGATGCCGCTGTTGCACGCGAGAGACGCCGCGGAAGCGAAAGTAGCGGCGATCGGAAGCGTGAACCCCCGCGCGGGCGGCGCCCTGAACGCCTTCATCCAGTTTGTGAAGAAAACCGTGGCTCGCGCGCTCGACTGGCATGTGCGCGAGCAGGTCGATTTCAACCGCAACACCATCCTGTGCGTCCAGGCAACGCTCGAAGCGCTGGGCGACATGAACCGCACACTTGCCCTGTTCGCGGAGCGGATGAACGCGGAGATGGAGACCGTGAGGGTAGAGCGCGAGCAGGAGCGGGCCAACTCGGCGGCGATTCTCGCGGAGTTGCGGCGGGATTTCGCGGTGCGGCTCGATCAATTCGAGCGCGTCATCGATCCGCTTAGCAGCCAGATCGAAGAACTGAAGGACATGCGCGCGCATTGGGTGGAATGGCGCCAGGCATGGGAAGGGAAACTCGCCACAAACGAAATCCAGTTTCTGCGGAGCGTTGCGGACCTCCAGGGCGCGTTCCAGCATCGGGCGACTTTGATGGAGGCGAACTTCCGCGACATCGTGAAGTCTCAGCACGCCGATTACCTGGGCGCGCTCGACCGTTCAGGCGATGCACTCCAGAAACTGCTATGGGGCGAGATGGCGAAATCGCGCCTCGAATTCGAGAAACTCATACACCTGGAGTTACGGCTGATCCGGCAGCGCAGGGCCGCCGCGGGCGAAACTCAGGCGGTTCCTGTTTCTGCCGCGGCGCCTCCCCTCGCGACAAGTGAAGCCTTCGATTATGGACATTTCGCGGAGCGGTTTCGAGGTGGGGAAGAGTACGTTCGCGACAGGCAGAAGTTTTACGTGCCGTACTTCGCGGCGTGCGGAGAAGTTCTCGATATTGGCTGCGGCCGCGGGGAATTTCTGGAATTGATGCGCGCGGCAGGCGTACACGCGCGCGGCATTGACTTAAGCCGCGAGTCGGTCGCGGTGTGTGTTGGAAAGGGACTGGAAGCCGAGGAGCAGGATTTGTTCCCATATCTGGAGAGTCTTCCTGACAGCAGTCTCGACGGAATTTTCAGTTCTCAAGTGATCGAGCACATTAAACCGGACCGGCTGCCGGAGATGATCCGTCTGGCCGCGTCGAAACTGGCGCGCGGCGGGGTGCTGGTCCTCGAAACACCGAATCCCGCGTGTCTCGCGATCTTCGCGACGCATTTCTATCTCGATCCGACGCATCACAGGCCGATCCCACAGGCGCTGCTTCGGTTCTACATGGAGGAATTCGGGTTAGGCGGCTTGGAAGCGCACACGCTGTCGCCCGCAGTCGACTCGATACCTTCGCTCGCCTCGATACCGGAAGATTTCCGGGAGGCTTTTTTCGGTGGGCTCGATTACGCCATGATCGGCAGGAAGCTTGCGTGAAACTCACGTAGTCCCCAGACGCTCGGGGTCGCGGTCAGGCATATAGGCCGTTCGAAATATCCAATCCCACAGGCTTAGACTGATCCCGAAGTTCCGGTTCTGAGGGCCGCATTCGGGGTGCACATGATGCCAGACATGCATCTCCGGGCTGTTGATGAAATAGCGGAGCAGCCCGACGCGACAGCGCAGATTGGCGTGGGCGAAGTGCCCGAGCGCTGTGCTGACCACCGCGCAACCGAACGTCGCGGCCGCAGTGAATCCGAGCAGCGTGGCCGGCAAATACAGGACGCTCTGGTAGACCACGATTTCCAGCCAGTGGAAACGCCAGTTACTCAGCCAATCCATTTCCACAGTGCTGTGATGCACTTTGTGAAACTCCCAAAGCGCCGGGACCCGGTGCAGGACGTTGTGCACTCACCACTGAAAAAAGTCTTTCGCGAAGAGGAGGACCGTCAATTGCGCCCACTCGGGCCACCGGCCGAGCGCGTCGAGATGCAGCGGCTGGCGCAGAGCCACTATGCCGGCAGGTGGAATCAATCCACTCAGCCAGATCGCGACGAGCGCGCCAACCACTTCGGCGTTGAAAATCAGGTAGACGAGATCGAGGCCGAATGACGGCCGCATCACGGCCTGCTTGCGTCGCGGCCAAAGCCGCTCGGCTCCGGCGAAAACAAAGCCGGAACAAATCAGGAAGATAGTGTACGGTTGCACGGTCCGTGCCTTAGCGATTACCGGCGCGGCAAGCCATCGCCGTTTGTGGCCTGCCATACGCTCCCACGAAGACAGGCGGCAAAAATGATCGCCTGCCCCACCTGGTGCTGATGGCCCCAAGCGGGTATTCCCCCGAATTAGCGTCCGGCGCGGTCCAGGGGGACCGCTCCACCAACCCGAAGTCAGCGCAAAGGGCTGAGTGAAAGGGATACCCCTTCCGCGGCAGTTGTTTCATGGCGGACCCTTACTGGCTCATACCGCGAGCAGCAACCTTCCAGACCGCCTCAACCTGCTCTCCCCGCACACAGTACATGCGGTCGTAGAGGTTCACGGATGGATCGCAATGCGGGATGATGAATTCCAGGCGATCGCCGAGGTTGACGGCCGCGGAAGCCTTGGCAAGATTCAGGCGACCGTGTTCGTCACCGCCCCAGGAAAATCCGATGCCCTCGATACTCTTCGCGACCGGCGTAAAAGGCTTGTCCGTCGAGAACGCTTTGAGACCTCCGTCCACGACGGCGTTTTCATCGCTCGGCTTACTGACGACGGTGGTCAACACCGAGAGCGAATTCTTGAAGTCGCGATACACCGGCCCGTCCTGTCCACCGATTCGGTTATAATCCACGTCCATGAACATGAAACTGCCGGGCTGCAATTCGGTGATGCCGTCGATTTCGGAATCGATGTTGTACGTCCCGGTCGATCCGCCGCTCAACCACTTGCACTCGATGCCGGCCTTCTCGATCATACGGCGCGTCTCGACGGCGGGCAGCATCGCCGCGAGCGACGCCTGTTTCCTCGCCTCGAAGCCAACGGTGTGCGAAGCGCCGCCGGCGTAGGCTTGAATTCCCGCCAGGCGCAGATTCGGCTGCGACGCAATCGATTGCGCGAGGCCGAGCGCCGGTTCGCCGGTCCTGATGCCGGTTCTCCCGCTGACCAGAAGATCGATCGCCACGTTCATCCTGATCCTGGCCGCGCCCGCGGCGTCATTCAGATCGCGCACATTCTGGGCGTTATCCACGGAAAAGACCGTGTCCCGATGCGCCGACGCGAGCGTGACGGCGCGCTCGATCTTGTACTTGCCGATTACGGCCGTCGTCACGAGCAGTCCGCTCACCCCGTTTTTGGCGAACACTTCCGCCTCGCTGATCTTGGCGGCGCAAGCTCCCACCGCGCCCGCGCGAATGAGCGCTTTCGCGATCTCGGGAGTCTTGTGCGTCTTGCCGTGCGGACGGAGAGCGCGGTTGCGCGCTTTCGCGTGTTTCGTCATTTTGTCGACGTTCGACTCGAACGCGTCCAAATCCAATATCAGCGCGGGCGTGGGCAAGTCGGCGCGCATGAGTTTGCCCTTCACGTCGCCCCGGGCGAGCATCCTGTCGATCTCCGCCCAGGTATATCCGTGTTTTTCAGTAGCGCCCTTGAGCAGGGCCGGTGTGGCGTTCATAAGAGCCGGTGCGGCGGCCAGAAACGTTCGACGATCCATAATCGATCCTCCCCTGAGTCAGGCGCGAGTGAGCGAGTGTTCCGCGATAGTGGCGAGGTCCAGAACTTCGTTCATCGAGCCCTGACGGTATCCTTCGAGGTCCAGCGTAACGTATTTGAAGCCAAGTTTCCTGAAAATGGCTGTGAACTTTCGCGACATGTCGAGCGACAGAGCACGCCCCATCTCTTCAGGGGCAATCTCGATGCGGACGACTTCGCCATGGAAGCGAACGCGAAACTGCCGGAAGCCAAGCGCCTTGATCGCCTCTTCGCCGTTTTCCACCTGCCTGATGTTTTGAATGGTGACAGGCGTGCCGTAAGGAATCCGCGAACTGAGGCACGCAGAGGCGGGACGGTCCCATGTAGGCAAGCCGGCCAAGCGCGACAACTCCCGTATCTCGGCTTTGCTCAGGCCCGCGTCCACGAGCGGCGCCTTCACCTGGTGCTTCTTCGCGGCGCTTTGACCGGGGCGGTAATCGCCCAAGTCGTCCACGTTTACGCCGTAAATGATATGTTCGATGCCGCGCTCGCGGCCCACTTCTTCAAGGCGTACGAACAGTTCGTCCTTGCAGTGGAAGCAGCGGTCGGCGTCGTTCTTGACGTAGTCCGGGTTATCGAACTCGTAGGTGGCGATATACTCGTGGCGCAACCCGAACTGGCGGACGAAGGCTTCGGCGTCGAGTTTGTGAGATGCCGGTATGGATGCCGAGTCCGCGGTGACCGCAAGCGCGCCGTCGCCCAGGGCACGGCCCGCCGCCCAGGCAAGATACGCCGAGTCGGTGCCGCCGGAATAAGCGACGATTACACGCCCCATTCCGCCGAGCGCCGCGAGCAGCTTCCGCTGTTTTTCCTCTAGCGAGGCCATAGCGAAGATTATAGCGCGGGCGGAGTGCGCCTATTGCAGGAGCAGATTCCCCTGGCCGCCTTCGCCTTCGCCGGGCTTCTCCGCTTCGGCGTCGGGAATCACGCAGGCCGCGGCCACGCGGTCGCCATCATCCATGCGCACCAGTCGCACACCCTGCGTGGCGCGTCCGACCTCTCGAATCTGACTTGACTCAATACGGATGATCTTACCGTCCTTGGTGACGATCATTAGATCGGTGTCTTCCTTGACCGAAAGAATCGCCACGACCGATCCGTTGCGCGCCGTGGTCTTCATGTTGATGACGCCCTTACCGCCTCTGGCCGTAAGCCTGTAGTCCTTGAGCGGTGTCCGCTTTCCGTAGCCGTGTTCTGAAATAGATAGAATCAGGCCGTCCTTCTCGACAACCTCCATGCCGACCAGGAAATCTCCCTCGGCCAGATCCATTCCGCGCACGCCGCGCGCCGGGCGCCCCATCGGCCGCACCTGCTCCTCGAAGAAGCGGATCGCCTGGCCGTCGTTCGAACCGAGGAATATGTAGTTCCCGCCGCTGGTCAATCGCGCCGCGATCAACTCGTCGCCATCGTCCAGGCCAACCGCGATAATACCTCGCGAGAGAGGGTTGTCGAACTCGGTCAACTCGGATTTCTTGATGACGCCGTTCCTGGTAACCATAACGACGAACTGTCCGGCTGTAAACTCTCCGACAGCCATGAAAGCCTTTACCGTCTCGTCCGGCTGGAGCGCGATCAGACTCGAAATGTTCTTGCCCTTGCCCGTTGTCGAAGCATCCGGAATCCCATAGATCTTTAGCCAGTAAACCCGGCCTCGATTTGTGAAGATGAGCAGGTAACTGTGCGTGGAGGCGATGAGTAAGTGCTCGACGAAGTCCTCCGTCCGCGTGCCCATGCCGATGCGGCCCTTGCCGCCCCGCGTCTGGCGGCGATAGGTATCGACCGCGGTGCGCTTCAGGTAGCCGCCGCGCGTTACGGTCACCGCGACGTCTTCCACCTGCACCAGATCCTCGAGGCGAATCTCTCCGGTGTCTTCAATGATCTGGGTGCGGCGCTCGTCCCCGAAGTCCTTCTGGACTTCTTTCAGTTCCTTGACGATCAGCGCGCGCAGGACTTTTTCCGAACCCAGAATTTCGAGATAACTGGCGATACGGATCTGAATCTCGGCCAGTTCGTCGATGATCTTCTGGCGCTCCATGCCGGTCAGGCGTTGGAGTTGCAACTCGATGATGGCCTGCGATTGCCTTTCCGTAAACTCGAACGTCGCGACCAGCCCCTCGCGTGCCTCTCTAGGGTTGCGGGCCGCGCGGATGAGCGCGATCACGGCGTCGAGCAGGTCCAGCGCCTTCTGGAATCCAAGCAGCAGATGTTCCCGCTCGCGTGCTTTTCGCAGCTCGAACGTGGTGCGCCTGCGAACTACTTCGATGCGATGCTCGATGAAGTACTTCAGGCAATCCGCCAGGCCCAGTTCGCGCGGTTGTCCGTTCACGATGGATAGCATGATGACGCCGAAGCTGATCTGAAGCTGTGTGTGCTTGTAAAGATTGTTCAGTACTACTTCGGCCTGCTCGCCCCGCTTCAGCTCGTAGACGATGCGCAGGCCGTCGCGGTCGCTCTCGTCGCGAATCTCGGAGATCCCTTCGATCTTTTTCTCGTTCACCAGCGCCGCGGTGGCCTCGATGAGACGCGCCTTGTTCACCTGATACGGAATCTC
>SYKU01000340.1 GCA_005808865.1 Acidobacteriota bacterium
CGGCCGAAAACGTAAGTATCCATTGAGCGGTGGCGCGTAGCCGCCTTCCATTCACCGCGAACGGATAATGGATCAAGCGGCGAAGCACTTCTTCGTTGTAGCAGGCGTTGCCGCCGGGATTGCGCATCTCATCGACAATCAGCCCATCCGTATTGGCCTGAAGGAACGCAATCTCCGTTTCAAGATCCCGAATCGCACGCGCCGTACTCGGTGGCGCGAAGCTCGGGATACGAAGATAGCCGATTTTGAATCCGGCGGATTCGAAGGTCCCCGTATAGAAACTGTCTAAGAAGAAGCGGCCCAGGCGCGTAACGAATCCGCTAGGCAGCGCGAACACTGGTGACAGCGCACCATAGTTGAGCACATCGGCGGGTTCCGGAAGGAACTCGTTTTCCAAACCGGCCAGTTGTTTGAGGTAGACCTCCTCGGCTGCCCGCGCAGCCCGAAGCTTCGGCGAAGGCACCGGGCCCACAACCGTCAATGGGTCTCCCGATTTTTGCCACGGCAGGTTGTAAGTCTCCAACTCTCCACTTTGCCGCCGAATCTCGATTATGGCCTTGTCTCCGATCTCATGCGCGTGCGGCATCACACGCTGCAATCTCGCCGTAATCCTAGCCGCTGCGCTCCGTCGCGTACTTCGCTCGTTGGCTGAGATCGAGTACTTTTCGAACCGTGCAACCAGATCGCCGGCTGCGACACCATCGACCGAGACCACCTCGTCGCCGTTCTGGAACGGGTAGTCGCGGGCCGGCAGACGGGCCCGGCTGATGGAGTCAATCAGAACTCTGCCGTCATAGATATCCGTGCTGAACCCAAGTGTGGCGGAAAAAACCGACGGCAGCCGGAACACAGCGTGTGCGTCGTTGAGGCTGGCGACAAACTCCACGCAGACCTCAAAGAAGTCGAGGTCGTCCCTGGTGGCTCGAACCCGATCGAGCCACGGGCCAATCCTGAAGATGTCCAACCCGAACGCGGTGCGCTTCCATTCGTACGGGGCATACTGTCTGGCGTAGACGGCGGCAAGCTCCTGGAAATCGAGCGCTTTCTGTTCCGGCGACAATTGCCCGACGGCGGGTGCGGCCGGCATCATAAGGAGGGTAAGCGCAATGAGGGTTCGCATGGCGTTCTCCTAGCGGCCCGCGCCGCGCAAGCTCTCGACGACCGACCGCGTGAAGGCGTCCACGAACGGCCGTCCCCGCTTCAGGAGGTTCTCTTCGGTCATATAATCGATTTCGATGTCGGGCCGTACTCCGATGTTTTCGATGTACTGCGAGACGGGAAAGTCCTTGGATGTTACCGGGACGGTGCGGACAAGCAACGATCCCGTAACGGAGGCGAAGCCTCCCGAGTAAAATCCGGTGTAGAATGGGCCTTTGACACTGCCGCCGGCGCCCACGGTTCGCATGCCGAATGTCCTTCCCCGCCGCGCGTCCTGAATCACCGCCGCGAAGGCGTCAGCCGCGGAACCGGATAGCTCATCGGTAAGGACCAATAGCGGCTTCGAGTAGGCCGAAGGATTCCCATTCCGGTCCAGCAGCGGGTCAATATCGGGAGTAACGCTGCAAAGCGACACGGACCCGGTTCGTCCGCGGTTCTCGCGGTAGGAACCCTCAATGTCCCCGAACACCGCTTCGAGGATCGCGATCTCGTAATTCGGCGCGCGGCTCAGTCTTGCGATGTCAATCGCCGCGCGGAAGGCGATGAGCAGTTCGCGGGTCGGCCGGATCTCTCCGCCAATCATTTGAAACCGGTAAGGGATCAATAGCTGAAGCAAATCCTGTGTGTAGCAGCCGTCGCCGCCGGGGTTTCCCATGATGTCAACTACGAGGGTGTCCGTGTTGGCCTGGAGAAAAGTCATCTCGGAGGAGAACTGGGCAAGGGCTTGAAACCTGCTGAGTGGTTCAAAGCCGGGGATGCGGACGAATCCGATGCGAACGCCCTCCGAGGCGTACGTCCCCGAGAAGAAAAAGTCCGACTGCGCCCGCCCCAGGCGTTGCACAAAACCCGGCGGCAAGCTGAAAACGGGCCGGGCGCCGCCCGTCGTAAGCGCTTGTCTGGGACTCAGCATGCGCCAGGTACGGAGTGGTCTAAGAACCTGCATGTACGGCGGAGTTCCCTCCTCTTCACCGGGCGAGGCAGCCGCCACCTGACCGCTGTACTTCGGCGTTGGTGAAATCCCCGCTGACACAAGCGGGCGCCCGGTCTTCTCCCACGGAACCACGTGGACGTGATATTGACCCGAGCGGTGACGAACCCAGATCACGGCGTTGTCAGCTATTTCATGCGCCCGCGGAAGATACTGCTGTAGGCGATACGTGACAAAAAGCGCCGCCTCGCGCCGTACGGTCAGCGGATTTGGAACGGGGCGGAATCCGGAGAAGGCCCTCACCCAATCCCCAGGGCCGCGGTCGTCGAGCCAGACCAACTCGTCACCGATTGCCAACTCGGAAGGCAGTGTGCCTTTTGCGATTCGCGAAGTATCGATGGCGTCGATCAGGTAGCGGCCATCATAGGAGTCAACCGTGAAACCGAGGAAGGCCGCGAAGTCCGAGGGCAGGTAGTAGGTGGCGTGAGCGTCTCTAAGACTGTTCACGTACTCCTGGCTGATCTCGTAAAATTCAAGGTCGGTCTTTGAATCGCCGATTCTCCGAAGCCAGGGTGCAAGATTCAACAGGTCGAACCCATAGGTTCCGAGCTTCCACTCATAGGGGGCGTACTGCTTGGCGTAAAGTCCGGCGAGGTGCTGAAAGTCCAGGGACTTCTGTTCAGGCGTCAGTTGAGCGAAGCACGTCGCGGAAAGGAGAGCGAGCCCCGCAAGTAAGTTGGCCGTTTTCATTGAGTTCCCCCAGCCGGATCAACCGCCAGTCTAGCGCAGAACAGGATGATAGCGAGTACTGGAACTACAAAGGGATTTAGAGGCGAGTAAAATTGAGAAATGTCTCAAGGATTCACCCTCCCCCTCCGCCCGGAAATACAGGGCCTGTCCCGCGTCCTGGAAGCGACGACGGTCCGCTGGTATATCTGGTGTTGTCTCGCGGCTGTGACGTGCAGCTCGGTGGGAGTCATCTGGGATATTTCGTGGCACAAAACCATTGGCCGGGATTCGTTCTGGACCCCCGCGCACGTGTTGATCTACTTCTCCGGGATCCTTGCTGGAATCGCGTGCGGCTATCTGATTATTTCCACCACCTACGACAGGGACTCTCCTCTGCGGCCCTCATCGGTGAGACTCTGGGGATTTCGCGGCCCGCTCGGCGCGTTCATATGTGCCTGGGGTGGAATCGCGATGCTCACATCCGCGCCCTTCGACGATTGGTGGCACAACGCTTACGGACTCGACGTCAAGGTACTGAGCCCACCGCACATGCTGCTGACGCTCGGACTGATCGGCATTCGCATCGGCGCGCTGACTTTGATCCTCAGCCAGATGAACCGGGCCATCGGCCAATTCGCGGAAACGCTGCATTGGATGCTTCTCTATCTGTTTGTGTTTCTGGCCGCGATCACGGTGGGCGCCCTGCAGGAATTCACGATCCGGAACTACATGCATAGCGGCCAGTTCTATCTGTTAGTCTCGATCGCGGCGCCAATCTGGCTGGCGGTTGTATCGGTAGTCTCGAGCAAGCGCTGGGCCTGCACGATCGTGGCAGCGATGTACACCTCGCTATTCCTCCTGTTCATTTGGATTCTGCCGCTGTTCCCCGCCGAACCGAAGCTTGGCCCGGTTTTCTTTCCGGTGAAACAGATGATTCCGCCGGATTTTCCGCTGCTGCTGATTGCACCGGCTTTCGCACTCGATCTGCTGCGCCCTGTAATCCGGAATTGGAGCAAGCAGTTAAAGGCCGCCGCGATGGGAGCGCTTTTCCTCGCTTCGTTCGTGGCCGCACAATGGCCCTTCGCCTATTTCCTGATGTCGCCGTTAGCGCGAAACGCGGTATTCGGAACCCACTACATTCCCTATTTTGTGAATCCGGAAACGGATTACGCGCGCTACGTGTTCACCGCGCTTGAGTCGTCCGGTCTTCAGTTTTCGATCCGTATCGCGGCGGCGGCGATCGCGGCGATCGCGACGTCCTATGCCGGACTTAGTTGGGGCGCATGGATGAGGCGCTTGCGGCGCTAATGGTGATCCGGCGCCTGATACTTCCAGAGCGGCACAACGCGCGATTCGTTTCCGTCGCAGGTTACGGTGGACCCGGGCGCAGCTTGGGCGGCGCGCACGTACCCGAGCGCCACTACCTTGCCCAACGCGGGCGAGAGCGCCGAAGACGTCACTTCCCCGATTTCCACACCGCCGGCTGAAAGCTTTGAGCCAGGTTGCGGCGGCGCCGTCGCGTCTATCCGCAAGCCGACCAGCAGTTTGTTCAGATGTCCGCGAGAGCGGATGCGCTCGACGATTTCCTGTCCCAGGTAACAGCCCTTGCTGAAGTGAATGGCATGCATCTGCTGGGCTTCCTGGGCGATTGTGGCTTCCGAAAAGTCCTCGCCCCAACGGGGCTTGGCATGTTCCAGACGTACCGTGCGCACCGCTTCGGTATCCGCTTCTTCAAGGCCTCGCGAGGCGCCGGCGACCTCATGTTGAGGAAGGAAGATGCGCCAACCCGGCGAGCCCGTATGGGAGAGGCGGACAATGAGGCCGCGCTCCCCCCACGCGGCATGTGAGAATGGCGTATCCGGTAGCGGCGCGCCGAGACTCGTCAGCGCGGCGGCCGACTCCGGACCTTCAATTGCCATGCAGGCCAGGGATTCCGAAGAGTCTTCGAGCGCCACGTCGTCGGCAATGATGTAGTGGTCGAGGTGCTGAAATACACGCCCCCGCGTTTCGGGCTCGGTGTCGATCAGAATCCGGCCGTCGAGACAGAGCAGATTCGCGTCCGCGAGAATCCGGCCCTGTGCATTCAAGAAAAGCGCGTAGCAACCCGTACCTGGCACGAGTTGTTGGACGTGATTGGTAGAGAGGGCGTGGAGCAGGCGGGCGCGATCCTCTCCCGTGGCGTAGATCCTTCCGCGCGAAGACAGGTCAAACCAGGCGGCGCCGCGGCGCAGCGCATCGTAACCCTTCATGAACCGAGTCTAGCGCAGGCAGACGCATGATACGATCAAGCCTATGGAGTACGAGTGACCGGCACTGAAATCGGCCCCTATCGCATCCTCAGAAAGGCTTGGCGAGGGCGGGATGGGCGAGGTTTACAAGGCCGAGGACGCGCGGCTCAGGCGCTTCGTCGCCATCAAGGTGCTGCGGGAGGGCCGGCATGCCGGCGAGCAGGAGCGGTTGCGGTTCCTTCAGGAAGCGCGGGCGGCGTCCGCGCTCAACCACCCCAACATCGTACAGATCTACGGGTTGGAGTCCGTAGCCGGCGCCGACTGCATCGTCATGGAGTTCACGCCGGGACGAACGCTCGCGCAATTGCTCGGGGCGAACCTGTTGAGCATCGGCCAAGCTTTGGATTACGCCAGTCAGATCGCGAACGCGCTCTCCACCGCGCACGCCGCGAAGATCGTACATCGCGATATCAAGCCGTCGAACATCATCGTCTCGGATGAGGGTGTCGTGAAAATCCTGGATTTTGGTCTCGCTAAGCTCGCATTCGCGCCGGCGGCCGGAGACAGCACCATCACGGCCGGCCCCGTAACCAACGCCAACACGGTGATGGGGACTGCGGCGTACATGTCGCCCGAGCAGGCTGAGGGAAAGCCCGTCGATGCGCGTTCCGACATCTTTTCCACTGGCGCGACGCTGTACGAGATGTTCTCCGGCAGGCGTGCATTCGATGGCGATTCGACCATAAATGTCCTGAGCAGAGTTCTGCGCGAAACGCCGCTGCCAGTCCGCTCATTGCGCCCCGAAATTCCCAGAACTGTCGAACGCATCATCGACCGTTGTCTCGCGAAGGACTCGCGGACGGGCTACGCTTCCGGGCAAGAGCTTGCGCATGCCCTATCGGGCTTGCGGAACACTTCCGGCTCCGTTGGAAAACGTAGCGCCGCGATTGCAGTTGCCGGTCTGGTATTGGTGGCGGCGCTCGCCGGTTGGCTCTATTACCGCAATTCGAGGACCCGCTGGACTCGCACCGAGGCGCTTCCTCAGATCCGGAGCCTGATCGAAAAGAACGACCATCCGGCGGCGTTCGAACTCACACGAACCGCTCTCGGCTACGCCCCGGACGATCCGGATTTGAAGCAACTTTGGACTCAGGTTTCGATGCCGGTCTCGCTCACCAGCACGCCGCCGGGCGCGCAGGTTTCCTATCGCCCCTACGGCACGAACCAGCCGTGGAGTCCAGTTGGAGTAACGCCTTTAGAAAATGTCGCGATTCCGTGGGCCTATCTGACCGTTCGCATCGAGAAGCAAGGGCAGGAGCCGCTCGAGTTCGCGGCATTCAGTTTGATGTTGCGAGCAGTCAATTTTCCGCTGGCTCCCACTGGCCAACTCCCGGAAGGAATGGTGTCCGTGCCGGAACGGGCACCGTGGATCGGACCGCCAGGGACAATGCCGTTGCCCGGTTACTTCATGGACAAGTACGAAGTCACCAACCGGCAGGTCAAGAAGTTCGTCGATGACGGAGGTTATCGCGACCGCAGGTATTGGCGTCAGCCGTTCCGTAAAGATGGCCGCGATGTGAGCTTTGACGAAGCGGCCGCCGAGTTTCGGGACTCCACCGGTCGAGCGGGACCGGCAGGATGGGAACTCGGGAGCTACCCCAAAGGGCAGGACGATTTCCCCGTTTCCGGTGTAAGTTGGTACGAAGCGGCGGCGTACTGTGAGTTCACTGGCAAGGCGCTTCCCACGATTCACCACTGGCGGCGGGCCGCCGCATACGGCATCTTTTCCGAGATCCTGCTCTTCAGCAATTTCTCGGACGCCGGCCCCGCTCGCGTGGGAGCCAATTCCGGAGTCACTCCATTCGGCGTGTACGACATGTCGGGAAACGTCAAAGAATGGACCTGGAACGCAGCCGGAGAGCGCCGCGCCATTCTCGGTGGCGGCTGGAATGAGCCGAGCTACATGTTTCGCGACCTGGATGCGCAGGACCCGTTTACCCGAGGCGTTTCCTATGGCTTCCGGTGCGCGAAGTTCCAGACGGAGACTCCTCCGGAGGCGGTTGCACCAATGAAGCGTGAGTTCCGCGATTATTCAAAGGAGAAGCCGGCGGACGACAAGACGTTCGAGACGTACCGAGGGATGTACGCGTACGACAAGACTCCGCTTGATGCGAAGATCGAGTCCCGCGACGATTCCAACGAGTTCTGGAAGAAGGAGAAGGTAAGCTATCGGACCGTCTATGGCGGCGAGCGGATGTTCGGCTATCTGTACCTGCAAAAAAATGGAAAGCCACCTTATCAGGCCGTGATTTGGGCGCCAGCAGGCGACGCACATTTTCCGCGGTCGAGCGAGACTGGAATCCGCACGCAGCAGTTCGCCTATCTGCTGCAAACAGGCCGCGCCGTCTTCTTCCCGGTCTACAAGAGTGCGTATGAGCGCCGCCTCGCCGATGACGCCGGGCCGGTTTCCCGGCGCGAAGCGTTCTTCCAGTACATCAAGGACTTCTTCCAATCCGTCGACTTTTTGGAGAGCCGCCCGGAAATCGACCGCACTCGCCTGGGCTTATACGGCGTCAGTTCGGGAGCCTATCGCGGCGTCATCGCTCTTGCGCTCGATTCCCGGCTGAAGGCTGGAGTGCTGAGCAGTGGCGGACTGTCGGCATCCCGTTTACCCCCTGAAGTGGATATCTTTCAGTTCGTCCCGCGGGTGCGAAAACCCGTGCTGCTGCTTAACGGGCGCTACGACTTCGATTTGTCCCCGGAAGCACAGCAGAAGCCGCTCTTCGAGTTCCTGGGCACGCCAGATCGAGACAAACGCTACACACTGTTCGACGTCGGACACGTTCCTCCGGTGCAGGAGACCATGCGCGAGACGCTGGCGTGGTTCGACCGGTATCTTGGCCGGGTGGAGCTGAGATGATCCACGAGATCCTCCCGGTAGGGATGTTGAGGTGCAACTGCTCGGTGTTCGGCGACGAGTTGACGAAGGAGGCGATCGTCGTCGACCCAGGAGACGAGATCGGCGAAATCCTGGCGGTAGTAGCCCGGCACGGTCTCCGCGTCAAAGCCATCGTGATCACACACGCCCACATCGATCACATCGGAGGCGCGGCTAAGATGAAGGCCGCGACCGGAGCACCCGTCTACATGAACGAGAACGATTCCGAACTCTACGACCATCTCGACATGCAGGCGAAGTGGCTCGGCATGGAGCCGCCGGAGCGCACCGGGATCGACGTGGCGGCAGTCGAAGGCGACATGCTCGCGCTCGGATCAGCCGGGTTTCACATGCTTCACACACCCGGCCACACCCAAGGCAGCATGTGTCTGTGGATCCCCGCCGAGAACAAACTCGTGGCCGGTGACACGCTCTTCCGCGAAAGCATCGGGCGCACCGATCTGCCGGGGGGCGACGGGCGCCAGATTCTGCGCTCAATCAAGGACAAGCTGTACCCATTGCCGGATGACGCCGTAGTCGTTCCGGGGCACGGCCCGAACACGACCATGGGACACGAGAAGCGCTCGAACTACTTCCTGCAACGGCTGTAGAGCCGCGACCCGTGTACAATGGTGCGCAATGCGAACCTTGATCCCGCTTCTCGCAGTTGTTTCGGCATTCGCCCTGGAACGGCCCAACATCGTGATCTTTCTCGCCGACGACCTCGGCTGGAACAACGTCGGATACCATGGCGGCCAGATCTCGACGCCCAATATTGACAGGCTTTCGCGCGAGGGCGTTCAGCTCAACCGCTTCTACGTCTACCCTGTCTGCTCGCCGACGCGCGCCGGTTTCGTGACGGGCCGTTCGTCGATGCGGACGGGCGTCATGTACACCGTTATCAGGCCCTGGTCAAGCTACGGTCTGCCCACGGACGAACACACCCTGCCGCAGACGTTCAAGGCGGCGGGTTACCAGACTGCGATCCTCGGCAAGTGGCACCTGGGCCACGCGCGGGCCGAATTCCTGCCGAACGCGCGCGGCTGGGACCACTACTACGGACACGTCAACGGCGCGATCGACTACTACACGCACGAGCGCGAGGGCGGCGTCGACTGGCAGCGCGACGGCAAGACCGTCATTGAAGAAGGGTACACCACCGAGTTGTTCGCGGCCGAGGCCGGCCGCGTGCTGGCCAGTCGCGATCGCGCGAGGCCGATCCTGCTCTACATGCCCTTCAACTCTCCGCATACTCCGCTCCAGGCCCCGAAGCGGTTAGTTGACAAGTACGCCACCATCAAGGACTCAAAGCGACGTTCCTACGCGGCGATGGTGGACGCACTCGATACGGCGATCGGCAGCGTGCTTGCGGCGATCGACAAGGAGGGTATGGCGAAGGACACGCTGGTGCTGTTCTTCAGCGATAACGGCGGGCCGCTCGGTTCCGGCGCTGACAACACGCCCCTTCGGAATGGAAAGGCGACGACGTTCGAGGGCGGCATCCGCGTGCCCGCGATCGCCCGATGGCCTGGCCGCCTTTCGCCGGGGAAGACGGATCAGGTGATCACCAATCTCGACCTTTTTCCGACTCTAGCCGCAGCGGCGGGGATCACACCCAAGAACACGAAGCCTTTCGACGGGAAAAACATGTGGCCTTCGATCGCCGAGGGCCGCATGACGCCTCGCGAGGATCTGTTCTGGGCCGTCGAAGGCGGCGGCACTGTACGGCTTGCCGTGCGGCACGAGGGCTGGAAACTCGTGCGCGAATTGCCCGCGAAAAGCGGTCCCGCGAGAAACTACCTCTTCAAGATCGAAGAAGATCCGGAGGAGAAGAACGATCTTGCGACCGGGAACCCCGCGATCGTCAGGGACCTCGTGGCGCGCATCGAACAGTGGCGGCAGTCGCACCCGCCGAATGGCGTGCGCGAGAGCGATGGCACACCGGCAGGATGGACTGGGCCAAAACGGTGGGCCGAGGCCGCGCGGCGCTGAACGGCAGGTTCGCGGAAGGGATGCCAGTCAGTCAGTCATTTATTTGGTTAGCCGGCACGTGCTCAGGGCCGACGCCTCAAGTGCGCCGTCACCCTATCCCTCACACCACTTTGGGGGCAGGATGGTTCCTTCCAGTCCGTAAAGTAAAGGGGATGTCAGGTCAGGAAAAGACTGTTCCACGTCTGCCCGTGCAGGCCATCGCCGGTTGTGACTTCCTGACGGGTCCTTTTGCCCTACATGCGCGACATCAGAGCGTCTTCAAAGGTGTAATCCGGTTCGCGGCGCGTGCCGTGCTCCATGTACCATTCATAGGTCTCGCGGAGTCCCTCGTCGAACGGAGTGGGCACGAGGCCCAGAATCCGTTCGGCCTTCCCCATTACTTCCGTGATGGGAGGAAGGTCGAAGTAGACACCGAAATACATCGGATCGCCCATGGGATTGCCGCCAGCCGCTTCGATCAGCGTCCTTTCCACATGCACCAAGCGCGGCTTCACTCCGGCGGAGCGTCCGAGCGCTTCAACCAGTTCAGCCTGGGTCACCGCGCGTTCGCCGCCAATGTTGAACGCTTCGCCCGCGGCCCCGGGCGCGTCCAACGCCGCCATGCACCCTCGCACCAGGTCGTGCACGTAGACGAATTGCATCAAACGTTCGCCGGAGCCGGGAAGGACGATCGCCCGTCCGTCGCGCAACCTGTCCCAGAAGAAAGCTTCCCGGTAGAACGGGTTTTCAGGACCATAAACGTAGGGCGGCCGCAACGTGACCACGGGCAGTCCACGGTCGCGATGCAGACGGAACAGCGCGCGTTCGCTCATGGCTTTGTTGCGGCAGTACGCGTCAGGGAAATCGTCTGACGCGAGCGGGAGGCCTTCTTCGCGGTCGAGACCGCTCCCGTAGGCCGCGACGCTCGACATGAAGACGTACCGTCCCACGCCGCCGCAGGCAAGCGCGGTTGATTCCACCTGCGCGCCGGAGGTGCCACGCTCCCAATCGTAGACGATGTCAAAGACGGCGTCGAAGCGGCGGCCGGACAGCGCCTGAGCTACGGCTTCGCCATCGTTGCGGTCGGCAACCAGCCCTTCGACACCGTCCGGCAAGGCGCGGGCCGCGTTGCGGTGCATCACTGTCACGGTGTGACCGGCGCTTAAAAGCTCGCGGACCAACCGGCGGCCGATGAACAGCGTGCCCCCGATTACCAGGACGTTAATCGTAATACTCCAGGCCCAAGTGTGTGATGAGGTCCTCCCCTTGCATCCATCGCAGGGTGTTTTTCAACTTCATAAGCTGGATGAAAATATCGTGCTCGGGATAGAGTCCCGGAGCGGTCATCGGCCCCTTGAAATAGAACGAGAGCCACTCCTGAACGCCCTTCATTCCAGACCGCTGCGCGAGGTCCATAAAAAGCACCAGATCAAGCGCCAACGGCGCGGCGAGGATCGAATCGCGACACAGAAAATCGATTTTGATCTGCATTGGGTATCCGAGCCAGCCAAAGATGTCGATATTATCCCAGCCTTCCTTGGCGTCGCCACGCGGCGGGTAATACTCGATACGTACCTTGTGAAAAATGTTGTTGTACAACTCCGGATAAAGTTCCGGCTGAAGGATCTGCTCGATCGCGGAAAGCTTCGTCACTTCCTTCGACTTGAAGGATCCCGGGTCGTCGAGAACTTCACCGTCGCGGTTGCCCAGGATGTTCGTCGAGAACCAGCCCGAGAGGCCCAGCATCCGCGCCTTCAGTCCCGGCGCGACCAGCGTCTTCATGAACGTCTGGCCGCTCTTGAAGTCTTTCCCCGCGATAGGAACCTGACGCTCGCGGGCCAGTTCCATCATCGCGGGTGTATCGACGGTCAAGTGCGGCGCGCCATTCGCATAGGGCACGCCGGATTTCAACGCGGCGTAGGCGTAGATCTGGCTCGGCGAGATCGCGGGGTCGCTTTTCATCAGACCGCACTCGAAGTCCTTCAGTGTCTGGTGGACGGCCTCGGCGCTGTGATGCACTTCGGTCGATCCGCACCAGATCATGGCGAGGCGCGAGGCGCCACTCGATTCCTTAAACGTCCGGATATCCTCCATGAGCATCCCGGCCTTGTCCATCTTCGAGCCCTTGTCCTTCACGTTTGGCCCGGTGATGCGCTTCACGTACTCCTGGTCGAAGACGGCTTTCATCGGTTTGATGGCGCTGAGCGGCTCCTTCAATTGATCCAGCATGGGCCGGTCCAGGACGCCCGCGTGCACGGCGGCTTCGTAACAGTCGTCTTCGAAAATGTCCCAGGTTCCGAACGTGAGATCGTTCAGTCCGGCGAGCGGGACGAAATCCTTAATCTTCGGGCTTCTACCTTCGGTGCGCTTCCCCAGCCGCACGGTGCCGAGTTGCGTGAGCGACCCGACGGGAGCGGCGAGACCACGTTTCACGGCCTCCACTCCGGCGATGAATGTGGTGGTGACGGCGCCCATTCCGGGCACCAGTATTCCGAGTTTTCCCTCGGCGGGCGCTATGGTTACGTTTTCTTTTTGCGGCAAGTTAAGGGATCTCCTTGGAGACCGTCGCAACGAGGCGAGCGGACTTGTTATGATAGCAACTTCATGCCCGATCGCGCGACGGCTACGCTGACGGCGGTTCTCGTTGACGACGAGCAGTTGGCCTGTGAAGAACTGGCGTACCTCCTGAAGGAATTTCCAGAAATCGAAATCATAGGCACGGGCCGCAACGGACTTGAGGCCGTGGACCTCATCATGAAGCTCGAGCCCGATCTGGTGTTCCTCGACATCCAGATGCCGGGACTCGACGGTCTGGGAGTGGCGCGCAGATTGAAGGAGAGCGACGCCGAGATTCCGCATTTCATCTTCGCAACGGCCTACGACGAATACGCCGTCGAAGCCTTCCGCATCAATGCGATGGACTATCTGTTGAAGCCGATCGAGCGGGAGCGGCTGGCGGAGACCATCGAACGGGCGAAGCAGGCGCTGCAGGACCGTCAGAGGGCGGGCGCGGCGGCGGGAGCACTGACGGATCCGGCGCTCGACTCCGGGGGCGCACAACCCGCGCGGCTCGCGCCCCAGCGGACGAAACTGCTGGTGCGCAGCCAGAACCGGAATTTCATCGTCGATTCGCAGGAGTTGATCTACGCGACGATTGACGACGGAATCATCACGCTGGCGACGGTGAACTTTGAAGGCCAATCCAACTACCGCACGATTGAGGAATTGCAGGCGAGCCTCGATAGTGAGACTTTTTGGCGCGCGCACCGGTCGTATCTGGTGAACATCAACCGGATCAAGGAAGTGGTGCCGTGGTTCAAATCGAGCTACCAGTTGAGGATGGACGATAAGAAGCACACAGAGATTCCGGTGAGCCGGATGCAGACGCGGCGGCTGCGCGAATTGCTCAGGCTGTAGCGGACCATGGAAGTACGGCCGGGGCCGAAGTGACGGCAGACTTTCTCTTTGTTACGTCCAGGATCGGCAGCAGCCGCTTCCGATTCGGCTCCCACTTTCAAGCGCCCGGCTGGTGAGCACCTCAGTTTCGCATCCGGTACCTATCGCGTGCCATCGCCCCGCAAAGCCCACCCGCTGAAACCCATTGTTCACACCCCCGGGGGTGTGTCCGGAAAGTTTTGGTTCGCCCATCAACGTTCGATGGTCTTTGTTCGAGTCCCTGCCTATAGTGGATTGTACGCCCGGCAGACAATTCGCGGCTGGTTGCGGGGCACTAGTACCTAGTTGCATAAGTCAGAGTACTTGGCTTTGGGGCCGGAAGGGAACACGACTGCCTTCTTCCATTCAAACGGCGCTGCCTTTTCGTTGTAGACTTCAACAAAGTCGTCGATCGCTTGCCGCACTTGCCGC
>SYKU01000341.1 GCA_005808865.1 Acidobacteriota bacterium
CTCCCTCAAACAGGGCAGGAAAGGACCACTCTCAGCGCAGGCCAGCTCCCTCCGTTTCAGTATCATCTTGCATTGGAATGAAACTCCGCTTCAGTATCATTCTTGGATTGGAAAATGCTACTGCGTCTTTCCACACGGCATTTTATCCCCCAAAACACCTCCTAGAAACAGAATCCTTCAGACTGTCGTAATTAACTGTCACTTTCAGAACTAAGAGGCGCACTACTGTCAACATTATTTGGCGTACTCTTCAAGTAGGGGCCAATTGGCCGGACTCACGGAAGAGGCCCGGAAATTCGCACTTGATCGTTTCCGGCCGATCCAACCACACCTTGTGCAGAACCACTTCTGGAGCGAAGCGGCCAGATGCCGCTGCGATGTCTCAGACATGGCTTGCGTCAGAAGAACATAACGCCGAGTAACCCATACAAGACCGGCGGTTAGGACGCATGTCACAACGGCACAAAACGCCTGTATCGCGGCCGGGAGATTCTGCTCTTGTTGTACCCACCACAAGAACCTCTCCAGCCAACGAGCGTTCATCGAAATCCTGTCGCCTTATCGTAAGCGCGAGGAGCTGGAAAACCTCATCCCGCGCACACCTCGAGCGCCGCTTCGAGCGCCTGCTCAATCAGGTCGCACATCTCGTCGATATCCGCTTCCTCGGCGATGAGCGCCGGCGCGACCGCGAACCACGTCGGATCGACTCGCATGATCAGCCCATTCGCCGCCGCCGTTTTCTTGAGCGCTCGGCCAAGCGCGGGAAAGGGTTCACGGGAATTGTTTTCTTTCGCCAATTCGACGCCTCGCAGAATGCCGCGCCCGCGCACTTCGCGCACCACGCCGTACCGCTTCAGCTTTTCGAGACGCGCGGCCAGGTACTCGCCCAGACGCTGAGCTTTCTCCGGCAGACGCTTCTCCAGCATCTCGTCAATTACCGCGCACCCCACCGCGCAGGCCAGTGGATTGCCCGCGAACGTATGGCCGTGGGAAAATTGGACGTCGCTCTCCACCGGGCCGAAAAACGCGCTCGCCATGTCCTCCCGCGCCACCATCGCGCCCATGGGGACCGCGCCCGTCGAAAGTCCCTTTGCGCAGCACATCATGTCCGGTGTTACACCGAACGTCTGCGCCGCGAACATGTTCCCCGTCTTGCCGAATCCCGTAATCACTTCGTCGAAGATGAGCATCACGTTGTGCCGCGTACACGCGTCGCGGATGATGCGGAAGTACTCCTCGGTCGGCGTGATGATGCCGCCCGTATTGCCGATGGGTTCGACAAGAACGCCCGCAACGGTTGAGGGGTCCTCGGCGACGATCACGTCCTCGACGGCCTTGGCCGCAAATCGGTTCGCCTCCTCCCATGTCGGGAAGCGGTCGCGATAAAACGTCGGTGGAAAGACCTTCAAAAAGCCCGGCAGTTGCGGCTCGAACTTCGTTTTCCGGGTTCCCGTGCCGCTTGCCGCCCTGCCGCCGAATGTCCCGCCGTGGTAACCGTAGTACCGGCTGATGAACTTGTATTTCCCAGGATGGCCTGTCTGACGCCAGTACTGGCGCGTGAACTTCATGGCGGCTTCGTTCGCTTCCGAGCCGCCGCTGAAAGCCTTAACGTAGTTCAAGTTGCCGGGCGTCACCGAGCCGAGCTTCTCGATGAAGTCGAGCGCGACATCCGAAATTCCATGGAGCGGCGGCGCGAAGGTCATGCGCTCCATCTGGATACGCATGGCCTCCATCACGCGCGGATGTGCATGGCCGAGCGACGCGACGAAAATGCCGCCGATCGCGTCAAAATAGCGCTTTCCCTGGACGTCCCAATAGTAGAGACCCTTGGCCCGCTCAAAGATCAACGCGTCCTCGATCACTTCCGAATTCTGAAGGAAGTCGATGTAGGTGCGCCTTAACAGCCGTTCCTGCCGCTCGTCCGGCTTCACTTCTCCGGAATCCAGGCGACGAGTTCGATTTCAACGCGGGTGGCGGTATCGGGGAAGTCGACGCCGAACGCTGACCTCGCAGGCGCGCTCTTTGGGAAATACTGCGCGTAGACTTCGTTCATCGCGTTCTTCTCGGTCTTCACGTCGGCGAGGAGAACCGTGACTTTCAGCACGTTTTCAAGGGACGAGCCGAGCGCCTCCAGATTCTCCTTGTGGGCCTTGAGAATGTTGTGGGTTTGCTCCTTGATGTCGCCGCCGAAGGCCAACGGGTCCTTGCGCGCTTCCGGGCGCACGCCCGTCAGTCCCGAACTAAAGAACAGATTGCCCAGCCGGACACCGCCTTTGGAAGGAGTGCGTCCCCCCGGCGCGGCTGCCGCAGCCATGGCCGCCATTGCCGACGCCCCGCCCGCCGCTCCGACACCCACGGCCGATTTCAGAAACTTTCTTCGCTCGCTCATGTACATCCTCCTGAGGGGATATTCTTTCACAACTGCTAGCCCTTCGGCTTCTTGCCTGCGATGTATTCGTTCACAACTTCTTCCAGCACCTCGAGAGGCACAGCGCCGGTTCGCAGCACCACATTGTGAAACTCGGGAAGGGAATACTTTCCCCCGAGCTCCCGGCGCGCCTTGTCGCGCAGCTCCAGAATTTTCAGTTGGCCAATCATGTACGCGCAGGCCTGGCCCGGCGCGGCCACATAGCGCTCCACCTCGCTAACCGAAATTCCGTAGTCGATCGCCTGTTGGCGAGTCCAGCCTTTCGTGTGCAATCCTGTGTCGACGACCAACCGCTTCGCGCGGAACAACTGAGCATCGAGTGCGCCGAGTTTGCCTGGAAGGTCGTCGTCGTACCAGCCGCTTTCCATGGCCAGTGCCTCCGCGTAGAGGCCCCAGCCCTCCGAAAACGCGGTCATACCTTCCCGGATGATTCGGTCAGCTCGGAACCGTGGCAGGTCCTTGTCTTCCTGCTGTAGGGCGACCTGAAAGTGATGCCCCGGAACCGCCTCGTGGTAGGCGAGCGTGCGCATACCAAGGCGCGAAAACTTCGGGCCCACCAGAGGAACGTTGAACGTCCCTGGTCTCGATCCGTCGCGCGCGGCGACAGAGTAGTTGGCCGCGGCGTTGCGTTCCGCATATTCCGGGATGCGGCGAATTACGACGAGGGCCTTTGGGCGGAGGTCGAATAAAGAACCGGCCCGGCGTTCCGCCTCGCGCATGATCTTCTCGTAATCGGCGAGGATCGTGGTCCTGACGCCGGGCGCATCCGGGTAAGAGTGATCGTCCTGCGCCTTCGCGAACCGGTCCTTCACCGAGCCGTCCCGATAGCCAAGCTCTCGCAGCAGTTTGTCCATCGCGCCTTCGACTTGCGTCACTTTTTCGAGACCGGTCCGGTGAATCTGATCGGCGGTAAGCGGGGTCGCGGTGTAGCCGCGAAGGCGAGAGGCATAGGCGGCCGCGCCCTCGGGCAGCTTCGAGATCCCGGCATCGTCCGTGGCGGCTTTACGCTGCTCCTCCAGGAGGGCAATCACGCGGCGAAAGGACGGAACGACTGAATCCGTGACCGTCTTCGTAGCCGCCAGGCGGAATTTCCGGCGATCGTCGGCTGAGATAGATGGCGACTTCGAAATGCGCTCCTCGTATGAAGCGACCAGGACGTTGTTGCCCGGTTCCGGGGCGGCCAGGCGTTCAACTTGGCCGATGGTGGCAGTGAGGATAAAGCGAGGCGGGATGATGCCACGCCTGGCCGCCGCGCGGGCAACGACGATGGCCTCGTCCAGGCGGGAGGCGACTTGCGATAGCCGCAGGAGATAATTTTCCACATCGCCCGGATTTCTGGCTGGGTGGATGTCCGTCAGGAACCGGACCAGCCCTGCTGGAAACCCGCCAATACCTTGATTGAATACGTAATGATGGCCGTCGAACCGTGCGCTCCGGACGACTGCATCCAGTTGCCACTCAAGCACTCGGGCGGACAACCGTTGGGAGGCGGAGAGTTGCTTCACGTCAAATCGACGTAGTTCCGCGAGGCCGCGACGCGCCCGGTCCACTCGCTCCTTGCGGACTCGCTCGGTCTCGGGCGAGAGTTGGCTGTCGATCCTGACCTGCTCCGCTCCAGAGAAGTACTGCGTGAATGTGGCGAGTTCGGGAGACGCCCGCACCCAATCCGCGGTGAAGCGTTCGAAGAATTCGTCAATACCAGTGGCCGCTGAGGCCTCGAGACCGGTGAAAACCAGAAGCGGGATTAGGAGTAGGGGCCGCAGCATTGAGTGATCGTACCAGATCTCCGTCAATGCGGTCGCGCAAAAGGGCGGTCAAGTCCATTGTCGATCGGCCGTTCCTGTGCCGCGCGTTCGAACATGGCAGCGGTGATCTCAGCGCTGCTTGGCCATTGTCCCCGCCGCTGCCCAGCGTGCGTCTGATAGTCCTGCAACCGGTCGGGATCGGGCTCGACTACCTTGCTGCCTTGCAGGAATAGCAGCCCAACTTTGTCTGTTGGCATCCGGGCGACAAATGCCTCGGCGGCGTCAAGGGCATCACGCAGGCACGTGATAACGGTCTTGGGGTCGAGGGGTTCGCTCGTGCGCAAGGCGTTCCATTCGGCTGCCGGATAGTTGGAATTGCGCCGGATTTCGGCGATCAATCCTTCAGGAGTAAAACCAGGGGATTTTTCTGCCGCGGCCCACACAACTGCTCCAAGCGGCAGAATGGTTTCGTGAATCGTTACAAGATCAACAAGGTCGCGTACTTCGCGACGCCCGGCCGCCGCCATGACCTTGTTTGTGGCAAGGTCAATCGGATGGAGCAAATAGCCGAAGGTTTCGTCCCGAATTGCCGGGAAGAATCGAAAATCGCTGTCGGCGACCCATTCCAGGCGCGTGGAAGTTTTGTCGCGCGTCACTTCAGCGGAATAGACAAGGGGCAATTGCCGCAGCCATACAACGTCATAGCCCGCCGTTTCGAGTGCCGCGGCATCTTTCAAAGCCGTGTTTGCAACGCGTTCCTCCCGGTCGTGGAAAATGTCGATGTCCGCGGAATAGCGCAGAGCGTCCCGGTTTAGCGGTGTTGCGCCGGCGACATAACTTTCCGGATCGCGATGCGACGCAAGCAGCCGGAGAATTTCGGTTTGAATCTTAGAGAGCGGCACGGCACGCCTGCTCAATCCGTTCCGCCAAGCGCCGAGCTTCACGATCGCCCTCAATGCGCAAGGCTCGCGCCACGACCAGAGCATCCGCGGGAGTGGGTTCTTCGAGCAACCGCTTGTTCCAGAGAGCCCGTACTCCATACTGTTCGAAGGCCCTCCGGTAAAGGCTTTGGTAGTCGCCAGGGCCTGTCGCCATCTCGCTCATATGACCCATTATGGAACAACTCGTGCACGCAAGCGCTACAGCGGGGCGGGCGCCCGCGGACAGCCTGGACAGAGCGTCGGCGCCCGCCGTCCGCGCTAGAAGGGTTCTACGTTCGATGGTTGGGTGCATGGTTTCACGGTGGATCATCATAGACGTTTTGGCTGGGCGCCGACAGCTAATCGACCGCCTTCCTGGTGAAAGAATGCCCGTAACTACCGACGCCGGTGTCACGAAGTGAACGCCAAGTGCCGCTCGAAGGAACCTCGAGCGTAGAGCAAAAACGTTCGCGCCGAGGTGCAAGAACCGGATCCGAGGATAGTGTTGGGCAAACGTACAGCTGAGCGTGAGCCTTGGTTTCAAATCCCCAGCAGCCCGCGTCTGGTCCTAAATGCGAGAGTGAGAATCGAACCGGATTCGCACCCTTCCTCTCCAATTGATAGAATTTGAACACGATCATGAAATTGTGGGCTCCGATTCTCGTCTGTCTGCTCGGTCGATGTCCGGCAGCCAGGTCGCAGAGCAAGGCCGACTTCGCGCGCGACGTTGAGCCGCTGCTGCGCACGCGGTGCTATCTCTGCCACGGCCCGCAAGCACAAATGAATGGCCTGCGCCTCGACCAGGCTTTTCCATCGAAGGCTATAGTCGAGGGAAAGAGCGGCGAGAGCAAGTTGATCCATCGCGTCGAGGGTCGGGATGGACTCCCGGTCATGCCGCCGGTGGGTGCGAAGCTGACTCCGGAGGAAATCGCGAGATTGCGCGCTTGGATCGATCAGGGTGCGGTTTGGCCGGCCCGTGGCGCGCGTCCCGGCCTATGGAGCTTTCAGCCCATCCGCCGGCCTGCGGCGCCCGCTGTCAAGGACGCAACCTGGGCGCGCAACGACATCGACAACTTTGTGCTGGCGAAGCTCGAGGCGGAGGGAATTCGCCCGTCGCCTGAAGCGGATGGCCCGACGCTGATCCGGCGCGCTTCGCTCGACCTTACCGGTCTCCCGCCCACGCCTGCGGAGACGGCGGAGTTCCTGAACGACAAGCGTCCCGACGCCTACGACCGGCTCATCGCGCGCCTGCTCGCCTCTCCTCACTACGGAGAACGGTGGGCGCGGCCCTGGCTCGATGTCGCGCGGTATGCCGACAGTGACGGTTATGAGAAAGATCTGGTTCGTCCCCACGCGTGGCGGTACCGAAACTGGGTGATTGGGGCGCTCAATCGCGACATGCCGTACGACCGCTTTACGATTGAACAGATCGCCGGCGACCTGCTGCCGAATGCGACCGTGGACCAGCGAGTGGCAACGGGCTTTCATCGCAACACGCTGACGAATCGTGAGGCCGGCTCTTCTCAAGACGAAATTCGTTTCGAGCAGCTTGTGGATCGCACCAATACTGCCAGCACTGCGTGGCTTGGACTCACGGCCGGGTGCGCGCAATGCCACGATCATAAGTACGATCCCATCACTCAGAAGGATTACTACCAGTTGATGTCGTACTTCCGCTCAGCGGACGAAGAGAACATCGAGGCTCCGCTTGACGGAGAGATGGGGCCCTACCTGCGCGCGCGGCCGGAGTACGACCGCAAGCGGGCCGAGTTGTTGCGAGAGAACAACGTGCCAGCGCTTCAGGCGGAATGGGAACGGAATATTCGCGAAACCATCGCCGATCCCGGAAAGCGGCTCGATTGGGATTTCTCAGTCACGTCGATGACCGCGATGCTCGACGGCGCCCGGAAGATCCTCGCCATCGAGCCGGGTAAGCGTTCACGGCAGCAGACCGCCCGCCTGACGGATTACTTCGTGTCGAATCCGGGTCCCGCGAATGCAAAGGATGCGGAAGTCACGAAAAAGCTGCGCGAACTACGCACGAAGTTGCAGGATCTCGCAGCGAATTTCCCTTCCTTGACTCAAGCGCAGGTGCTCGCCGAAGCCAAAACGCCGCCGAAGAACTTTCTCTACCTGAAGGGCGACTATCGCAACCCAGGCCCCGAGGTACGGCCGGCAACACTCGAATCGTTGCCCGCTCTCACGCCTCCCGCCGGCGAACCTCCGCGCCTGTCGTTCGCCCGATGGCTGGTATCTCGAGAGAATCCGCTTACCTCGCGCGTCGCGGTGAACCGCATGTGGAACGAATTCTTCGGGCGCGGACTCGTGAAGACGGTGGAGGACTTCGGATCGCAGGGAGACCGTCCCACGCATCCGGAACTGCTTGACTACCTTGCGGCGGAGTTTATGGATCGAGGTTGGAGCGTTAAGGAAATGCACCGGATGATCACGATGTCGGCCGCCTACCGCCAACGGTCCCACTCGCGTCCGGAATTGCAGGGACGCGATCCCGATAACGCGCTCATTGCGCGCCAGGCGCGCCTGAGGCTTCCGGCGGAACTGCTGAGAGACGAAGCGCTGGCCTCAAGCGGGCTGCTGAACGCGGCCATCGGGGGCAAGAGCGTGCGTCCGCCCCAGCCAAAGGGCGTGGTGGAGTTGACGTATGGTTCGGCGAAGTACGTGGAGTCGGAAGGCGCGGACCGTTACAGGCGCGGCCTCTACGTGCATTTCCAACGGACCTCGCCGCATCCCCAGTTGATGAATTTCGACGCGCCGGACTCGCACGTCACATGCACGCGGCGGCGGCGGTCGAACACATCCCTTCAGGCGCTTAACCTGCTGAACGATCCTGTGTTTCTCGAAGCGGCTCAGGCGCTCGCCGAACGAACGTTGCGGGAATCTGCCGGCGCGGCTTTCCAGGACCGTATCCGGCACGCTTACCGGTTGTGTCTCGCACGCGAGCCAGCAGCGAAGGAAGTGGAAACTCTGCTTTCATATTTCCAGACGCAGGAGAGAATTCTGGCGGGCGACGAGAAGGGACGGGCCGCGCTCTACCCGCTCAATCCGGAAGCCGCGGCCTGGGTTGGCGTGGCGAGCGTGTTGTTGAATCTCGACGAATTCATTACAAGGGAGTGACCGATGAACCCGCTCGAACTTGCGCGAATTCAGACGCGGCGCAGCTTCTTCAAGACGTCGGCCGGAGGCATTGGAACCATGGCCCTCGCGGACCTGCTTTCCGCGGAGGGACGCACGGCGCAGAGCAGCGATCCCCTCATGCCCCGGACTCCGCACTTCGCCCCGAAGGCGAAGAACGTGATCTTCATGTTCATGGAGGGAGGGCCCAGTCAGATCGATCTGTTCGATCCGAAGCCGGCCTTGCAGAAGTGGCATGGGAAACCACTGCCGCCGTCGATGACGAAGGACCTGCGCCTGGCTTTCATCAAGCCCACCGCTGCCGTGCTTGCCTGCCCGCGCGAGTTCAGACGCCATGGACGGAGCGGCATCGAGTTCTCCGACTACATTCCGCACATCGCCTCCTGCGCGGACGACATCTGTCTTGTGCGCTCCATGCACTCGGAGGCCTTCAACCACCACCCAGGCCAGTTGCTGCTCATGACGGGATCGACGCAGTTCGGCCGTCCCACAATGGGCGCATGGGTCACCTACGGACTCGGCAGCGAATCCCGCAATCTTCCAGGGTTTGTGGTGCTTTCTTCGGGTGCGGGGACGAGCGGCGGCGCGACGAATTTTTCGAGCGGTTTTCTCTCATCTACTTTCCAGGGAACAGTCTTCCGCAGCTCAGGCGAGCCGATTCTCTATCTCGCGAATCCCGACGGCGTCAATTCCGAAACACAGCGGGCTCGGCTCGACGCGATTCGCGGCTTGAACGAGCAGCGCTACGCCACCACAGGCGACGAGGAAATCGCCGCGCGGATTCATTCCTACGAGCTGGCGTTCCGGATGCAAACGGCCGCACCGGAGTTGCTTGATTTCTCCAAGGAGTCTCCCGCCACGCTCGAAATGTACGGTGTCAACAAAGAACCGACAAGGCCCTATGCGACGAACTGCCTGCTGGCGCGGAGAATGGTGGAACGCGGCGTACGTTTCGTCCTCATGATGCACGCAAGCTGGGACGACCACACTGAGATCAACAGGAAACTGAAGAAGAACTGTGACATTACCGATCAGCCGGCCGCTGCGCTGATCAAAGACCTGAAACAACGTGGGCTACTCGATGAGACGCTTGTAGTTTGGGGCGGGGAATTCGGGCGGACTCCGATGGTGGAGATCCGGAAACCGGAAGACGCTGACAACGGCGGGCGCGACCATCATCCCGTGGCCTACAGCATGTGGATGGCGGGAGGTGGCATCAAGGGCGGGACCGTTATTGGAAAGACCGACGACCTTGGATTTAACATCGTGGAGGACAAGGTGCACGTGCATGACTTGCAGGCGACGATTCTAAACCGCCTCGGCTTCGAGCACACCCGTTTCACGTACCGGCATATGGGGCGCGACTACAGGCTGACGGACCTTGAGGGAAACGTCGTCCGTAAGATGTTGGTGGGAGCATGAGGCGCAGGTCCGCTCTGGCAACGCTTGCCGGATCGGCCGCCGTCTTCGGCGCCGAGACTCGCGAACGCGCTCCTGACTTTGTCGGCAAGACTATCAAGGGTGAAAAGTTCAGCAAGGAAAGTCTGAAGGGCAAGATCGTCCTCCTTCAATTTTGGGCTACATGGTGCGGGTACTGCCGCCGCGACGAACCTGCCGTCGATGCGGTGCTGCGAGATTTTTCCGCACAGGGGTTAATCGTGCTCGGCATCAACGTGCGCGAACCGAAAGCGACGGTCCTGGAGTACCTCGGAAAGCATCCACGGGCGTGCAAGATTGTCCTCACGGAGGACACGAATTTAACATCGATGGTCCCCACGAACGCTTTTCCCCTCTATATACTGCTTGATCGCGAAGGCGCGGTTGCGGGCGTCCAGAAAGGCTCGGGTGGTGAAGAGATGCTGCGGCGCATGCTGAAACTGGTGCAATTGGAGCGGTAAGAACGGCGTTTCACCGCCGCCGCATGCCATACTGGACTGGTGATCAAGAGCGCGGTCGTCCCCGTGGCCGGACATGGCACCCGCCTCCTTCCGGCCACCAAGTCCCAGCCCAAGGAAATGCTTGCCGTGGCACGCAAGCCAATTGTTCAATACGTCGTCGAGGAACTGGTCGCGAACGGCATTGAGCAGGTTCTTTTCATCACGGGCAGGAACAAGACTTCGATCGAGAATCATTTCGACCACGACCCGGAACTCGCGCGCGCTCTCAACGACTCCAACAAGAAAGAGCTCCTCGAAGAACTTGATTTCAAGGGTTACAACGATGCCAAGTTCTTTTACACACGCCAGCGGATGCAGAAGGGGCTCGGCGATGCAATCCTGTGCGGCGAGAATTTTGCGGGCGAGATGCCCTTTCTGGTGGCGTTGGGCGATTCCATTCTGGGCCTGAACGCGAACTCCAAAACGGTGGCGAATATGGCGGAGTTGTTTGTGTCAAAGCGGGCCAGTTGCGTCATCGCTGTGGAGGAAGTCCCGCATGAGGAAACGAGGCACTACGGCATCGTGCGGCCGGAGGGCAGGACGGGGGACAGCTTTCGCGTGGTGGATCTAGTGGAAAAGCCGAACCCCAAGGACGCCCCAAGCAACCTGGCGATCGCGGGCCGGTACATCTTCTCTCCGCTGATTTTCGACATGATTCGGCGCGTGAAGCCCGACAGGAGAGGCGAGATACAGGTGACGGATGCGATTCGATTGCTGTGCGAGGAGGGCAAACGAGTGCTCGCCGTGAAGTTGCCTCCCGGCGAGAAGCGATATGACATCGGGAACTTTCCCAGTTATTTCGAAACTTTTGTCGAGTTTGCCCTGGCGGACCCCGTTTACGGTGAGAAGTTCCGCGCGGTGCTTCATGAGATTCTGGGCAAGAGCAGCAGCAAATGAAGCGGAAGGCGCTGTTTTTCGGAGCGCTTGCCCTCATTCTCACCGCCTCGCGCCTATGCCATTCGGAGGTTCTCTGGGCCGAGGAAAATCTGCCGCTCGCCGCCGCGCTGCACGTGAAAGGCGGCCTGACCCTCTATCGCGATTTCTGGTTCGACAAACCGCCTCTGCTTCCTGCGTTCTATATGCTTGCGGGCGCGATCGACGGGGTACCGTTGCGCATCCTGGGCGCAGCTCACGCGCTCGCGGTGTGCATTCTAATCTTCGCCGCGGCGCGCTTGCGATGGAGCGAGCGCGAGGGATATCAGGCTGCGGCGGCGATGGCGTTCTTTCTGACGTTTGATACCCATTCCTCCGCCATTCCGGTCGCCGCTGACGCCTTAATGCTGGCGCCTCACGTCGCGGCGATGCTTCTGACCTGGAAGCGGATGCCTTTCGCGGCGGGCCTTGCCGCGGGTACTGCGTTTCTGTGCAATTCGAAAGGTATTTTCGTCGCGGCGGCGTGCCTGATCTGGAATTGGCGCGCCTTTCCGGCTCTTGCCGGAGGCTTCGCGATCCCAAACATCGTGGCATTGGCACACCTCTGGTCACATGGCGCGCTGTTGCCGTATTACGACCAGGTCTGGAAATGGGGGCGCATCTACGCAGGTGTGACGTTTGTCGCCGAGCCTTGGAAGAACGGCGCAATCCGGAGTGCGAACTGGCTGGGTTTCCACGCGGCGCTGGTTCTGGCCGCCGCGTGGTTTTGGCTCCGCGACCGCACGGGCGATGGCATGAAGTGGGCGGGCTGGGTAGCCGTGTCCATGATTGCGGTGGGGCTCGGATGGCGCTTTTTCCCGCGCTACTTCTATCAGCTTCTGCCTGTATTGACGCTGGCCGGGGCGAGGGGATTTACAATTGCGGGGCCGCGGCTGCGAGCCGCCATTCTGCTAGCGGCGCTCGTGCCAATGGTGCGCTTCGGACCCCGCTACGCGATGCTGGCTGCCGGCGAAGACACATGGGCCGATTCGGCCATGGACCGCGACAGCCGCGACGTTTCCCGGTTGGTCCGAACCATGGCACAGCGGGGGGACACGCTGCTGGTATGGGGTTTCCGCCCGGAGATCTACGTCTACACAGGTTTGCACGCTGGGACCCGATTCCTCGATTCACAACCATTGACCGGTGTGCCCGCCGACCGGCACCTGACGCAATCGACGCCTATCGCGCCAGATCTCGCGCGTGCCAATCGCGGCGAACTCACGCATTCAAGGCCGTCGTTTATTGTGGACGGTCTCGGTGCGTATAACCCCAGGCTGGCGATCACGGCTTTCGAGGATCTCCGCCCGTGGCTGCGAAACTATCACCTCGCGAGCAAGTCCGGTTTCAGTACGATTTGGCGACGCGATGACTAGCCTCGGGGATTCCGGCAGGCGTAGGGCAGGGATCTCACGATAGAGTCCGGATGAGACGGCGGTGGCTGCTCGATTGCTATCATCCGCGAACTGGAAATTCTTGCCGGCGGAGGCTCGAAATAGGAGAGACCGAGCCGCCCAGCCGGTTGCAGTGGAGTTCGATGTTTGACCCATCTTCTACAGTGATCGCTGATTTTTGTCGGTAAGTTGTTGATTCGCGAAGGAGGGATGCGGTTCTGGCGTAAATCCTAGTGTCACGTTTATTTGCAAATGGTTCGGTATATCGCTAGTTTGTTCTTGTAATC
>SYKU01000031.1 GCA_005808865.1 Acidobacteriota bacterium
ACAGGCGGACTTCAACATCTAACGGCTATCATAGCGCGCCCGAAGCGTGATAAGATTCTTCCATGCCGAGCGGCTACATCCCGATTTTCATTTTTCTCATCATCGCGATTCTGTTTCCGACCGTGACCATCATTGCGGCGAAGCTGATCCGCCCATCCGCGCCTTCCGTGACAAAGCTCGAAGCGTATGAATGCGGCATCAAGGCGGCCTCCGATTCCCGTGGACGCTACACCGTGCGGTTCTACATTGTCGCGATTCTCTTCGTCATCTTCGACGTGGAAACAATTTTCCTGTTTCCCTGGGCCGTCAAGTACCGATCGCTCGGCTGGTTCGGCGTCGCGGAAGTGATGGTTTTCCTGGCCATCCTAATAGTCGGGTACATTTGGGCGTACAAGAAGGGCGCGCTCGAATGGGTTTAACGGCCGGCAGTTGAGCAAAGGGTAGATTCCCGGGCAGGGTCCGGTGACCAGTAGGTGGTGGGACTTGGCCGGGCGTTCCGCATGAAGCGTCGGCGCGCAGGCGAGGACGAACGGCGGGATGGGCGTTCCCGCGAACTACGGTCGGGTCAGGTTCAGCGGATCCGCCTGCGGTAAACGGATGGAGCACCAGGGATCCTATATCCGGCTATTGCGAAAGGAATTCGGTTTTCGCGCCGGCGACTTGCGCGTACGGCATTCGACACTCACTGTTCCCGGACTCAAATTGCTGGTACCAGAGCGTAGTGTGCTTGGGATCACACTATGCCGAAGCTCGCCCGGTACCTTTCGGGCAAGCGCTTCGGCCTCATGTCGGTTCCGCAAAAAATGTGCTTGGTCTCGCCAACTGAGAGCCGGTGGCCGTCACTCGCACGGCATATGAAATAACCGAAGGTCACCATCCGGGGATGCGCATCTTCGAGCCGGGTTTCGACGACGATCTCTTCGTCGTAGCGGGCCGGTGCAAGATACCGGCATTTCGACTCAGCCACTGTCAGGAAGATGCCGTCCTCGATCTCCATCAGCTTGTACTCCACTCCGAGCGCCCTGCACAACTCGACGCGCCCGACTTCCATCCAAACGTAGTAGTTCGCATAGTACACCACTCCCATCTGGTCGGTTTCCGCGTAGCGAACCCGAATTCGCGTCTCGTGTTTGAGCATGAGATCCAAGTATAACGGAGTGAAATCAGAATCCCTCGCGGCGCGTCTGCTAAACTTGCCATACATGCGCGTGAAAGTACTGTTTTTCGGGATGCTAAAGGACATTACCGGCAAAGCGTCGGATGAACTCGAATTCTGCGGGACGGCCGTGTCTATCGGCGGCGTCTTCGATCATTACGCCACGCTTTATCCTCGCATCCGGGAAATGGCGTCGAGCATCGTGCTCGCGCGAAACCAGGAATTTGCCCGCGCGGCGGCGCAAGTAGAGGAGGGCGACGAGATCGCGTTTCTGCCGCCGGTCAGTGGCGGAGCGGGAGGGTTGACGCACGAAATTGAGGACAAGGAAGGTCACTTTTTCGCCTTGACGCGCGAACGGATCGACACTAGTGCGCTCGTTTCGCGGCTGTTACGCGGCGAAGACGGGGCGGTAGTCAATTTCGAGGGCGTTGTTCGCAACAACACCAAAGGCCGGCGGACCCTCTACTTGGACTACGAATGCTATGAGGCGATGGCGATAAAGACCTTGGCCTTGATAGGCCGCGAGATTGCGTCCGCGCATGCCATTGGCCGCATTGCGATGGTGCACCGGCTGGGGCGTATGCACATCGGCGAGGCTAGCGTGGCCGTGATCGCGGCCGCTCCCCACCGGCGTCCAGCATTCGAAGCCGCGCTCGAAGGAATCAACCGCTTGAAACGCGTGGTGCCGATCTGGAAGAAGGAGTACTTCGAAGATGGAGAAGTTTGGGTCGAAGGGGAGTGGGATGACAATGCGCTTGTGGCCCACCGCGCTTAGATCCCGGGCCCGGCTGCTTTGCCTGTTCGCACTCGCTGCTCCCCTAACTCCCCAGGAAACGGTCTTCCGTGTGGACGTCCGCCTCGTGCGTGTTCTTGCCACGGTGAAGAACGCAGCCGGAGAACTGGTCGGAAGTCTCTCGAAAGAGGAATTCTCGATTTTCGATAACGGTGTCCAGCAGAGCATCGCGGTGTTTGAAAAGCACACGGAACAGCCGCTGTCGGTCGCGTTGCTGATGGACACGAGCGCCTCGACGGCGAAAGACCTCAAGTACGAGGTTGACTCGGCCAGCCACTTCCTAAAGGCTCTGTTCGGAGCAGGCAATCCTAAGGATTCGGCGGCGCTCTATAGCTTCAACTATGAAGTTGTTCGCCGCAACCACTTTACCCGAAACCACGGGCCGCTCGATCACTCGTTGAGGCAACTGAAGTCGGAGGCCGGCACCTCCCTCTACGACGGTATCTTCCTCGCGGCGGAAGATCTCCAGAACCGCGATGGCCGCCACGTGATTGTCGTGGTCACCGATGGCGGCGACACGACGAGTGTCAAGGACTTTCACGCTGCTCTCAACGCCGCGCAACTGGCGGATGCCGTGATCTATCCGATTCTTGTGATACCGATTGCGAACGATGCGGGACGAAACGTTGGCGGCGAAAACGCGCTTACCTCACTTGCCAAAGGGACCGGCGGACGCGTCTTCACGCCTAGCGTGGGCAATGCCTTGGATGCCGCATTCGCCGAGATTCTGCGCGACCTCCGGACGCAGTATCTGCTAGGCTATTATCCCTCCAACGTTCCGCCTTCTGAGAACCGGTTCCACCGCCTGGAAGTACGCACCAACCGCACCGATTTGCGGGTTTCGGCGCGCAACGGCTATTATGGAAGTTCGACTCCACGGGAGAAATAGTGTCCTCCAAATCCGGCAAGAGCGGTACTCGAGCGCCAGAACAGACCTTCGAAGAAATCAGGTACTTGAAGCGCCTGATCGGGAACGAAACGCCCGTCCGCGTGAAGCTCAGCAACGACGAAGAGGTTCGCGGCGTAATAGAGTATTACGACGCCTCATTCATCCGCATCACCCGGGACGGCGAACCGAATCTATTCATTTTCAAGCACGATATCAAGTATCTGATGGAAGACGGGAACTAAGGCGCGGGACCCCATGGCCTCCTATCTCGAAACCGCTGCCGAGATCGCGCGTGAATCGGGCGCGCTTCTTGCGAACTATCTGGAGCGCAGGATTCCATTCGAGCTGAAGGGCGATTTCGACCTCGTGACGGAGGCTGACCGGGCCTCGGAGCGGCTGGTCGTGGAGCGATTGCGTTCGCACTACCCCTCGCACGGGATTGTGGCTGAAGAAGGCGGCGGTCATACCAGTCCGTCCGAATACCGCTGGTACGTGGATCCGCTCGACGGCACGACGAACTTCGCGCATAGTTTCCCGATGTTTAACGTAACGCTCGCCCTTGAACGCGGAGACGAAATTGTCGCAGGTGTGGTGTTTGACCCGGTGCGCCAGGAGTGCTTCACGGCAGAATTAGGCGGCGGCGCATACTTGAACAATCGCCGGATTCATGGTTCCAAAGTGGAGCGTCTTGAAGACAGTCTGGTTGCGACGGGATTTCCCAGCCGCCGCCGCCACCTGAACGCTAATATTCACTTCTACTACCAAATGGCTATGGTGACGCACGGCGTGCGGCGGGCCGGCGCGGCGGCGCTCGATCTCGCTTATGTGGCGTGCGGCCGGCTCGACGGTTTTTGGGAATTCGGCCTGAACCCCTGGGACATGGCCGCGGGAAAGCTTCTAGTGACGGAGGCGGGTGGCCGCACGTCCGGAATGCGGGGGGAGACGCACCGGTTGACAAGTGCGGACCTGTGGGCAAGCAACGGCTCGGTTCACGATCGGGCGTTGGCGTTGTTCGACGAGATCTTTCGCGGCGAGTTCCGCTTCAAGATCCCGGAAATAAATCGCGAAAGCTGAGCGGGTTCGCCGGATGCGGAGGTCGTTCGACGCGGAGATCCTCGATGACCCTAACGTCCCCGAAGAGATTCTTGCGCGCGCACGCCTGTCGCTGACGGCGACCCACCGCTTTCTCGGCAACACGGCCTGCATCTTGAGCGCGCTGAGCAACGGGCCGGTGCGCAGTGTCCTGGATGTTGGCTGCGGCGGCGGGGGACTGCTGGTCGAGATCAGAAGGCAGCTCGGGGTCGAGGTGATCGGCGTTGATCTCCGCCCGCCAGCGGCGAGCGGTTGTCCGGTTCCGATCTTGTCCGCGAACGCCGTCTGTGACCCGCTCCCGTATAGCGACGTGGCCATCAGTGTCATGCTTGCCCATCACCTCACGGACCAGGACCTAACCCGCCTCATCCAGAATGTGGGACGTTATTGCCCGCGTCTGATCCTGCTCGACCCGGTCAGGCATTTAGTGCCATTGGCGCTTTTTCGAATCGGCATGTACCCGTTCCTGAATCGGGTAAACGCGAAAGACGGAGCGCTTTCCGTCGCGCGATCCTATACCGCAGGTGAATTCAAGGCAATCGCGATTCGCGCGCTTGAAGGCACCGCCGCGAAGATCAGTCACACCGTGGCGCCGTTTTATGTCCGCCAGGTGTTGGATATCCGCTATTCGCCGGACAGCATTTTCCAATCGAAGGATGATCCTGAAACCGGATTTGATTCCAATACAGGATGATCCTGAAATCAAGTCCGAATGAGGAGGCCGCGCAGCGGCCGACTTCCTTTCCGTGTCGGTTTCTTTTGTTGGGATAAAGAGAACAGCCGTCG
>SYKU01000342.1 GCA_005808865.1 Acidobacteriota bacterium
AGCGGCGCTCGCTGCCGCAGCCGATGATGCAGGCGTTCGACGCGCCGGTTTTCAGCGAGTCCTGCGAGCGCCGAAGCAACACGACGACGGCGTTGCAGGCGCTTTCGATGCTGAATGGCGATTTGCTGCATGAGGAGTCCGTGCACCTGGCGGATCGCGTCGCGACCGAGGCAGGTGCGGATTCGCGCGCCCGTGTGGCGCGAGCATTTGAGATTGTGCTGGGCCGCGCGCCGGGGGCGGATGAACTCGACAAGTTCGCCGGGCATGCGGGATCGCTCGCGGCAGTGTGCCGAGTCCTGTTAAGTTCGAACGAATTCCTGTATATTGATTGACATGACGCGCCGCGACTTTCTCACTCAGTCCTACATCGGACTCGGCGGCATCGCGGCATCCCACTTGTTGGCCGCGGGCATTCAGCCAAATCCGCTTGCGGCGCGACCGCGGCATGTTCCCGCGAAGGCGAAACGCTGCATCTTCCTGTTTATGGAAGGCGGCGTAAGCCAGATGGATTTGTTCGAGTACCGTCCTGCGCTCGAAAGGTTCGCGGGCCAGCAGATTCCGAAACCTTCTGGTACGGTGGGCGAGATCGCGACGTTTTCCGCCGCGCCCAATCGCGTGATTCCCGCGCCTTTCAAGTTTGCCCGGCACGGGCAGTCGGGCCGGTGGATGACGGAACTGCTGCCCAGCATGTCGAATTCGGTGGACGACATGGCGTTCATTCACGGCATCAAGGTGGATAACAACAACCATGGCCCGGCGGTGTATCACACGCTGACGGGCAACATGTTCCCCGGCAGTGCGTCGGTGGGCGCGTGGGTGACTTACGGATTAGGCAGCGAGAATCAGAATCTGCCGGGCTTTATCGTGCTGGGAGACCGGCGGGGGGCGCCCATCGGCGGGGCATCAGGCTGGGGAAACGGCTTCCTGCCGGCCGCGTATCAGGGCACCCTATTCCGGCCCGGCGATACGCCCATCGTGGACCTGCGTCCGCGCGCCGGCGTAACACCGCAACAACAGCGGGGCGAACTCGACCTGCTGCAATGGTTCAACGGAAGGCACGCGGCGGAGCGCTCGGACCGCGGCGAACTCGACGCGCGGATTGCGGCCTATGAACTGGCGTTCCGGATGCAGACCGAGGCGCCGGAACTGGTCGATCTCAAGAGCGAGTCCGATGCGACGCGGAAGTTGTACGGACTGGACGACCCGGTGTCTGAGCCTTTTGGACGCCAGTGTCTTCTGGCTCGGCGAATGGTGGAGCGCGGCGTGCGCTTCGTGATGGCGCTGCACGGCGCCGGCGGCGACCGCTGGGACGATCACGGCGACATCAAAGGCCGGATTCCGAAGCATTGCCGGGAAGTGGACGCGCCGGTCGGCGGCCTGCTGACCGATCTGAAGGCGCGCGGGTTGCTCGAAGATACACTGGTGGTGTGGGCGTCCGAGATGGGCCGCACGCCGTTCGACAACAATCTGGTGACAGATAAACCTGGACGCGACCATAATCAATACGGACTGGTGGTCTGGATGGCGGGCGGCGGCATCAAGGCCGGCGCGACATTCGGTGAAACGGACGATTTCGGATTGAAGAGCGCGAGCGAGCCGATTCCTCTCCGTGACGTTCATGCGACCATCCTGCGCCTGATGGGTTTGGACCAGGACCGATTGACCTACCTGCATGCCGGACGCTACAAGAAGCTTACGGACATCGGCGGGCGCGTGATCGGCGAAGTGCTGAGCTGACAGGCCGCTGTCAGGGCATCAATCTCCGGACTCTCGACGAGGTGTACTTGCCCTCGCTCTACGAGCACCGGCTTGCTTAAGCACTCCACACGACGGGACGAGGTTTGAGCGACTGGCGGCGCGGCGCCCATCAGCCGCCGAACGCGCGGACCGGGTTTTCCACCATCAGCGTCCTAACCCATCCGCTATCAATCCCAGGAAGGAAATCCGTATAGATGAACCCGTACCCCCGATAGTTGCCGCCCCCAGCTTCGCCAACGTGGTACCATCCCGCGTCCTGCGAGATCAGGGTGCGCTCCAACAGTTTCTCCGCAGCCATGAATTCGACGCACTCGCGATGCCACGCGGCCGACTTCGGCCCGATGCCGTCAAACTCAACCCAGGCCCCGGCAAGCGCGGCCCTGCGGTGAAAGCCGTGATCTTTCTCATTTTGCGCGTGGACCCATACAAACTGGGCGGGGGCGGCCCGGGCGTCCGCGAAGATCTTAATCTGCTCCATCGCCGCGGCGCCATCCCCTGTGTGGGACGACACCGTCAACCCCGTTTCGCGCGCGGTGATAGCAGCGGCAAGCGCCAGTTTCCGGTCCCATTCGTGAAGCGGTCCGCGATTCACGCCGATCTTGACGAAGCGCGGCTTGACCCCATCGACGCCGAGCCGGGCCTCTCGAATCCAGCGCCGGGCAAGTTGATCACCGGTCTCTTCGCGCGCGAACTCGGGCAGATACTTGTGATTCGCCGCGCCGTACAGGCCCGTGTTGGTCCAAATCTCGATGCCGGACGCTTCGGACAAGCGGGTGATGAGCCGCGGGTCCCGGCCGAGAAAATTCGGCGTGCATTCGAGCATGCGGCGGCAGCCGTGCCGCTTGAGTTCGTCGAGCTTCGGTTTGGCCGCGCGGAAGACCTCGCCGGCATCGTAACGCGCGGGCTTGATCTGATCCGCTCCAATGAAATCAACCATAATATGCTCGTGCACGAGGACCGAATTCGCGACTGAGCGGGACGGCGCGGCCTGGGCCGCCGCGAGGCTTGTGAGAAGTTGCCGGCGAGTCATCATTTTTCACATCCCGTGATTAGGCGCGCTCCCCGGTTTCGCGCCGTATAGTTGTAGGCCCACTCGATGAACACCCGGAGGCTTTTGCTGTCTAACAACTCGTTCAAGCGGACATAGAACGGATGAGCGGCAGTTGCCCGGATCTCCGAGGCGGCCATCCACAACATCTCCTGCCGTTCGCGGTCCTTCCGGGTTCCCATGGCCATGACTCCATCGTAAGGCAACGCTTTCTACTTCCAATTACTTTATTGTTATCCCCTCTCTTGCCTTCGACCGACTCTTACCAGGGCTTTTCCCGCATGAGCCTATTTCGGTCCCTTTCCGTTCAGGACTTGCCAGACGCCGGCGGTGTGGAATTCCGTCTCCGATCTAGCGGCTGCGAAGATCGGGGTGGCAGGAACCCGCGACCCTACGGACGGAAGCGCTGTTCGTCATAAACTTAATGCAGACTGGACTGTGCGCAGCCATTCGCGGCTCGCGTGTCTTACGAGCGGCAGGTTTCGGAAAACGCGCGATCGATCAGCAACCCGGTGTGCCTCTTTCTCATTGAAACCAAAGCACTAGTCGCTTAGTACTAACAGTTTTACATTACCCGATTTCTCTTGCCTTACGCCCATCGCAGAAAGGATAATGGAGGAGTTTCGCCGGATTCCCGAATGACGCTTTCGCGCAAATTGTTGCCTTTACCCGCTATGGCCGTGCTAATTTCCGCTTGGCAAATTTCCGTCATGCGTAGCGATTCGACCATCCTTCCCGGGCCGTGGGCCGTTGTGCTGGGCATCATGGAACTCGCGCAAAAGGGGTTGCTGCTAAAGTACGTTGTGGCGTCCCTATACCGGGTGACTTGGGGCTACGTACTCGCAGCCCTGATCGGCATCCCGTTCGGACTTCTGCTCGGCTGGTATAAGCGCGGGGAAAAGGCGTTCAATCCGATCATTCAGATTCTTCGCCCTATCTCGCCTCTCGCCTGGATTCCGATCGCGATTCTCTGGTTCGGCGTCGGCGACGGCGCCGCAATTTACCTGATCTTCCTGGCTTCGTTTCTGCCGTTGACGGTTACCGCCATGAACGCTGTGCGAAACATTCCGGAAGTGAATTTGAACGCAGGCAGGAATTTCGGCTTGTCCGAGAGGCAACTGATCACGCAAATTCTCTACCCGGCGGTCGCTCCCTACCTGATCGTCGGCCTCAGAATCACTCTCGGTATCGCGTGGCTCGTTGTGGTCGCCGCTGAGATGATCGCTGTGAATTCCGGCCTTGGCTTCCTGATCATCGACGCGCGCAACGCCGGCAACCGCTATGACCTGGTAATCGCCGGCATGGTTCTGATCGGCATAATCGGAATCGTGCTCGACGCCGGCATGAAGAACCTCGAAAAAATGAAATCGATTCGTTGGGGTTACGGAGGAAATTGATGGCTCAAACGGCAACCACTGCGCCGGAGCGCGCGGTTGAGGCGGCAAAAATCAGCGTCCGCGGCGTCAGCAAGATTTTCAAACGCGATGGCAAGGAAGTAAATGTCCTCGATAACATCAACCTCGAAGCTCGGAAGGGCGAGTTTGTGTGCATTCTTGGGCCTTCGGGGTGCGGCAAGTCGACCCTGCTGAACATCGCGGGCGGTTTCCTGAAGGCCACAACAGGCAGTATCACCATTGATGGCGAAGAGGTGAACGGACCCGATCCCCGCCGCATTTTCGTGTTTCAGGAGCGTGGGGTTTTCCCCTGGATGACCGTGGAAGGCAACATCGGATTCGGCCTTTTCAAGCTTCCGAAGGAAGAGCGGCGGCACCGTATCGCGCACTACGTAAAGCTGGTTGGGCTTGAAGGGTTCGAGCAGGCCTATCCGCAGGAACTATCGGGCGGCATGAAGCAGCGCGTGGAAGTGGCGCGCGCTCTGGCGGTGAACCCCGACGTGCTCTATCTGGACGAACCATTCGGGGCGCTCGACTCGATCACGCGGCTCATCATGCGAAGCGAACTCCTCCGCATGTGGGAAGCCGAACGAAAAACAATCTTGTTCGTTACTCACGATATTGAAGAGTCCGTCCAGCTTGCCGACCGGGTTGTCGTGATGTCGACACGGCCGGCCACCATCCGCCGGATCGTCGAAATCGACATTCCGCACCCGCGCGACATCAGCTCGCCCCGGTACCTCGAACTGCGCGACAGCATTTTCGAAGAAATCGGTTTGGCCCATAAAGTCTAACGCCATGAGACGTTGGGAATCCTATTTCTGGCCCTTGGTAGCGCTGGTGGCGGTTCTGATTCTTTGGCGTCAGGGAGTCATTTACAGCGGCACGAAGGTGTTTCCATCGCCGTTCGAAGTTCAACGAGGTCTCGCCGAGTTGATCCGCAAAGGATTGCTTTGGGGATATATTGGGGACTCTCTGTTCCGGGTCGGTTCTGGCTATACGCTTGCGATCGCTCTGGGAATCCCCACCGGAATTATTCTCGGCTGGTACCCGAATGCCTCGTCGGCGCTCAATCCCGTCATTCAACTGATGAGACCCATCAGCCCGCTCGCGTGGATACCGCTATCGATCGTCTGGTTCGGCGTCAGCAACTTCGCGGCCATCTTCCTTATCTTCATGGCATCGTTCTTCCCGGTCGTCGTGGCGACAATGAACGGCGTCCACAACGTGCCGCCCATGATGCGCAATGCAGGTGTCAACTTCGGCCTGTCGCCCGCGGCTTTGTTTCGACGCGTCATCTTCCCGGCAGCGCTGCCGCAAGTGCTGGTGGGACTGCGCATCGCTCTTGGCATCTCATGGCTGGTTGTGGTGGCGGCCGAAATGATCGCGGTCGATTCGGGCCTGGGTTATCTGATCATCGATTCGCGCAACGCCGGCAAACGCTACGATCTGGTAATCGCGGGCATGCTCCTGATTGGTGGCATTGGCCTTTGTCTCGATCTCTCGATACGCAGAGTTGAACTGCTCAAATCGGTTCGCTGGGGGTTCCGCAATGAGTGACGCAAAACGGATTATCCTGGGATTGCTGCTGTGGACCGGCGTGGTTTCCGCGGTGCATCTTAAGTTGAATTTCGACTGGTCCGACGTGGTCAACGAGAGGCTGCCCGAGAGTAAGCGCAGGCTGCACGTTGCCTACATTCCCGTCACGTGCCACCTCACCTGTCCGGTAACGGACTACATTTCGCGCTTCTCATCCTCCGGCAATATCTTCATCCCGAAAATGTTTCAGGGATTCCCTGAAATCAAGGAAGCGCTGATTGCGAACAAGATGCAGGCAGCCTTCATGGTCGCGCCCATGGCGATCGCTCTCAAGGCGCAGGGCGTTCCGGTTCGCATCGTTTATCTCGGCCACCGCTACGGAAGCGCCATCGTGGTCCGAAAGGACGGCCCGGTCAAGACGTTTCCCGACATGAAGGGTCATGTGATTGCGATTCCGAGCCGCTTCTCCGATGAACGGCTGCTCGTATACAAGGCGTTAGCGAAGTACGGCATGAAGGCCTCGGATCTGAAGATGGTGGAAATGGCGCCGCCCGATGTCGCGGGCGCGCTCGCGGCGAAGGCGATCGACGCGTTCTCCATGGGCGAGCCTTATCCTTCCCAGGCCGAAGTCTACGGGTTCGGAAAGGTTCTCTTTCACGCCCGCGAATTGTGGCCGGATTACATGTCTTGCGTGGTTGTGGTTCGCGAGGACATGATCGCCAACCGCCCGGACGCCGTGCAAACGCTGGTGGACGGCATCGCCCGCTCCGGACACTGGCTCGAAAAGGGCCGTCCCGAACGCGAGCATGCGGCCGATTTCGTTGCGCGATTCTACTACAATCAGGACCCGCGGCTGCTGCGGTGGGCGCTAACCAACCCGATGGATCGTGTAATGTATAACTCGCTCAGCCCGCTCAAGCCCGATTTCGATATGGTCCGCGATCTCATGATGGAAACCGGCGTGCTCGACAAGAAGATCGAGTTCAACGAGTACATCGATACTCAGTTTTCCGACGGTGCGAAGATCAAGACTGCCTGGAATTACACAATCGGGAGCCAGCACGCGGAATGATTCTGGCGCTATTGCTGGCGCTCGCTCCTGATACGTCACTCTACGATGGCGTCTTGAAGCGTTACGTGCTGGAGGATGGCCGCGTCAGGTATTCCGAACTCCACAGCGGGCTCGCGCCCCTTGCGAAGTTCGTAGATCAGTTGGCGGCGGTAAGTCCCGATTCGCACCCGGCGCTTTTTTCCTCTCGCGAGGACAGGCTGGCTTACTGGCTCAACGCCTATAACGCCCTTGTCCTTCACGCCTTCGCAAAGGATTACCCCGATCGAAAGGACCGCCTTCAAGGACTCATCGGTCGTGGCGCGTTCTTTTTCCGTGCAAAGTTTACCGTAGGAAGCGTTCAGCGCACTCTTGACGGCATCGAATCGAAAACGATCCGTGCCGGTTTCAAGGAACCCCGGATACACTTCGCGCTGGTATGCGCGTCATCGAGTTGTCCGTGGCTCAGGCGCGAGCCGTACCTGGCGGTCACGCTGGAGCGGCAATTGGAAGACGATGCGACCCGTTACTTGAGCCAACCAGGCAACGTAACAATCAATGCAGCTCTGCGGGAAGTCACCGTCTCCAAAATATTCGACTGGTTTCAATCCGACTTCGGCGCCGCGAAACCGGATGTGGTGCGATTCATCGCGCGGTATCGCCCGGAACTGCGAGAAGGCGTTTGGCGGGTCCGCTTTGCGGCCTATAACTGGTCTCTTAACGACGCCGCCTTCTCCACGGCCCGCATCAGCCGCAGCGTGTTTCCTCCGTAGATTTTGCGGATATCGGATTCCGTGTACCCCTTCTCCATTAACGCGCGCGTCAGCGCCGGGAACATCCCGACGTTCTCAAGGCCGGCCGGAACGCAGGTGATCCCGTCGAAATCGCTGCCAATGCCTACGCCGCCGATGCCCGCGACCTTGACGGCGTGATCGATGTGAGAGACTGCATCAGCGAGCGTGGCTGAGGGCTTGCCGCCCACCGGAGTCTTCACCAGAAATCCGCAATTGAAGTTGACTTGAATTACGCCGCCCTTTTTCGCCATGGCCGCGATCATATCGTCCGTCATGTTTCGCGGCACGTCGCACAGCGCCCGGCACGACGAGTGCGACGCGAATACCGGCGCTCTGCTCGTTTCGAGCGCATCCCAAAACGTCTTATCCGAAGTGTGCGAGACGTCCACGATCATCCCGAGCCGGTTCAT
>SYKU01000343.1 GCA_005808865.1 Acidobacteriota bacterium
CATCTCGGCTAGCGTGAGCCGTTCTAAGTTCTCCATGCGTAGTGTCATTCCTCCGCAGCATCCTACGCTTTGGTTTCAGGCTCACTCCGCATTGGAAACGAACTCCTCCTTCAGGCTCATTTCGCATTGGACAATTCTGACAATTGTACTCCCGATGGATGTCCGGTATGCTGACTAATGCACTTTGTACCCGATCTCTCCCCTTTCCAATGGCTCCTCGGCGCGGCATGCGCCTTCATGGTGGGGGTCGCGAAGACGGGATTTCCAGGAGCCAACATCCTCGCGATCCCGCTGATGGTGCTTGCCGTGGGCGATGCGCGTCAATCGGCGGGTTGGCTTTTGCCGGTGCTCTGCACGGCTGACTTATTCGCTGTATCTTACTGGAGACGGCACGCGGCGGCCGGCCGTCTGTTCTCCTTGCTGCCGTGGGTGGTGGTGGGCATGGCGCTTGGCGCGGCCGCTCTTTCCCTTCACGAGCGCATCCTGCGACCGGGTGTTGGTGTGATCGTGCTCATAATGCTGGGAGCTTATCTGCGACGGCGTTTGCGGCCGGATACGGCAGGCGCACCTTCGCACCCTGCGCCCTACGGCGTATCGGCCGGCTTCGCGACCACGGTGGCGAATGCGGCAGGTCCCGTGATGAACCTCTATCTGCTCAGCAAACGTCTGCCAAAAGAAGAGTTCATCGCTACCGGAGCCTGGTTTTTCTTCGTCATCAATCTGGCGAAGGTGCCCATATATCTCTGGCACGGCCTCATCAGCGGAAGGTCGCTCGCTTTCAACGTACTGATGATCCCCGCCGTCCTAGCGGGGGCGTTGACCGGCCGCTGGGGCATGAGCCGCGTTTCTCCCGCGGTATTCGAGGCGTCAGTGGTTGTGCTCACCGCGATTTCGACCTTGTTGCTTTTCCGTTAGGGCTTGTCAGGAAATAACTGCTCCTGGTCCGCACACGGAACTTTGGTGGCGGTGGCTGCCCTTTGCAACGGTTGTTTCATGACGGGCCGCCAGATCCTGTCACAGAAGCATATGAAGCTTGAGAGCGCGCAGATTCGCGATCAAAATGTCGGGCGCGTGCGCGGCCAATTCTTCAGGGCTTGATATCCCTGTATGCACGGCGATCGCGCGGATGCCGTTCTCGCGCGCGGCGATTACGTCGTTCGGCGAATCGCCGATGAGCGAGATCGGCGTTGGGCCTTCAATGAGGCCTTCCGCCCGCGCCTTTCGGATCGCCATGCGCGCGAGCGCCGTCCGAGTCGGCGCCATCTCGGCGAATGCACCGAAACGGAAATGCGATTTCAGACCCGCGCGCTCCACCTTCTTCCATCCGATTCGCGTGAGGTTGCCAGTGACGAGCGCGAGTGGAATTCCCTCCGCCGTGAGCCGCCGAAGCAACGGCCTTACTCCGGGGCAGGTCTTTCGGACAAGGCTCGGGCACGTGCGGACGTATATCGATTCCGCCCTTTTGATGATCGCCGCCATCGCGCGCTTCGCGAACGCCGCCGAGGCTCCGGCATCGACCATCATCCGGCGGAGGATATCGGGATCGAGCATCCCGTGAAGCGGGATGTGATCGAGAGACGTTTCCATGCCCGTGACGTCGCGAACCGCCCGCACCAGCGCATCGCGATGATGCCTGCCGGCGCGGCGCGTCAGAGTGCCGTCGATATCGAAGAGAACAAGCGCGGGGGCCGGTCCTGTATTCATTGATAAAGCCGCATGTACTCGTCGCGCGTCAAGGGTGGGACTTGCGCGATGCCGAGATTCTCGACGACATGGGCCGCGCCGCTCATTCCAACCAGCGCCACCGCAATACCCGGCGTCGAACGCGTGAACTGAATGGCCCGCTGCGCATTGGTGGCCAATCCCGGCAGGCGCTCGATCACGCCCTCCGGCATATCCGAAGTGAGACTCGCCTGCATCAACGTCGCACTCGCGATCGCGGTGACTCCCGCCGCCGCGGAAATTTCGAGCACGCCCGGTCTGCCTGGCTGACTGACGAACGATTCCACCATCCCGAGGTTGAATGGAATCTGAATAAACCGGAAATGATGCTCCGGCCCGCCCTCGCGATTGGCGATTTCGAGAAGGGTGTTGAGATCGAGTTTCCCCGCCTTCCGGTAACCGTCCCACGTGGCTGTGCCGTACCAACCGATCTTGCCGGCCGCGACCAGTTGTTCGAGTCTCGCGAACGCCGCTCCAATGCGCGCGTGAAATTCGTCGCGGCTCACGAATCCGAGTTGCGTTTCCGGGTTATGCAGGTAGAAGACGTCGATCGTGTCCATGCCGAGGTTTGCCCGGCTGCGGTCGATCTGATCGGCCAGGAAATCGGGCGCCATCGAGTGCATCCGTCCCACAACATCGCCATCTCTGAGAACGCCCTCCGGGACCGCGCCCGGCGTAAGAAACCCGGCTTTTGTGCAGACCAGGAGGCCGCTGCGCTCGAGGCCGCGCAGGGCCGAGCCTATCGAGCGTTCGGAACGCTGATGGCGGTAATTGATCGCGGTATCGATGACGTTGATGCCGCCTGCGACGGCTGCGCGCACGGCCTCTGTGTAGCGTGAATCCGTTTCATCGTCCGCGCCGCCGAGGTAGGTGCCGAGTCCGAGGGTCGAGACGCGGCGTCCCTGAGCGGTGCGATAGAAATGCGTTGGGAGCATCATACGATTCTAGCGGAGCGGTGTATAATGCCGGAAAACCAAATGGATTCTAAGACGCGGCGGGCATTTCTAAGATTCATGGCGGGTAGTCCGTACGTGGCGGCTCTAGGCGGAGTCGGGGCGTTTGCGGCCGATGTCATCACGAGTCCGGGGGACGCGCTCGATGTGATGGATTTCGAGGAGGCGGCGCGTCGGAAGGTCATGCCCGGACACTGGGCTTATATGGTCAGCGGCGTGGATGATGACGTAACGCTGCACGCCAATCGCGAAGGGCTAAAGCATGTGCAACTGCGGCCCCGGCGTTTGATCGACGCGACCAAAGTCGATACGCGCGCCACTTTGTGGGGCGAGACCTTTGACAGTCCGGTATTCCTCTGCCCCACGGGCGGCGAAAAATTTTTCCATCCCGACGGAGAGCTTGCCGTGGCGCGCGCGGCGAAGGCGCGCTCGACACTACAGGTGTTATCCAACTCCACCTCCGTCGGTGTTGAGGACGTCTCGAAAGCCTACGGGCGGCCGGTCTGGTATCAGTTGTACGCGGCCTCTTCGTGGGCGGTAACGGAGAAGATCGTGCGGCGCGTGCAGGCGGCGGGTTGTCCCTCGATCACGCTTACGGTGGACAACGTCACTGGACGGAACAGCCAGACCTACAAACGGCTGCGGCCCAAGGATATGAAACCATGCGCGGCCTGCCACGATGGCGATCCGGGCACCTCACCCAAAGAGAGGCGAATGTACGACGGCATCGACATGACCGGCGTCGGGATGCACAATCCTGCCCTCGACTGGGTGTTTGTAGATCGCCTTCGCAAATTGATCACAGGTAAATTCATGATCAAGGGAATCGACACGCGCGAGGACGCCCGTTTGGCGATGGAACACGGCTTCGACGGCATCTGGGTTTCCAACCACGGCGGGCGGGGAACGGAAACGGGCCGTTCCACGATTGAAGCGCTGCCCGAAGTGGTGGAGGAAGTGCGCGGACGCGTGCCAGTATTCGTGGACGGAGGTTTCCGGCGCGGCACGGATGTTTTCAAGGCGCTGGCATTGGGCGCGACGGCGGTGGGCATAGGGCGTCCGTTCTTGTGGGGCTTGGGAGCATTCGGTGAAGTGGGCGTGAACCGCGTGATCGAAATCCTGCAAGGCGAGCTAAAGCTCGTTATGCGGAACTGCGGGACGCAAACGCTTGCTCAAGTTACCCGCGAACGCGTGTCGGCACGGTGGTAAATTTCGCCAAGCCGAACGCAGCGATGGATCGAGGCGAACTCCAGCGGTCCCGGGCGGCGGAGACTACATGTGTTCGCCTGTACTGCGCCACCTTCCGCGTCACCTGCGTCCGGCTCAGTCCCGTTATCTCCCAGTATTGTTGCTTTAGCGTCCGGTTGATCCACCCGTACGCCTCCGCCGCCCTTCGCCCGCGAACGGACTTCCGGGGCCGCCTCCAATAACGGCTGGATTTGCTCCAGGCTCAATTCACGGCTGTGTTGCGAAACACTACCCACGAGGAGAGAGCGTGCGTGACGTATTCTTCCGGATCGCCTTATTCACGACTGTTGCGATGCCCGCGATGTCGAGTCCCATCTACAGCAGTCAGACGTTGTACATGATGATTTCCACCGGCTGCAGTTTCAACTGCATTAATTAACCCGCCCAGGGGTCGATTCCCTTACTTACCTTACAATACGTTGGAGTTCGGCGGGCGCCTGGAGCCGGCGGATCGTCTCGCAGCACCGCGCTTAACACCTGCGCCGTGGAGTTTCCGCCAAAGGCGCGGCCGCCCGAAAGCATTTCGAACAGCACCGCGCCAAAGCTGAAAATGTCGGAGCGCTCATCCAGCGCCTTTCCCTCCGC
>SYKU01000344.1 GCA_005808865.1 Acidobacteriota bacterium
ACAGGCCTCCGTACGGAGTCAGGTTCTTACCGGAAAAGTTGAAGGGCGTCGAAGCCCCGATTCTATTGGGCTCCAGAGCTCTCGCTCCGGAGCCTTGTTTGACGGGCTTGTTCCCGCTATCCTGAATTCTGTTCGTAACCCTTTGGGTGGCCTCCATGCGGTTGGCTTGCGAAGCTCGCGACTCCGCAATGTTTCAGTTTCACCCCATGATAACGGGGTCCCCAAATGGTTGGCTCTCAATTCACTTTGCCGAGACGCCTCCTACAGCGCATAGCTCAGGTTGTAAGCTAAGTTCAGACGAGAATATCACGAACGACCCGCGCCGGAAATTGATCGGTAAGCCTCTCTTTCAATCCGTGCCGGTCATAGGTGAGCTCCCGGAAGTCCATTCCTAAAAGGTGCACACGGAGAAGGCGGCGGACCTTGGTATGGCTCCATGCTTCGCCCTGTGCGGCAGTCCGTCCCACTGCCTCCAGGTCGACGCGATATTGCGCAACGCCGGAAGCGGTTGGAGGAACTGAGGGGTCGTGAACGCGCCATCGATATCGGAGACAGTCCGCTGTATACGCCCCAGGTAACGCGAGGCATCCGAGTTCCCGCGGACATCAGTCCGTGCCGTGATGCCGAGGCTTGCCACAGGAGCGCTACGAGTTGCCTTCCCGCTCCGAGGCGATGCAGTTGGCCGGCGCCAGGCGTGAAGTATAACGCAGGTGAGCGAAATAGCTCCCGGGGCTGACCGCAACAGAAAGGTACCTAAAGAGGCGGAAGGCACGGGCCCAGTCGGATTGAAACCCGGTATTCATGCGCGGGGTGTAAAATCATCTTGGACATCGAGGCCAAGGGCGCCCGCCTGCCGGCCGTTGCCGGGACACCACGGGCTACGCACTTTGCTAGCGTGGTACTCAGCGGGTAGTGGAGGAATCATTATGCGAAAGACGCTGCTTTTAGTTGCTGTCATCGTATCGCTCGGAACGGCTGCGTTCGGGCAAACGGTGGCTGGTATGGGTGCAATTACCGGATCGGTCCGCGACGCGTCGGGTGCCGCCGTTCCGAACGCCGCAGTCGTGGTCGCCAACGAATCGAGGGGGATCAAGCGTACCTTAACCAGTAACGAGGCCGGAATTTTTAACGCTCCTGCGCTCCTGCCCGCGCCGGGGTATCGTGTGACGGCTTCGAAGGAAGGCTTCGCGCAATACGACGCGCGGGAGATCCAGATCCTTGTCGGCCAGAACGTGAACGTCAACATCACGCTCGATGTTGCGAAAGCCTCGACCGTGGTTGAAGTCAGCGCGACGCAGTCTGTCGTAGAAGATACCAAGACCGACGTGTCGCAGGTCGTCAACGCGCGCCAGATACTCGATTTGCCGATCAATGGACGCCGCGTCGATTCCTTCGTTTTGCTCTCTCCTGCCATCGTGCCTGACGGCTCTTTCGGACTCGTGAGCTTTAGGGGTGTCGCCGGCGGCAACAGCTATCTCACAGACGGAAACGACACGACGAATCAGTTTTTTAACGAGAATGCCGGCCGTACGCGCATTTCAAGCCAGATCTCCCAGGACGCCGTCCAGGAGTTTCAAGTCATTTCGAACAATTTCGCCGCCGAGTTCGGGCGCGCGTCCGGTGGCGTCATAAACACGGTGACCAAAAGCGGACAGAACGAGCTGCATGGGACGGGCTACTGGTTTTTCCGCAACCGTACGCTTAATGCTCGCGACCGCTACGCCAACTTCAACCCGCCGGAAGTCCGCCATCAGGTGGGTGGAAGCCTCGGCGGGGCAATCAAGAAGGACAAGGTCTTCTACTTCGTGAATCTCGAAGCCACGCGGCGCAGGTTCCCGCTGATCGCGACCGTAACGACTCCTCCCCTTTTCAGCGCGGGCGGCGTTTTCCAGGACGTTCAGCCGAACGGCTCGGCCACATGCGCGGCGCCCGCCACGCCAGCCCAGTGCGCGACCGCCAAACAGTTTGTTACCACCCGTAATTTTGCGGTGATCAAGCGCACGGCCGATTCCGAGCTCGGGTTCGCGAAACTCGACTGGCGATCCACCGAGCGCAACAGTTTCAGCTTCAGCATGAATTACCTCCGCTGGGTCTCCCCCAACGGAATTCAGACGCAGGCCGTTCTGCCGGACGGAAACGGCATCGGCAATAATGCGAACTCCACGGTCCGCACTCGTTACGGACGCGCCAGTTGGACGAGCATTCCCAATCCGAACGCGGTGAATGAAGCGCGCTTCGGCTGGTTCAAGGATCGCCTCTTCGACGACGCCAGTCCCGAATTCCTGGTCCCAGCTCTAGGCCGCGCCGGCCTCACGATCAACGGCGTGAGAAACCTCGGCTACGCCATAGGCTATCCGCGGCTCAACCCATCTGAACAGCGATTCCAGTTCGCCGACAACCTGAGTTGGACCCGAGGCCGGCACGCCATGAAATTCGGCGCCGACATCAGCCATACCGAGGACTACGTGAACCAGCTCAGCAATCAGTTTGGCTCGTACACGTACGCCAGCTTCACGAATTTCGCGCGCGATTTTAGCGGCAACGTGACCGGAGGAAAGAACTGGACCGAGTATTCACAGCGATTTGGGAATCCGGTGGTCGACACGAACCTCCTGGATACAGGCCTCTATGCGCAGGATACGTATCGCGCCACGCCGCAACTGGTCGTCAACTATGGTGTTCGCTATGAGTACGCGAAGATCCCGCAGCCGTCGCTTGTGAATCCGGACTATCGACAGACCGGCATCATCCCTTCGCCGGGGAAGAACTTCGCGCCCCGCCTCGGCGTGGCCTACAGCCTCAAGGACGGAAAGACTGTCATTCGCGCGGGGTACGGTTTGTTCTACGCGCGGTACCAGACGGGACTCATCAACTCTTTCTTCCTCAACAACAACGTCTACCAGAAGGCGATCACGCTCACGACGGTGGCCACGGGTCCGGTTTTTCCGAACAACCTGCCATCGACCAATCTTAATCCGCCGCCTGGAACGACGGACATTTCGGTCGCCGACAAGAACCTCAGAAATCCTTATACGCATCAGGCGAACATCGCGATTGAGCGCCAGCTTTCGCCGGATGTTTCGATGAGCGTCTCTTACATTTGGAGTCGCGGCGTCCGGTTGTACACAATCCGCGACCTCAACACGGGCCCTCTCGGCGCGCCAATCACCTACAATATTCTGGATTCACGTAACAACGTAACTGGTTCCTACACCACGCCTACATACCGCGGGCCGCGGACTGATCCCCGATACCGCCGGATCAACCAGGTAGAGAACGGCGCGATCAGCTATTACGATGGGTTGGCGCTGCAAGTCAATAAGCGTTTCTCCAAGGGCTTCCAAGGGTCGCTGGCGTACACCTGGTCTCATGCGATTGACCTGAACCAGGGCGGCGGGAATGCCAACATATTCTTCAGCGGCGGCCCCACGAGCTACGCCAACGGAGAATACGCCGCTGAGAAGGGGTCGTCCGCGCTGGATATCCGCCACCGCCTTGTTATCAACGCGGTGTGGAATCCGACGTTCACAAAGAGTGACAGGCTTTGGGCCCGCTACCTGGCGAACAATTGGCAGTTCAGCCAGATTACGACGCTGCAATCGTCGCCTCCGATACTCTCCACCGTTAACATCAACGGACTGGCCTTTCCCGGCGCTCTTGTGACGGGCTCGCTAAACGGACTTGGCGGAACCAATCGCGTTCCATTTCTTCCTTTGAGCGATTTGGACGTGGACCGGATTTATCGCGTGGATTCGCGTGTCGCGAAGTTGATTCCCGTCAACGACCGCATGAAGCTCTATCTGCAGTTCGAGGCGTTCAACATGTTCAACACACCTTACGACACGGCAAGGCGGAACCAGAGATTTCAGGAGAACCCGGCGAACCTGACGCTGATCCCGCTCGCGACCTATGGAACGGGGAGCGCGTCGCAGGGTTTCCCGGACGGCACTAACGCGCGCCGGGCGCAGGTGAGTTTGCGACTCGTGTTCTGAAATTCTGACCACACGAAACGCGGCTCCACCACCGCCGGCCATTGAAGTGGAAACCGTCCCCGCGGAAACGCCGCGGTTTCATCAGACCAAGCTCATCCGGCTGCGCTCGATTCCCTGGCGCCCGCGCCGACGCACGAACAGACGAAAGAATACGTAACTCCGGATGCCTGCTCGGTTCCCCGTCAGGAGTGAGACTATTCCGGAAGGCACGGTTCGAAGCGCTGGTATAGAATCTCAGATACAGGAGGGCGTCCTTCATGCCCAAAGTCACGAACTGGTTTGGAGATGTCGTTTCCAACCCGAAGGTTGTTGTTGAGGCCGGATCAACGAAGGATATCGTTCGCGTCTTGCGGGACCCGGTTAACTTCCCCTCGCCCGTCCGCGCCGTTGGATCTAATCATTCTGAAACCGCCTGTGCTGCGGCCGACGGCGGGACCCTGATTAAGATGCGGGGCATGAATCGCATTCTGGAAATCACCGGCGGCACGGTCAGAGTCGAGGCCGGCGCGATCCTCATCGACGTTGCTCAGGAGCTTAAGCGGCGCGGCTTGCAGTTCTTCGTGAACACTGAGATTGGCGGGTTGACCATCGGTTCGGCGGCCTGTGCCGGCACCAAAGACGCTTCGATGCCCGGCGAGTTCGGGCAGGTAAGTTCCTACTGCATCGGGATCAAGATGGTGCTCGCGTCAGGAAAAACGCTCGAGGCCACCGAGTCGGCCGATCCCGATCTGATGCGATTGCTCCGCTGCAGTTATGGCACCTTCGGAGTTGTCACCGAAGCCACCTTCCTCATTCGCCCCATTCAGCCGATGGAAGTCTTCCACGAGACTTTTTCGGTAAAGGAGTTCGCCTCCAGACTGCCGGAGCTCTGGGCTCGCGGCTACTCCATGATGTACTACTTGTTCCTGTTCGACGAGCGCGTCACCGTCGAATTCCGCAAGTACAACCCCAAGACGAAGGGTAAGTCCGAAGAGCATGTGTGGGCCCTGCGAAACTATCTTTGGTCGCAGGCCGGCCCGGTCACCTGCGCGCGGGCCGAACGCGACATCGCGAACAAGGTGATCCGCTACAAGGTCGTCGACGCCTATGGCGCATTGTGGCGGGTGAATCTCGAGACCCTCATCCAGAGCAAAAACACCCTCGCCCCGGACCAGATCATCCGCTATCCGGAAGTCGCGGGCGAAGGCCGTTACACCTTCAGCCTATGGGCATTTCCCGAAGAGACCTTCGCAACGGTCCTGCCCAGGTACACGAAATGGGTCAAGAATTACTATAAGACCAAGGGCTATCGCACCAACATGCTTCACGTCGGCTACCGGATCGCCCAAGATCGAAACTCCCTGCTGTCCTATTCGTTCCAGGGCAACGCCATGACGATCGACCCGGTCTCGACCGGCAATCAGGGCTGGTGGGAGTTCCTCGCGGCTTACAACGACTGGTCCAGTGATCAGGGCGGGATCCCTCTTCCCAACCAGACCTTTGGCGTTACCCGCGCGCAGGCCGTGCGCGCGCTTGGCGAACGGTTGGATGCGATGGCCGTAAAGCGCGCGGAGTTCGACCCCGGGGGCCGGTTCCTGAACAGCTTTTTCCGCGAACTGCTGGGTCTGTCGTGATTGTCGTGATTGCGGTGTGTTGACTGCACCTCCCTTCACGGCTATGATTAAGAGGAATTTCCCTTAGGAGGGCAAAAGATGGGTCCGCTGGGTTGGCAGGAAACGATCTTTATCTTCATGCTCGCCTTACTGATTTTCGGGCCGAAGAAGCTCCCGGAATTAGGCAAGACGATCGGGAAGGCAATGACTGAATTCCGCCGTGCATCAAACGAATTGAAATCCACTTTCGATCGCGAGATGAAATCCCTGGAGCGGGAAAACGAATCCCTGAAAGAGGTTACGAGTGGCTACAATTACGACAGCTACAACTACGATTCCTCTTCCTACGACGGCGGAGCCTATGGTTCCGAATCGCACGATTCCACCGCAACAATTACGTCTACAGCAAGCGCATCCGCACCTGAGGGCGCTCAGTTGACAGCAGCCGTGAACCCGGAAGGCACAGTCGCCAACGGGTCTGTTCAAGCAGCCAACATAAGTACGGCATCCGCGATAGCGGATGCGCCGGTGGCTTCCTCTGACAGTCCTCATCAGCTTGAGGCTGAAATCGTGGCCGCTCCCCAAACCGTTAAGAGTTAAGATGTCCTCACCCGAAGATCTGAAGGGGGTTCCGGCCCCCTCGGGGGAGACTGTACCAGGCAACGGGCATGCGCCCGAGGCGCCTTCTTCGGAAGCCCCTCCAGCCCTTGGTGTGGCTCCCGTAACACAGCCCGAACAGCCGACGGCCTCCGAGCCGTCCATAAGCTACGCGCCTACGGTCGACAACTCTTACGGATACGACGATCCCTATGCCTACCAGGAGGGACCACAGGTGACTTCCGTCATCGACAGTCCGGCAGCACCCGAGCAGGCGGGATCTCCACTTCCACCGCCGGCGGGAACGGGCGGTAACGGCAACGGCTCCGGAACGCCGCCTGAAGAACCCGAGCCCGAAGAGGACGACGGCATGCTCCGCATGTCGTTTCTCGAGCATTTGCAGGAGCTTCGCGTCCGGATTTTCTCCATGCTCGCGGGAATCGGCATCGCATTCGTATTGAGTCTGACCTTCGCCGGTCAGTTGTGGCTGATCGTGCAAAAGCCCGCCGAGGAAGCGCTTCGCGCGCTCGGACTCGACCCGCCGAAGCTTGTCATTATCTCTCCCATGGAGAGCTTCAACATTATCTGGGTCAAGCTGCCGATTCTCGTCTCCATTTTCCTGGCCTCTCCCTGGATTCTTTACCAGATTTGGGGATTCATTTCGCCGGGGTTGTACAAACGCGAGCGCCGTTGGGCCGCGCCGTTCATTATTTGTTCGGCGGGCCTGTTTATCGCGGGAGGCTTGTTTGCCTATTTCGTGGCGTTCCGCTATGGCTTGACATTCCTGCTGGGGATCGGCCGCGACGTGAACATCACGCCGATGGTGTCGGTGAATGAGTACTTCGATCTGTTTTTCAACGTGGTCATCGGCGTCGGAATCGTGTTTGAACTCCCGATTCTGGTTTTCTTCCTGACCCTGCTGCGGGTTGTCACACCAAAGTTTCTCATTGACAACAGCCGGTACGCGATTCTCGCTATTGTCGTCCTGGCGGCCATCGTCACTCCAACGCCCGATGTGTTTAATCTGGTGCTCTTTGCCACTCCCATGGTGCTGCTTTTCTACGTGGGACTTTTCGCGAGCTACCTGCTGGTTCTGCAGAGGGAAAACCGCCGGTTTCCCTGGAAGAAGGTTCTGGCTATTATGGGCGCCGTTCTGGCCGCGCTCGCCGCTTTGGTGTACGTCGCCGTCACGAAATACGGGTATAAACTAACATACTTATGGCCGTTCCTGACGAAGTAGTTTTTGCGGTTTTCGCGATTCGCTGCTAACATCCGCTGAGGGTTGGACCCAAATGGATCTTTACCGGATTATCCACGAGCTCCACGTCGAGAAGCAAAAACTCGACCATGCCATTGTTTTCCTTGAAGAGTTGCAACGTGCCGACATCGCGGAGGCAAAGGAGAACCGCCGTGGCCGCAAGCCCATGAACGCTGTCGCACGCAGGAAGGTGAGCGAAAGGATGAAGAAATACTGGGCGGAACGCCGCGCCGCCGTTACAACTTAGTGCCAATGGTGTGGAACGCCTCGGGGAGCTTCGTACACTCGCTCCTTGTCCCCGTGCATAAAGCAGAAGAACTACCGGATCACGACGAAGGATCTCACCCGGCTGACTATTCGCGAAGCGGACCGCGCCGCCACGATCATGATTGATGGCCGGAAGCTGCGCGTGAAGGCGAGACCCGTCCTGCGTTTAGAGAAACTAGCTTACCTAAGCCGTGCACGAGATTTCGGGCGGACTGAGGCAGGCGAGTGAGATGGGATCGGGTCTTCCTTTGGGATGCTCAAGTTCTCCCACTGCGATCCCACGCGCGGCTGTGGAACGTCGAATGCCCATCTCCATTCAATCGGATCGACACACCGAGCCGTAGCGGATTAGCGAAATGCCGTCTCGCCGTCACTATACGGCTGATCCAACCCACGATTGCCGTCAGACCCATCGCCGGGATCGCCCGGGTCCGGTTCCTCCTCCGGGTCACGGTCCGCTGCGATGTCGAAAAACAACTCCCACCTGGACACGCCTTTAATGAACAATCGCGGAGTCTGCCCGGCTATGGTGTCCGTATCACCGGGATCAACCCCAAAAACCTGCGGGTAATATCCGGGTGCGAACCCTATCTGCGAATCATCCAGTATTTTCGCCGGCGTCACCCAACCTGAGGGGTCGCTCAGATCGGCGCTGAAACTGATGTAGATTCCCTCCTGCGGCCAGTTCGTCTTGCAGCAGGCGCGGTTCAGAAGAACTACGTAGCGGTCGATTGCCGTATTCCAATGGATCGCGGGGCCCCAAAACGAGTCTGCGTTGGATCGCTCCCACGGCACATGAGCGGGAAATATCGGTGTCACCGCGCCGCCCACTCCTGGCTGTTCCCACTGTCCCTGATGAAGTTTCCGAACGGCGCCCTTCGGGTTGGCGCGGTCCGGGAACGGCATTCGCGCCATGGCGATGCCCTGATTCAGCGCCGGTCCTGCGTAGTTCGTGAACACGAAATAGAAGTATTCCCGCTTCCGGTCGAGTATCACCGAAAAATCGCCGTGGCCACCGGCAAAAAAACCGTTTTGCGCACCGCAATTCACGCCATCTCCCGAAGACAGAACGATCCCCAGATCGTCAAATGTATGGCCGCCGTCGGACGAAACCAGCGCGCCGATCTCCGGTGAATTGAGCTTCCCGCAAACGGGGGCCTCGTGGTGATACCAGCCGTACGTCAGCCCATCGTCATCTCTCCACACCGACTCGATCCACATCGGGAAGTGCACTTTCGAGTTCACAATGGGCGGCGCACCCACCGAGAGATCGAAAATACCCGGCCCGTTCATGCTCGACGGAGTTCCCGTGGACGTGTAGACGTTCAACCGGTCTCCCTGCCAGACCCCAGGGCTATTGCCGTCGACGGTGTGTGCGGGCATGGAGATCTGCGGCGCGGGACGAACGGATACGACCTGCGCCGAAGCCAGACCCGTGAGAAAAACAATGAGAATTACGGAAATTCCGCGAGACATTATGTATATATATGAGGCGAAAAGCGGGCGGCGTTGGTTACATAGCTACCAGGCATTGACCGCTTCTATTACCCGGGCCACGTCCGTGCCGGTGAGGAAAGGGTGAACAGGGAGACTCACCTCGCTCCGGCAAAGACGGCGCGCAACCGCGCATTCATCGGCAAGCTCGAAGGGAACCGTGCCGAGTGCCGGCTGATCCGGTATCGCGGTTGGATAGTGAAGGCCGGCCTCGACCCCGGCCGCCTTCAAGTATTCAAGAAAGCGGTCACGCCGCTCCGGAGGCACGAAAACCGGGAACAGGTGCCAGCAGGAGTTTGAACCGTGTGGCGCCCCCGGAACGCGCACATCGCCGTGGCGAATCCCCTGAACATAGGCGCTCGCGATCTCGCGCCGCCGCCGCGTCCATTGTTCCAGGCGCGGCAGGATTGCATGGAGGAGGAAAGCTGCCTGCAACTCATCCAGACGGCTGTTGTATCCCAGGAATTCGTGCCGGTACTTTGCTGTCTGGCCGTAGTCGCGTAGCGCCCGCACTCGCGCGTCGAGTTCCGCGTCGCGGCAGAGAATCGCTCCTCCGTCTCCCATCGCTCCCAGGTTCTTGGTCGGGTAGAAACTCGTGGCCGCCAGTTGTCCCGCCGAGCCGGGGGCTTCGCCTTGAAAATCCGCCCCGATCGATTGGGCGCAGTCCTCCACGAGTTTCAAGCCGAACGCCTCTCGCATCCGGCGCAGTTCAGGTACAGGGAGCGAATGCCCGTAGAGGTGCACGGGCACGAAGTGGCGGACGCCGGGCCTCTGCCGCAAAAAATCGCGACAGCGCGCCAAGTCGACGAGGCCGTGCTCATCCGTATCAACAAACACGGGAATTGCGCCGATCCTGACTATGGCGAGCGTCGTGGCGAATGCCGATAGAGGGGTGGTGAGGACACGGTCTCCCGGGGCGCAGCCGAGAACGCGCAGCGAAATCTCGATGGCGTCCATGCCACTCCCGACGCCAACGGCATGCTCCAAGCCCCAGAACGAGGCCAATGCCTGCTCGAACTCGCGCACCTCCCGCCCGAGGACGAACCAGCCCCGGGCGCCGACCTGATCGAACACCTGCAACGCGTCTTCCCGGGTCTCGTCCCACTGCCGGCGAAAGTCGTTAGCGAGAATCATCGGGAAACTCATTCTACACCTCCGAGCCGGGGCCGCGGCGCGAACATACCTCCGTTTGACGAGGGTACCTGGTACCGTTTTCCCATGGTGGACTTGACAACGAGCGTCCTTTGGCGCACACTGCGATAAATAGTTCCAACGTGGGGTGGACGACGGGGCGGGTGATTGATGAGTCTTAAACACCGGAACTGGCAAACAGTTCCGCACAATTCCGATGCACGTCGTTTTTCGCACGGGCTAAGTGTATTCTTCCCCGCATTTAACGACGCGCTCTCACTGCCGTCGCTGCTTGCAAGAATGGTAGACACGCTGCGGCGGGTCGCAGCCGACTACGAGATCATTGTCGTCAACGATGGCAGCACGGACAATACCGCAGAGGTGCTCGAAGATCTCCGCCGGAAGTATAGTCCATGGCTGCGGGTGCTCACACATCCAAATAATCAGGGGTACGGAGCCGCGCTGCGAAGCGGGTTCGCGGCCGCCACGAAGGAATTCATCTTTTATACAGACGGAGACGGGCAGTACGATCCTGCCGAACTCGAGTTGCTGCTCACGAAAGTGACGCCGGAAACGGGGCTCGTCAACGGATACAAGATCGAACGTAACGATCCGTGGCATCGGGTCGCCATTGGTTCGCTTTATAACTGGTTTGCGCGCCGCCTCTTTCGTATCCGCCTGCGAGACATCGATTGCGATTTCCGGTTGATTCGCAGAGACGCGCTGGACCCCTCCCGCCTCAAGTCGACCGGCGGAACGATCTGCGTGGAGATTGTACGGAGCCTGGAACTTAGCGGCTCCGGAGTCGTGGAAGTGCCGGTGCATCACTATCCGCGGACGTACGGCCGGTCCCAGTTTTTCCGCGTGCAGTCGTTGGCGAATACCTTCGTACAGCTTTGCGCTCTTTTTTTCCGGTTGGTGGCGATACCTGCGTTGACTGGCGCTCGGGCCCGCTCGCACGGCGCTCATCCTGCCGCGCGCGGTGAATTCACGTTTTCGCCGCGCACCGTCACCCTGATGGTGTTGAGCGTGACAGCGCTCTCATTCCTGACCTACGGACGGTCACTGCGGCTGCCATTTATTTCGGACGATTACATCCAGATCCAACTGGGCCGTGATTACGGTCCCCTCTCTGGCTGGTCAACCTTGTTCCAGGACGCGTTGTACCGGTGCCGCGCAACCTCGATAGTTCTCACTTACTGGACGGAACGTGCGTTTGGCCTTAACCCATTTGTCTTCAATCTGTCGAGTCTGCTGCTCCATATTGTGAATTCGTTAATGGTGTTCGCGCTGGGACTTTGGCGTCCCATCGGCTGGCGCGTCTCGGCCGTGGCGGCTTGCTTCTTCGCCGTCAGTCAGCGCCATAGCGAAGCTGTCGTCTGGTATGCCGCGGCACCTGAGCTCCTGGTGTTCCTGTTCTCGATCGCCAGTTTCCTGTGCTGGGTGCATTGGATACAGTCGCGCTCCCATGAAATTGCCGCCTACACCGGGGCTTTGTTTTTCTGGGTGCTGGCGCTGTTGTCGAAGGAATCGGCGGTGGCGCTCGTGCCGCTTTGCGCGGTTGCGGTCTTGGCCGGGGAGAATCGGGATCTCAAGCGGTTGTGGGGATTGGCGCCTTTCGTATTGGGCACCGGCTTCTACTTCACGCTGGCCGCTCTCGCGAGGGAGAATCATCTCCACTTCAACGACGGCACTTTCTCATTAAGCGCTCCTTTCTGGGCCGTGGTAGCACGGAGCACAGGAGGGCTATTGTGGATCTGGGGACTTGTTTCGATAATTATTCTCGCCGTCCTCAAAGCCTCGAAATGGCGCAGGCTGATGTGGATCGCCGGAGCCTGGATACTTGTCACGCTGCTGCCGTACAGCTTCCTGACTTACATGACGAGCGTGCCCAGCCGCCATACTTATTTCGCCAGCGCCGGCATCGCTCTGATAGTGGGTGCCGCCGCCCTTACGCTTCGGGAGTGGTCTCTCGCTCACAAGCGAAGCTGGATGCCCACACTCGCGGCGGCAATCGTCATTTTGCACCAGTCAGGATATGTTTGGACCGTGAAGCACCACCAGTATGCACGCCGGGCGGCGCCAACCGAAGCGCTGATTCGCGCCGCCGCTCGTTCCACCGGACCAGTTTACGCCAGTTGCTTTCCTTACTCCCACCTGGTGGCCGAAGGGGCGCTCAAACTGAGGCACATCGAAGCCGTTTTCATCACAGGTCCAGCGGCACGAAACCACGCGGAAGCGATTGATTTCTGTAACGAGGTGGCGTATGAATGACTACCGTGGCAAGCGGGTCATCCTCACCGGCGGCCTTGGATTCATCGGCAGCAATCTAGCCATTCGGCTTGTAGAGGCCGGTGCAGGCGTGACCATCATCGATTCCAGCGTGCCGGGTTGCGGTGCGAATCTCTTTAATATTGCGCCAATCGCGTCCGCCATCAATGTGATTGACTCCTGTATCGGAGATGTCGAGAGGTTCACCTCGGCGCTCAAGGATGCCGATGCAGTCTTCAATCTTGCGGGTGAGATCAGCCACTCCCGAAGCATGGAAGATCCGGAGAGAGACCTCTATCTCAACACGGTGACTCAGTTGCGATTCCTCCTGGCCTGCCGGGCCAATTGTCCGGGCGCGCGAATCCTCTACGCGAGCACGCGCCAGATTTATGGGAAACCGGTTTACCTGCCCGTGGACGAAAAACACCCAGTCCAGCCGATCGATTTCAACGGCGTTCACAAGTGCGCTGCCACGCAATACCACCTGCTTTTGGCAAGGCGCGGCGATCTTGACTGCCGGGTCCTCCGATTGAGTAATGTGTACGGACCGCGCATGGCGTTGCACCTTCCCCAGCAGGGATTTCTGGGCGTTTATATCGCCCGTGCGTTGACCGGCGAACCGATCCTGGTGTACGGCGGCGGCGAGCAGTTGCGGGATCCGGTGCATGTGGATGACGTTGTCGAAGCATTCCTGCGAGCAGGCTTGGCGCCGGACATGGAACCCCGCGTGTTCAATGTGGGCGGGCCTCATCCGTTAACGCTCAGCGAGATCGCGGCGGCGGCAGCCCGCCAGAGCGGACGGAGCCCGATTCACCATCTGCCCTTCCCCGAATCCCTTACCCGAATGGACATTGGAAGCTACGTAACGGACCTGACGCGGATGCAACGCGAACTGGCGTGGGCTCCCGGGATCGAATTTGAAGATGGTCTTCGAAGTACGCTGGCCTATTATCGCGGAAATAGCGATCGCTACCTCGGCTTCACGAAGCACCCGGAGCGGCCCGCGGCGGTCCGACTGGAGTACCCAGCGTCCACCCAATGAGTCCGGCCGAATGCCCAATGAATCCGGCCGAATTCGCCACACTCGCGGAAGCCGAGCGCGGGCTGTGGTGGTTCCGAGGCATGGAGCGAATCCTGTTTGAGTTGCTCGATCCGCTTGCCGCGAGCCGCGCGATCTCGTCCGTGATGGAAGCCGGATCGGGCACAGGTCACATGGCCGGAATCCTGCAAAAGCGTTACGGGTGGCGTATGTTCCCCGCCGAACTCGCGTGGGAAGGTGTCTCGCGCACGGCACGAGGTGGCGGAATTTGGCCCGTGCAAGGTGACATCGCCGCATGCCCTTTCCGCGAAGGCGCATTCGATGCGGTAGTGTCCCTGGATGTATTGGTGCATTTTCCACGAGGGGAGGAAGTCCGCGCGCTTACGGAATTCGCGCGCATCGTCAGGCCAGGCGGACTCCTGGTAATCCGCGTTTCCGCATTGGACGTTCTCCGGAGCCGCCACTCGATATTTACTCACGAGCGGCAGCGCTTCACCAGGCGTCGGCTCATTGATGCCGCGCGCGCGAGTGGATTCGAGGTTCAACGCTGCACGTATGCCAATTCGTTTTTGATGCCGGTGGCGCTGGCTCGCTTCCGGGTCTGGGAGCCACTGATGAGTCGTCCGCCAGCAAGCGGGACTACTCTCGTACCCAAGTGGCTCGACCGGCTGCTTTATGTTCCGCTCGCGATTGAGTCGTTTCTCATCTCGAAGGGAGTGAATCTTCCGGCCGGGCAGAGTCTCATTCTCATTGGAACCCGGAAGTGATAACCAGAGGAGAAAGATACCAGTGGGCCGCGGGCGGAGGGATCGCCGCGATTCTTATCGCATCTCGATTGTTTCTGGCGCCCAAGTATCTTTACCATTTCGACAGTGTGAACTTCGCGTTGGCGCTTACGGATTTCGATCCCTTGGAGCACCAACCCCAACCGCCGGGATATCCGCTCTTTGTCCTCCTTGCGCGGGTCATCTACCGGGCTGTATCTTCGCCGCAAATGGCGCTGGTTCTCACCGGAATTCTCGGATCTCTCGCCGGGATGTTCCTGGTGTGGAGGGTAGGCCGTGACATGTTTGGAGACAGGGCCGGTCTCTGCGCCGCGCTACTGTTGCTCTTTCACCCGGCATTCTGGTTCAGCGGCCTGACGAATCAGGTGCGCGTGTTCCTCGTCGCCGGAACTGCCGCGACCATGCTGGCAGTCTGGCGTTCGCTCTCCCGTGACCGCGCAGGTCCGTATTGGTTCTATCTTGCGGCAGCGAGCGCGGGATTCTTCGCCGGTTTCCGCCCGATGGAAATGCTGTTCCTCGTTCCGCTGATCGTTTGGTCTGGCGTGAGGACGCGCAGACCTGCCCGGCAATGGTTGACCGCAGCCGGGACTTTCGCACTCAGCGTACTTAGCTGGTTGTCTACGTTGTTCATCGCCGTTAGCGGCCCCGCTCGTTATCTGGCGCTTGTGAGGCAGTACGCGGATATACAATTCAGCCCCACGTCGCTCGCGTGGGGGGCCGCCGCGGAACCGGCAATGGGAATGCTCACGGCTGCGCTTGTGTGGTACACCGTACCCCTCTTGAGCTGGATCTGGGCGGCGCCATTCGTGTGGCGCCGGCTCGGCCGGCTGAAGGAGGCGGGAGGACTACTAGTACCTAGTTGCATAAGTCAGAGTACTTGGCTTTGGGGCCGGAAGGGAACACGACTGCCTTCTTCCATTCAAACGGCGCTGCCTTTTCGTTGTAGACTTCAACAAAGTCGTCGATCGCTTGCCGCACTTGCC
>SYKU01000345.1 GCA_005808865.1 Acidobacteriota bacterium
TGGCGTCCAGTGTGATCGGCTCCCGGCTAAGAGCCAACGAATCTTAACCGAGATTTCTTAACGTACCTCACGGGCCAAGCCTCTGAAAACACGGATCATTCTGAACTACTTGTGGCTCTGCCATAGGAGTTCTGAGACTAGACTTCAGAAGTCCCGGCACATACCTTTGAGGCGGGCTCGATATCAGCTTCTGGTAAGGCGGTCCCACTCCCCCCAACGCATGCTTCTGGAGTGCTTCGAGACCTTTGGCTCGGCTGTCACGGGCGATCGCCTCAATGTCGAGGTGGGCCGGCGATGAGCACGCCTGAGACATGCATTCGGCAAGTGAACTTCCAACAACGTCCGCCCGGTGGATTGTTTGTCTCAGCGTGCCGTCGGTGCGACTCACGGCAAACACACTCCCGGCCGGAAACATCGGCGAGCCGCCGGAATCAGTAATTGAAAGTGAGAGAGGGGGGCTGGGCAACGCCGGGAAATTGTGCGGCGGATGGCTGTATCGCGTCCGCCGCACTAACATTGTGCGTCTACTCTACTTCGCGAGCGTGTAGTTGATATCGACATGCGTCAGAACTTCGACGGGGTTGCCATTGAGGTGGGTCGGCAGCCAGACCCACTGCTTTACCGCTTCGAGTGCCGAAGCCACAAGCAGATCGTCTCCGCTTACGACGGTCAATTCCTTTGCCGTGCCCTCCTTCGCAATCACGACCGCCAGTCTGACCGTACCCTGAACACGTGCCTGCTTGGCTTCGGGAGGATATAGTGGCCTGACTCTCGTGAGAACCTTGGCGGCCTGCCTGTTACCTCCGACGCGGATCGGGTCCAGGGGGCCGGCTATTTCGGCGAAGCCGATCCGCACTACCGATCCGCCCTCCGACATGCTGAACGAGACGGCCAGGTGTTCGTCCACTTCGCGCACGGCCTCACGAGTCCGGTTTTGCATGTCGGCGCTGAGCAGGTCGCCGACCCGGACGGGAATGCGGCTCTGAAGCATTTCCTGCGCGCCGCCCGTTACGCCCTCGATCTGAATCCGTTGCACGCGGCCGAGGTCCTTCGGGGGACTCGCGCCCCGGTCCACGGCTTCGGCTTGTTCGCCAAGACGGAATTCGACGGTCGCAGTTGCTTTCCGCGGCGCTTCCGAATCGTTCGCGTAGTGGGAATCGAGCGCGGATCGCAGCGCGGCGCCGCGCAACTCCTCCGGCCCGCTGATCGCCCGGGCGTCCGTGACGTTTCCTTTGGCGTCGAGCGACAGTTCCATCACCACGGTGCCCTCGATGCGCTTCTGTTTCGCTTCGGGCGGGTAGACGACGGGCGCCTTGTGAAGGACGCGCGGACTCTCGCCCTCCTGCGCCGGCGCCTGCAAGGGAAAGACGAATACGGCGACGAGGCCGGCGGCTAGAACCAAACCGAGCATCGCGGCCATGGACCGGATCAAGTGAAGTTTTGACATAGTTACCTCTTTCAGGATGGAAGCCACTCTTTGCGCGAGATGGCGTTTTCTCAGAAATAACGGCGCGGGCGCGAGGTCGAGCTGCATCTTCGCTTCCGCCATGGACAGCAACGCGGCGAGATAGCTCTCCCGCGACTCCGTGAGCCGTACCGCTTCGCGGTCCACGGCTTGTTCGCGCGTCAAATGAATCTGGCTCAGAATCCACCACACGGCGGGATGGAACCAAAGGACGGCGCGAACGAATTCTTCAAGGACGACAACGGCCGTATCCCGCCGCCGGATGTGCAGCAACTCATGGCACGCCACCGCGCGCTGCCCTTCCACGGTCATGGTGAGAAAGCGTTCCGGCAGCAGTACGGCCGGCCGGAAAACACCCAGCGCGACGGGACTCGAGATCCTGGAGGAGAGAAACGCGGGCGCGCGAACACCCGTTTTCCGGCGCATCTCTTCAATTGTCGGGAGGGGCGGATCGACAAGCCTTGCCGTTTTCCTCAGGGACCGGAGTTTCACAAGCCCCGCCATGATCCATGTCAGCCGCAGCGCAATGCCGCCGGCGATGACAATCGCCGCAGCCTTTTCAGGCGAGACCGGCTCGCCCTGTGAGGAAGACTGCGCAATCCGTCCCGCGCGTATTTCGGCCTGCACTTCATCGCTCCCCGCAGCCGCTTCCCTCCAGGGTTGTATCCCAGGGAGAATCAGACAGGCGGTGAGAACAATCTGCCAGTACAGCAGGCGAGGCCCGGGAGCGCGCATGCGGAAAGCGGCTACGGCCAAGGTCCCTGCCAGCGCGACAATCGCGACCTGACCGCAGTACAGTCCCAGGTTTTGTATCCACAAGGCGTAGTTCATTCCTTGCTCCCTTCGGAGTTGGCGTGAATCATACGCGTGATCTCGCGCAGGTCCTTCTCCGACAGTTTCCTGTCTTCCACGAGGTGAGCGACCAGCAGTTCGGCAGCGCCGTTAAAAACACGATCGACAAATTCGCGCACCATGCCCCTGATGACCTGGTTTCTCGGGACCGAGGGGGTATAGACATAAGCCTTCTCATCCTGGGTCTTGGACAGATATTTCTTTTTTTCGAGGATCTTCATCATCGTCATGACGGTTGTGTAAGCAATCCTTCGGCGCTCGAGTAACACTTCATATACGGCGCGTACGGTCGCCTTCTCCAGGCGCCACACGACCTTCATGATCTCGAGTTCCTGGGCGGTGAGTGTTGTGCTTGACGACTTCATACTAATACGTTAGTACGAAGTGACAAACATGTCAAGATAAATATTGCGCTGCTGGTGGAATTTCGTTTTGAAACTGTTCCGGTTCAGTCTGGAAATGGAGAAGACGTTCTCCCGGTAAGGTAATGGAGAAAACGCATGAAGAAGCAACGGAAGCACTACACGCCGGAAGATAAAGTCGCCATTCTGAGGCGGCATTTGCTGAACAAGGAGCCCATCTCGAAGCTCTGCGATGAGCTGGGTTTGCAGCGCACGGTCTTCTCCGCTGGCAGAAGGAGTTCTTCGAGAACGGGCGTCTGCATTCCGGCAGAAGGGCCAGGCAGCCATTCCGTCGAGCAGGAGCGGATCGCGTACATGGAGAAGAAGTTTGGGGAACTCTAACCGGAGTCTGGCTTCCATCTGAAGAACCCGCTGGAAGGCTACCGGCGGCTATCGGTAAACGCTGCGCCCTCAGGGTGGATCTATCGTGCTGGATCGATCAGAGGAAATACTCCATCAGCAGTTCGTCATCCTCGACGCCGTCAATGATCACTTGCCGGGTCAACCTTCCGCACTCGGTGAACCCGAGCCCTCGATAAAACATCTGGGCTCCGGTGTTCTTGGCCCGGACCTGAATCGCGAGCTTCTGATACGCCTGCTGACGCGCGAATAACTCTGTCACGTTCCACAACTGATGGCCAACGCCCCGCCTCCGCCATTCCGGCACGAGAAAGGTCCCGACTTGACCAACGTGGGCCATTGACGGCAGCAGCGACGACCACAGGTCGAGGCTCTGAAAGCCGACGATCCGTTGGAAGTCATCGATGGCAACGTGGAACGCTTCCCGTTGAGAAATCGAATCGAGGTAGCGGGCCTCCTGCCCGACCGACCACACCACGTCGATTGCGGAGTAAACGCGTTCCGAAGCCACGGTTTCAAGGACTTTCACTATTCCTGCAGCGTCACCGGACGTCGCCTTCCTGACGTGGAGAGAGTTCATGATTCCCGTATTCTAGCCGCAAGCGGGAGAATCGGCAGCGACTTGTCGTCAAGCAGACCGGAGACTGGGGCTCGGTCGCCCGTCCTACCTGCCTGGCCGCGCCAAAAGCATCGCGGTTCCCTTCGCAGTTGGCAGTTGAGCTCAGCATATGGTGCTAAACCGAATTGGTCCGATCACTGGGGCTCGGAAGCGTATAGTTCAGGCTGAACCAACGCAGCAGGAGATCCCGCACATCAATAGCGTTTTGCCGCCGCTTTACGCGCCGCCTACGCCAACACGTTCCTGACAACCTGTCCGTGCACATCGGTCAACCGGAAGTCGCGCCCCGCATACCGGAAGGTGAACCGTTCGTGGTCGAAGCCCAGCAGGTGCAGCATCGTTGCGTGCAGGTCGTGTACGTGCACGCGGTCCACCTCGGCGCGGAACCCGAACTCATCCGTCGCCCCGTGGACCGTCCCGCCCTTCACGCCGCCCCCAGCCAGCCAAACCGAAAAGCCATACGAATTGTGATCCCGTCCAGCCGTACCGTTGTTCGATCCGAACGCGGGCAACTCCACCACCGGCGTGCGCCCAAACTCGCCGCCCCACAAGACCAACGTATCGTCGAACATACCGCGCTGCTTCAAATCCGTCAGCAGCGCCGCGATCGGCTGATCGCTCTCGCCCGCCAGGTTCCGCACGCGCTTGGCGATGTCGTCATGCGTGTCCCAAGGCTGGCCCGCGCCATGCCACACCTGCACCACGCGCACTCCTTTTTCAAGCAGCCGCCGCGCCATCAGCAGTTGCCGTCCGTGCAGCGTATCGCCGTACGGTTCGCGGATGGACGCGGGCTCCTTGGACAAGTCAAAAACATTCTCTGCCTCGAGTTGCATGCGGAACGCCAACTCGAACGATTGCACCCGCGCCTCCAGCGCCTGATCCTCGGCCCGCTGCTCCGCGTACTCCTTGTTCATCGCCGCCAGCAGCGCCAGTTGACGTTCCTGATCCTCACGCGCGGTCAAGCGGTTCTGTACGTTGGCCACGAGTTTGTCGAGTTCCGTTTCGCGCGTATCGATATGCGTCCCCTGATACGCACCCGGCAGGAACGCCGATTTCCAATTCCGCGCCCCCCGAATCGGCAGCCCGCCCGGACACAACGCAATGAATCCCGGCAGATTCTGATTCTCTGAACCCAAGCCGTAGACAACCCACGAGCCGAAACTCGGCCGGCTCTGCTGCGTGGCGCCGCAGTTCATCATCATCAGTGACGGTTCGTGGTTCGGAACCTCGGTATGCATGGAGCGGATCACGCACAGATCATCGGCGTGCGCCCCGACCTTGGAGAAGACCTCGCTGATCTCGAGTCCGCTCTTGCCGAACCGCTTAAAGGCGAACGGTGAGGGCATCGCCGCGCCCGTGCGCCGCTCCGTCCGCAGGTGCGTCGGCAACGGCTGGCCGGCATACTTCGTCAACGCCGGCTTCGGATCGAACGTATCCACGTGCGACGGCCCGCCGTTGCAAAAGATATGGATCACGCGCTTCACCTTCGCGCTGAGAGGCGGCCTCCGCGGCGCGAGCGGATTTGCGCCCAGCGCCTGCTGCATCACTCCCACCAGGCCCATTTGCCCCATGCCGGCGCCAATCCGCCGCCACCATTCGCGTCTTGAGATCATCGTGTTCATCCTCAATCCAGGAAAGCAAATTCGTTGCTCAACAACAGCACTTGCGCCAACTGCTCGCGCCCGTTCAGCCGGGGAAACGGCGGTCCGTCGAAATCCTGGCGCGCGTCCCACGTCCGCCCATCGGCGGCTTTCAACACCGGCGCCCACGAAAAGCCATCGGCCTCGTAGTCGTCGATCGAATCGACAATGAAGTCGAGCCTCTCGCCGGCCTTCACCTCGATCGCCGTCAGATTCGTATCAACGCCGGGGTTCGCCTGATAGCTCAAGTGATCCTTCGGCGGTGGCGGCGCTTCGATCCGCCAACGGCCCAGTTTGCCCTGCCGGCTCGACACCACCCAGCCGCGAATGCCGTTGCTGAGCTTGAAGCGAAGCTGCAACGCACCAACGTTGTGCACCAGACGCCCCTTGATCTCGAGGATCGCATCCGCCGGCGCAATCCAGCGCCGCGCCGCTACCGCACGCAGATCGTCGCCCGGCGCGCCGCCGGTCGCGGTCAGGCGCGCGACGCCCGTCTCAGGATCCACGCCCGCCGAAGCGTTCTGCCAACTGCGGCCCGTGAAGTAGCGGAATGGCGTGAATCCATCCACCTGCCCGGTGGACGGATCGAACGCCGCCGTACCATACCGCCAGGCGCCGCCGGTCACCGCGGCCACCGCGCCCGCGCGCTCCCAAAACGCCATCGCGCGGTTTGCTTCCACCGGCGAGGGCTTGCGTCCGAACGCATGCCGGTACAACTCGTCCACGCTCGCCGAACGCAGGGCCAACGCCCGCGCCATTTCCCCGACAAACGGACTGTTCAACAAGAACAACCCCTGCTGCGGCACCGTTGTCTGATAACGCTGCGGCGAATGCTGTTCCGGATCCGCTACGTCGAAGGTCTTCAGCAAAGGCAAGGGTTTCTCCCGCTCGACGATGGTGTAGAGAGTGCGCCGCGGATCGGCCGGCATCGTATCGATCGACACCGGCTGCCCGCCGATCTTCGGATCCAAGCGCCCGGCCACGGCCAACATTCCGTCGCGCAGCGCCTCGAAGTCCAGCCGCCGGCGGTTCATGTGCCACAGCAGCTTATTCTCCGGATCTTTCGCGCGCGCCTCCGCGCGATCGCCGCTGGCTTGCTGGTACGCGCGTGACAACACGATCCGCCGGATCAGGCGCTTGGTCGACCAGCCATCCTGCATGAATTCCGCGGCGAGCGCGTCCAATAGCTCCGGATGCGTCGGCAGGTCGCCGCGGACGCCAAAGTCGCTCGGCGTCCGAACCAGTCCTTCACCGAACAAATGCTGCCAAACGCGATTCACCGCCACCCGCGCCGCAATGGGATTTTCCGGCAAGGCGATCGCACGTGCCAGGTCCAGCCGGCCCGTGCCCGACGGCGTGAAACACTTCTCCTTGGCCAGCACCGTCGGGAAACAGCGTCCCACGGGCTCTCCCAGATCGTTCTGATTACCACGCACGAACACGTGAGCAGGCTTGATCGTGGCGCGGTCATGCGCCCCGGCTATCACACCAGTCGCCCCGCGATACGTCGCGTCGTTCAGTACTTCCTCGAACTGCCACTGCAAGTCGCGCGTGGTGTTGGCGTCGCCCTCGGTCTGGATCGAAGCGAAGTCCTCCTCGGGCACTTCAGGCGGCGCCGACGGACCCCGCAGCAACGAACGCCAATCGTCATCCGGCGGTGCGGTCAGCTTTGCCAGATACATCTCCACCGGGCTCTCCCGCGCCTCGCGCCAATCGGCCCGCTGCGCCAACCGGGCGGCCCAACGCTGCACCACCAGCGTGTTCAGGTTCTTTTCCCGCGCCAGGCTCTCCAGCGCCGATCCGCTCAAGTGCCGCCCCTTCCACAGCGCTTCGAGGTAGCGGCGCGCTTCCTTCGGCTCGCGGAACTCCGCGCGCAGCTCTTCCAGGCGTTCCAGGATGTAGGCGCGCCGGATCTGCCGCCGTAGCTCCGCCCGCTTCTCATAGAAAGGCGGCAACGGGCTTATGTGGACCGGCTGCGCGTAACGGGTATTGGCAAAAATCCCATAAAGCGCGTAGTAGTCGCGCGTCGGGATCGGGTCGTACTTGTGATCGTGGCAACGCGCGCAAGTCACCGTTAGCCCCAGCAAGCCGCGCGTGACTACGTCGATCCGGTCGTCGGCCACATCCGGCAGATCCTCTGGGCGATTCGGATTCGCGCCGAGCGAAAGGAACCCCAGCGCCGCGTGATCCGCTTTGGCAGCGTCCGGCATCTGGTCGGCAGCCAGCTGAAACGCGACGAAGCGGTCATAAGGAAGATCGCGATTGATGGCGTCGATCAGCCAGTCGCGATAGCGGAACGGGATCAGAAACGCGCGGCCCAGAAATCCCGTGTCCGCATATCGGGCCACATCCATCCAATAGCGCGCCCAGCGCTCCCCAAAGTGGGGCGACGCAAGATAGTTTTCCACCGCCTGTGGAACCGTCATGCGGTCGTCGCCGGGCTTCGGTGGCAGGCCCACCAGATCGTAGCTCAAGCGGCGGATCAACGTCCGATGATCGGCGGCTGCCGACATCGACAAGCCTTCCATCCCCAGGCGGGCCGCGATCTGATCGTCAATCGAGCCGGCGCCCGGCGTCAACGGCTGCCAGGCCCAGTGCTCCTTCGCCGCCTTTGCCTTGGCGGCCGCCGAACGCGGCGCCGCGGCATTCGCCTCCGGCACCGGCGCGCCCATCTCCACCCATCGCACCAGCGCGTCGACCTCAGCTTGCGGCAAGCGCCCCGCGGGCGGCATGCCCTTCGTCTCATAGCGCACCGCCTGGATCAAACGGCTGGCATTCGCATTCCTGGGCGTCACCATGGCGCGCAACGAAGCCGGATCATCCAGGCGCAAGCCCGCCATCGGCGAAGCGAGTTTGGACGAATGGCATCCGGCGCATTGAGCCGCGAGCAACGGACGGATCTTCGTTTCGAAATAGTCAGAGCCCGCGTCGGCGGCGGTGGCAAGCGAAAAGGGAAGAAAAACGAGCAGCAGGGCTCTCACGACCGGTAGAGTATCATGCCGTGAAACCGAGGCACCTGAGGGACCTTTGTGGCGATGGCGCGGCTTATGTTCCAATGCCTTAATCATAGCAAGCGGGTATTCCATGAACTCAGCGATGCGCGCTGGCTCCGGGTGGCAGCGTGGTCCGCGTGGATCGCGCGGGACGCCCTCACCCCGCATGCGCCCGCTCCACGCGGGTTCGCGCCGGCTGGGTCCAAGCGATACCCGGTTGGTGATAACCGGGCGTCATGATTGATGACGCGTCAGGGGGGCAGTTGCGGAGTTCAGGCCGGGCTTAGAGACCTCTCTGCCTGCCCACATTTTGCGTGCTCGCAACCACACAGCCGGTTCATGCCGGGGAGGGAGCGGTGCATTTTGAGAGAATCCCCGCAGCCCTGCGCGCGTAAGCGATTTCAGCGGGCGCGGGGCGGCGTTCTTGAGTCCCAGTAGGCGGCGAATGCGGGCTTTGTGTCGCGAAGAATCTCCGCGATATCCCGCCGCTCGGCTGTTGTGAGCGTCCCGTAAACCTTTCCGGTATCGGCCCCCGACAGCACTTCCCACAGCCGCCGGTTGAGGTACTCTGACAACTCTTTCGGAAGTGCGTCGTACGCCTCCGAGTAAATCAGGTAGCTGCACGGATAACGAAGAAGACGTCTGGTCAGATCAAGGTCCCGCAGCGAGCGCCCTTTGCGATCCCTCGGGCCATGCTTCGAGAACTCTCCGGTGAAGGCCGAGGTGCCCTTGACCGGCGCGGTGAGCGGGGCTTCATCCCTGAAGAGCATGTACTGGAGCAGCACTTCCGACGGCCCGTAAACGCGCCGCCGCGTGGAATCGGACCATTCGCTGTCCGGCCGCTTAAGCGCGCGGTTCATGGACACCTGCTGCTCCATCGCGGTTCGCGCTTCGTAGCTGACGCGCGTGATCAGGTTGTGCATGCGCGTCTGGTGTTCGAGGGTCATCAGCGCCACAATGTCGCTGTGGGGTGAGAGGAAGCGGTCCGTGTCGAATCGGCTCGCAAGGTCAGTCACGTTCGCACCCGCCTTCAGGTCGAGGTTATCCGGATTATCGCCTCGCAGGAAGACGTTGCCCATGTGCAGGTCCGCGCCGTGAGTTCCGGTCACGTACCATCCTCCCCACCGCTCCTTCATGGGAGAACGATGGTCGGTGACGAAGCCCCCGGCCTGGAAAATCGGGTAGCCGTCGGTCGCGGTGTATACGGAGCGCACCATGTGGCCCGGCACGCCCAAGGTCTTCGGAGACGCGTGGCACTGGAGGCATTCGTCACGGCGCACGAAGCGCGGAGTCGTCCTGCGGGTCTGGTCGAGCGTGTAAAAAATCGCGCCTTTTTCGGGGTCCACGGCCGACGCCTCGACGACATCTCCGTCGACGACGTATCCAACATAGACCTGGTCGTTGAAGTAGATGGCGCGCGGCGTCTGCGGCGTGATTCGCTGAAGCTGAAAGCTGGTTTTTGAAAACACCAGAGCCTGCGAGGAGACCGGAACGTTCAGAAGTTCCAGAACGGAAGGCAGGTAGCCGCGTTCTTTATCGAACCGCAGCTTCGCTTCGCCGCGGTCGAGTTTCCGTTGCAGTTCGCTGATAGGATCTCTCAGGACGTTCGAGGCGTACTGGATGGACGGATCGTCGAAGCCCATTACAACCGAGCCTCCGAGGTCGGTCTGAGCTATTGCGGAAACGGTTGAGGCGATGAGGGCAAGAAATACGAAAAATCCCAGGTTCGGTTTCATTCCGGCTCCTTAGTGGTCTTCCGCCTTGAAGACGCCGGCCGGCCGACATCATGGCCGGACGCTCCGGCTCTAAAGTTTTAGTGTAACAATAATGAGGGAACCGCTGTTCCTTCACTCCGGAGGAGCGGTTTCCCTCCACCGCATGCGCAATCCGCTCGTCACCGTCGTCACGCCGTCTTTTAACCAGGGCCACTTCATCCGGGCGACTATCGAAAGCGTCCTGAGCCAGGACTATTCGCGCATCGAGTACATCGTCATGGATGGCGGATCGAAGGATGAAACCGCTCAGGTCGTCCGCGAATACGCCAGCCGGCTGAAGTTCGTTTCCGAGCGGGACCGGGGTCAATCCGATGCCATCAACAAAGGCTTTCAAATGGCCAAAGGCGAAGTTGTCTCGTGGCTCAATTCAGACGACACGATTCTTCCCGGAGCTATATCGCATGCAGTGCGTGCATTTGAAGCCAACCCGGCGGCGGGAGCCGTTTACGGCGAAGGGTACCTGCTCGACTACGATGGCAACGTCACGGGCCGGTTCCCGGTTACGGAGCCGTTCAATCTTTGGAAACTTGTTCATCTCTCCGACTACATTCTTCAGCAGACCGTGTATTTCCGCCGCGCCGTCCTGGAGGAAATCGGCTGGGTGGATCAGAAGTTGCATTATGTGATGGACTGGGACCTGCTGATCCGGATCGGAAAGAGATACGAGTTGGTGTACATCCCCGAATACATGGGATGCCTTCGCGAGTACGGGACCGCCAAGACGTTCGCCGGCGGCGCAACGCGTGTAGCCGAGATCGGCGAGGTTCTGCGGCGTGAAACAGGAGATTGGTTGCCGCCCGGATACGTCGTCTACGGTCTGGACGCATACTCGAAGATCTGGTACGAAGCCATTGACGAATTCACGCCTGGAATTCTGCGAGGCGCCTCCGAAAAATTCAAGACGTTTCTCGCACGCTCGATCGCGCAGGTGATCGGCGGCAGAATTCACGCTTCGCAGGGCTGGTTTTCCGACGGGTGGGCGACGACGCAAGCGCATTTCATGCTTCCGCCGGGCAGCGGGGAATTGATGCTTCGAGGATCACTTCCGGAATGGGCGAGCTGGCTAAGGGGACAATCCATTCGAGTGGACTGCGACGGGCGAACCGTCGGGGAACTCGCTCTCCCGGTGGGCGACTTCGATATTTCGATTCCGATCAAGGCCCGGCGGACCGGAGGCGCTCTTCGCCTCACAGTGCTCGCCTCGCGCTACTTCGTGCCAAATCAGGTTCAGGAGAACGCCGCCGATGGCCGGCGTCTTTCCTATCTCCTGAAGAGTTTCGGCTGGCGTTAGAACCGTTCGGCCAGCCGAACCAACCGGCGGCGTCAGTTGACTTCGGCGAACAGGGAAGCGTACGTTAAAGCTGGCTGGTGACGGATGACCCGCGAAGCTTGGCTCTACCCGAGATGGCGCTCGCGCCGAGTTTCCGAATCGCCGTGACAAAGGAAGCCGTCGACCGCGCCAGGTGACGAACCGCTTGGATGCCGATGAAACCTAGGTCCGGAAACTCTCCGAAGCAGAAGGGCGGCAAGCCTGCCGTCGCGCCGCGCCAGAGCGTGGCGAAGCCCGCTCGGCGCGGGGCGTCCAACGCCGGCAAGGCGACGGCGCCCAAACCAAAGAGCATTCCGCCCATCGTGGGCATTGGCGCCTCCGCGGGTGGACTCGAAGCGTACACTCAACTGCTTCGCGCGCTGCCGCAGGATACGGGCATGGCGTTTGTCCTGGTTCAGCATCTCGAGGCCCGCCATCTCGGGCATACGAGCGCGGCCATTGCCGGAACCGTTTAGTAGCGCAACATCTGGATTCTGCACGTTTTCTGCCAGGAAATCTTCCCAGGTATGCGCCGGAGCCAATGTTGATAGGCCTTTGGTGTGCTTTTGGGGACGCTCCAACGTTTGGCGTTTGGTCTGTTTGGTTCCGGCTTCGCCGGGTTTAGGATCTTGCGGTCAGCCTCGACCGGCAGCTTGGGAAAATAAACAACAGACCGCCCGGGCGCAGTCGGTGAAATCGCCGATGGCCAGACGTGCCTTCGCCGGCGATATGACGTACTTTTGCCGGCGCTATGAGGCTGCGGTGCGGCTATGATCGTGCTTAGGCGCGAACGATACCGTGAGCGCCCGCGCCCGCTCACCACTCCAGCTTAAGGCCGAGTTGCACGTTGCGCCCATCCGCGCTCGAGCTGACGATTCCATAGGCTCGATCCGATGCTGTTAGATTCGGGCTGTTAAACTGCGCATGGTTCCAGACGTTGAAGGTTTCGGCGCGGAACTTCAGCTTCACCCGCTCGCCAGACACTGGAAAGTCTTTCATCAGCGCGATGTTCCAATTGTTGCGTCCCGGTCCGCGAATGATGCGCGGGGCGCTGTTCCCGAAGCGGTCCGGCGCCGGCGCTATAAACGCCCCGCCGGGTCCAGGATCGAACCAGAAGTTCCCCGTGCGCGACTGTCCATCGCCGCCCACAAGAGTCTGCACCTGCCGCGGGTCGAGATACTTCAATTCCCCAACGCGATCGGGTCTGCGGAAGCCCGTGGGAGTGACGATCGACGGCGTGACCCTGGGACCCGACTGGAAGACGTTGATCCCGGAGATGGTCCACTCGCCCAGGGCTTTCTCGTACCAGCGCTGTCCGGAGCGCCAGAAAGGCAGTTCGTAAATGTAGCTCATCGTGACCACGTGTGTCCGGTCCAAATCCGAGTACGACCGCTCGGCGCGATAGTTGTTGATGTCTTCCACGCCGATGCCCAGCGCCGAGCCGTCGTCCAGCGCTTTCGAGAAGGTGTAGGCCAAGCTGTAGGTGACCCCCGTCGAGTACCGCCGCGTCAGGCCCACCTGCAGTCCGTGATAGTTCGACGACGCCGAGCTTTCGTAGGAATTGATCGAGGCGTAGCCCTGGTAGCGCCGAAGCGCATTCAGATTGACAGTCCGGTTGTTGAACTGCACCGAGGGGTGAACGGTATTAATGTCCACGCGACGTAAATTATGCCGCGCCTGGGAGGTCACCCAACTTACGTCGAGCACCGAGGCCGTCGGCAACTGAATCTGGAAGCCGAAGTTAGCTTTCAGCGTCAGTGGAGGCTGGATGTCCGTCCCCATCGCCAGCATCGACACTGGAAACTTGGCCCCGGCCGCCCCGCGCCCAGGGTCGTCGATCGGTCCGTCCACGACGTCCGACACGACGCCGAATGGCGGGTTGCTGCCCATCTCGCGGAAAAACCCGGTTGGCAGCACATCGGTGTAGAATCCGGCCCCGCCGCGGATAGAAACCTTTCCATTGCGCCAGGGATCGTAAGCGAAGCCGAAGCGCGGCGCCAGCACCTTGATGTTGGGGAAGATCGAGCGCGGCAGACCGCGGAACAGGGCCCGAATCTCCGGGCTCGACGCCGGCGGGAAGCGCCTTTCGAAGTCCTGGTAGAACTGGCTGCCCGGAATCACAATGCCGTTATAGGGATCACCCACACCCGGCCGCAGGCTTCCGGCTCCCACTCCCGACGGGATCACCTGCTGCGCTTTCGCCGGGTCGAAGGCGGAGCCGAGGAATGTCGAAACGTTGCCCGCGGCGGAATAGTTGGGAATTGTGTAAGTGTAGCGCACTCCGATGTCCATGCTCAGGTTCGGCAGCACCCGCCACGTATCGTTTACATACGCCTCCGCCTGCGTGTACCGTACGCCCTCAATCTGCGGATACTGCGCTTCGCGCCAAGAGCGGAAATTGCCAAGCAGCACATCGGCGAGCGCGTCGCCGGAGGTGACCGTGTTCCCGACCTGCGAGAACGCGACGTTGCCCGTAAGCAACCGCGTGGTCTCCAGCACCGCTTCGTTCTTTCGGTTTCTCGCCGCCAGGAAACCGAACCTCAGATTGTGCTTTCCGCGCACGTAGTTCAAATCGTCGCTGACGCTAAAATCCGCCGTCGGCGCCTGCCAGGCGCCCGCGGCGCCGGAAATGCCCGAAAAACCCTGAATAGTTATGTTCGGAATGCCAATTTCCTGGATATCATTGCCGTACAACTCCTTGATTGCCAGACCATACCGGTCGGCCCGGTCGTAGTCACCGAGCGGCGGCCAACGGAGGTTGAGGTGGTTCACCTGCGCCGCCACCCGATTCACCGTCGTGGGGCTGATCGTCTGCGTCCAGTTGATGCGGTGGGTCCTGGCGACATTGCGCCGCGTGAATCCCTTGGTCGGATACGGTCCAAACACGAATTGCGTATCGTTGGTCCCGACGCCGTTCATCAAAGTGTAAGTTAAGCGTTGGGCCGCACTCGGGAGGTAGTCGACTTTCACGAAATCTTCCCGCCGCGTGTCCGGGTTCGGCAACTGGAACGCCGTGTTGTTGGGGACCGCCTGGTCCACGTAAGTGACCGCCCGGGGGATCATCGTTTCGTAAATCTTCATCACCGCGCGCCCGTTGGCGGTGATGTACTGTTGTGGAATGATGTTACGCCCGGTGGAATTCCCGGGCGTGGCCCGCGAAGGATCGGAGATCGGCTGCCCGCGCAGCGAAACCACGGGGAAGTTAGATGGGTACGTCAGTTGTACCGGGCTGTTGATGATACCCGACCGCTCTGCCCCTGTCGGCGTCGTCGCAAACTGAATCTGGTCGGTAGTCCGCCTCCGATGTTCCTGGCCCACGAAGAAGAACAGCTTCTCCCGCGACCTGTTGAATTTGCCGGGGAGGGTCACTGGCCCGCCGAGCGTCCAACCGAAGTTGTTGTACCGCAGTTTGTTCTTTCTGGGCGCGAAGAAGCTCCGCGCGTCCATCTTCTCGTTCCGGAAGAATTCGTACAGCACTCCGTGGAAGTTCTTCGTTCCGCTCCGCGTTGCGAAGTTGATCTGGACCCCGGAACTTCGCCCGTACTCGGCCGTGTACCCGGAGGTCACAATAGAGACTTCCTCCACGAAGTCCGGGCTCACCAGATTCGACTGGGAAGCCATGTTTCCGGAGTCCTGATTGAATCCGCCGTCCACTGTCGCCGCGTTGTAGACCGTGCGCGAGCCGTTCACCGCGAAATTGCCAAGGTTGCCGGTGATGTCGAAGGCGCTCAGGTCGCCGGTAATCGCTACGCCGGGAATCAGCGCCAGCATGTGCGTCAGGACTCGCCCGTTCAGCGCAAGGTTTTGTGCCTGTTTCTGGTCGATGACATGCCGGAGCTTCGCATCCTCGGTGTTTACCTGCTGAGCGGTCGCCGATACCGTCACCGAATCGGTCACCGCGCCGACCTCCATGGCAAGGGCCAAGTGGATACGCTGTCCGCCACCTATCCGCAGCCCGGACCTGGTTAGCATCTTGAACCCCGGTGCCGCGACAGTCACCGAATAGGTTCCCAGCGGCAAGAACGTCGCTGCAAAGTACCCCTCGGCGTTCGAGGCGACCCTCCGCTCCAATCCCGTCTCCTCGTGCCGGACGGTAACTTCCGCCCCGGAAACCAGGGCCTCGCTCGCATCAACCACTCGCCCAGTCACCTCGCCCGTGGTCGTCTGGGCTTGGCTAATACCCAAAGAGGCCGCCGACAACAAGAGCACCGCCACGTACGCCGTCCGCCCGGACCGAACCATTTTTCTCAACATCGCGTGACCTCCCAGTCAGTGCCGATCCTAGCCGCAGATTTCCATTTTGATACTCGGCTAGAGGGTAGTGTACACCCAAGTGTCTTCCTTCGATCCTCCTCATTGCAGTTTTTTTCTGAGAGCCGTCATTAGCTCGCCAAGCGGCAATTTCACCCGATCTTCCATAAGTGAATTTAGAAGGGATTAGGATGGGGAGCCTGACTCCGCGATCCTCCTACGCACGTCTCCTCCAAGGCTTTGGATGAATCAGGGCTGAGAATGACCACGAAGCCGTTGCGGCGGGGCGCGCGCGATATGTCCCAGGCGGCAGCCATGCTTGAAAACCGCTGGCGGCTGCGCCATGATGATTTCTGGAGGTATAAATTATGACAAAAGAAGGCATGCACGGCGAAGTGGGCGCGATGAAGGAGTTCTTCGACCGTTCTACCAGGGTCCTGGATGAATCCGATTCCGGCTTCGCGCCAAAAGACGGCCTTTTTACCGTGGCCCAGCAGGTGGCCCATGCGGCTCAGACGGTGGAGTGGTTTATCGAAGGTGCGTTTGCACCTGGCGGCTTCGACATGAATTTCGAGAGCCTCGACAGTGGCGTGCGCGCGGTTATTTCCCTGACTGCGGCGCGGGCATGGATGGATCGCGCGTGCGCGTCAGCTCATGCGGCAATCGATGCGAACAGCGAGGAAGCTTGGGTCGCACCGCTGCCGCCAGGACCCATCATGGGCGGGATGCCGCGGTTCGCCATTTTCGGCGCGTTGACCGACCATTCCGCGCATCACCGCGGCGCGCTGACGGTCTATTCGCGATTGATTGGGAAAGTGCCGGTCATGCCATACATGGAGATGTAGGGACGCCGCGATCGCCGTTTTTTCGCGAAACTGCGGCGCGCGTGCAACTCGAGGTCTTCGTCCGGATCCTTCGTCCAGCGACCGTCGATTCCTGGCATGTGGGGAGCGGCATCACCGCATTTGATAGCCGCTCGACCGGACCGGATAGCATCCGCATCTCATCCGCGATGCGGGGCTGCAAGTGTTTCAATTGTGATAACATCCCCTTTTGATTTGAACAACTGACTGAACTACGGGAGCTATCCAAGTGAAAATCTACGAAGGCAAGGATATCCGGAACGTCGGTGTAGTGGGCCACGGCGATTCCGGTAAGACGACGCTCACTTCCGCAATATTGTTCACCAGCGGCGCGACGACACGCCTGACGCGCGTCGACGAGGGAAACACGATAACGGATTTTGATGACGAGGAGATCGCGCGAAAAATCACGATCTCCACCTCAGCCGCCTTTGCGGAATGGAAAAAGACGAAAATCAACATCCTTGATACTCCCGGCTACAACATTTTCATCAACGACACGCGCGCCGCGCTCGTCGCCGCCGACGCCGCCCTCGTGCTTATCGATGGCGTCGCTGGGGTCGAGGTGCAAACCGAAAAAGTCTGGGCTTTCGCGAACGATTATTCGCTCCCTCGCGCAATCGTCATTAATAAACTCGATCGCGAACGCTCCAGCTTCGATCGCGCGCTTGAAAGCGTGCAAGCGAACTTCGGCCGCACCGCCGTTCCTGTTCAGTTGCCCATGGGGACCGAACGCGATTTCAAGGGCGTCATCGACATCGTCCGGATGAGGAGCTATACCTACACACCTGACGGGGACGGAAAGGGTAGGGAAGGCGATATCCCCGATGCCTATGCCGAAGCCGCGCAGAAGGCGCACGAAGTAGTCGTCGAACTTGTTGCTGAGGGTAACGATGCGCTCTTGGAGGAATTTTTCGAGCAGGGCACATTGCCGGTCGAGCACATTCTCGATGGGTTGAGGGCGGCGGTCGCGGAAAAACGCATCTTCCCCGTCCTGTGTGCATCCGCTCTCCACAACGTTGGAACCGATCAGATCCTGAATTTCGCCTTGGAGAACTTTCCTTCTCCTGTCGACCGTGGCGAGGTCCCCTGCAGAAACCATGGCGCGGATTCGACACGCAGGATCGCCGACTCTCAGCCGGTGGCAGCCTGGGTATTCAAGACGGCGGCGGATCCATTCGCCGGGCGCGTGTCCTACATGAAGATTGTATCGGGCGTGCTCAAAAACGACGCCCACCTCCATAACGTGGAGCGAGGCACGGAGGAGCGTCTGGCCCACATCGGCTGCATGCAGGGTAAGACGATTACGCCGGTGAACGAACTCCACGCCGGCGACATCGGCGCCGTCGCCAAACTAAAGGACACGCAGACCGGCGACGCGCTTTGCGACAAGGCGTCCCAGATTTCGTTCGTGCCGGTGAAGCTTCCAGAACCGTCCATCGCCTTTGCGATTGAAGCGAAATCGCGTCAGGACGAGGACCGCATGGGTAATGCGGTGCATAAGATTCTCGAAGAGGATAAGTCCTTGCGCTTCTATCGCGACCCGCAGACGAATGAGTTCCTCCTTGCGGGGGCTGGCCAGCAGCATGTGGAAATCATCGTTAGCCGCCTGAAGAAGCGTTACGGGGTCGAGGTGGCGCTCAAGCCTCCGAAGATTCCGTACCGCGAAACGATTCGGGGTAAGGCAGACGTTAAGGGCCGCCACAAGAAGCAGACCGGAGGCCCCGGCCAGTTCGGCGATTGCTGGATCAGAATGGAGCCGCTGCCGCGCGGCGCGAAGTTCGAATTCGTCAACGAAGTCTTCGGCGGCGCCATTCCAAAGAACTATATTCCGGCGATAGAAAAGGGTATTATCGAAACTTCCGCGAACGGTTATCTTGCGGGGTTTCCGATGGTGGACTTCCGGGTGGTGGTCTACGACGGATCCTATCACGACGTCGATTCTTCCGAACTCGCTTTCAAACTTGCCGCGCGCAAGGCGTTCCGGAACGCGATGGCTCAGGCGAAGCCGGCGCTCCTCGAACCGGTAATGAACGTGGAGATTCAGGCGCCGGTCGAATATGCGGGCGACCTGATGGGCGATCTCAACGGACGCCGCGGCCGTATCGCAGGCATGGAAACGCGTGGAAGCACGCAGATTCTCCGCGCCCAGGTACCCATGGCGGAAATGCTGAACTATCAGAACGACCTCACGTCGATGACGCAAGGCAGGGCGTCGTTCAGCATGGAGTACGACCACTACGATTTCGTGCCCTCACTGCAGGCGGAGAAAGTAGTCGCTGCGGCGAAGGCCGCGAAGGCCGGTGTAGCAGAGGAA